>CAXAFJ010000029.1:0-24160 GCA_963968025.1 uncultured Pseudomonadales bacterium | reverse complement strand
TTAGTTTTGCTATGAGTTTTGCTGTAAATTTTGCTGTAATTGGGAGCTAAATGATGAACAACAATATTGATTTGGTACTCTTTGGTGCCAAGGGTGACCTCTCTGAACGTAAATTATACCCTGCGCTGTATCAGCTGGATCGCGCCGGTTTACTGGGCGACAGCGTACGCATTGCCGGTTTGGCGCGCCAGGATATTGGCAGTAAAGAATTTATTGCTGCGGTTGAAGACAGCTTAAAAACCCATATTCCCGAGTCCGACTGGGACGACGCCACATGGCGCAAGTTCAGTCGCCGCCTGAGCTATATGAAAATTGATTTCTCCCAGCAAAAAGATTTTTTGACCCTCAAAGAGTGGCTGGTTGAAAAGCGCACGGCGATCTATTATCTGGCCACGCCACCGAGCCTCTACGGTTCTATCTGTAACCATCTGGATGCAGCGGGCTGTGTTGATAAGTTAGCGCGCATTGTTCTGGAAAAGCCGATCGGTAAAGATCTTAAAAGCTCCCGGGCGGTTAATGCTACTGTCGGTGAACATTTTGATGAGCGCAATATTTACCGCATTGACCACTATCTAGGCAAAGAGACAGTGCAGAATTTGCTGGCACTGAGATTTGCCAACCGCATGATCAACTCCCAGTGGGACAACACCTGTGTCGATCATGTGCAGATCACAGTGGCTGAAACCGTTGGCATTGAAGGCCGCTGGGGCTACTACGACAATGTTGGGCAGCTTCGGGATATGATTCAAAATCACCTGCTGCAACTGCTCTGCATGGTCGCCATGGAGCCGCCAAATTCACTCCAGGCCGATGAGATTCGTGCGGAAAAAGTTAAGATATTGCGCGCTCTCAAGCCTATAGATAGCAACAACGTGCTTGAGCAGTCGGTGCGCGGCCAATACTCCGCGGGCTGGGTCGCTGGCGAGCCAGTGGTTGGCTATAAGGAAGAAGAGGGTAGTCAAGAGAGCAGCAATGATACCGAAACCTTTGTTGCTCTAAAGGCCTATGTGGACAACTGGCGTTGGGCGGGGGTGCCGTTTTATCTGCGTACTGGCAAGCGTATGCAGGATAAGGTCACTCAGGTAGTGATTACCTATAAGGAAATTCCCCACGCGATTTTCCCGGATAAAGATGGCGACGCACAGAATCGCTTGATCATTCGTCTGCAGCCAAACGAGGGTATTGAACTGGAAATGTTCTCGAAAAAGCAGAGTCTTAAGGAACGCCTTAGCCTCGAAAAGCGCACGTTGAATCTGGACTTTTTTGATTCCTCTGGCGAGTCGCGAATTGCCGATGCCTACGAACGACTGTTTTTGGAAGTGATCAAAGGTGATCAGTGGCTGTTTGTCAGTCGTGATGAAATTGAAGCCTCCTGGCGTTGGTGTGACCAGCTGTTGGATTCATGGGCGGACAAGAAGGTTGGTACCAAAGCGTATAGCGCTGGAACCTGGGGCCCATCGAAAGCCGATATGTTGATGGGAAAAGACCAGCGTAGTTGGTACGAAGCTTAAAACCGACGCTAAATATAGAAGATTGAAATCGTAGAAAGGTAAAAGGCGAGTCTTATGTCGATGTTTAAATTTGAAAATACCTCAGCCCTGGATGCAGCGCTTACGTCTAAGGTTAGCGGGCTACTGGCAGCGGCTATAGCCGCTGAGGGCAAAGCCTCCCTGGTAGTCTCTGGCGGGCGCACGCCGGTGGGTTTCTTTCACCTTTTATCTCAGTCTGAACTCGACTGGTCCAAGGTCACTATTGCCCTGGCCGATGAGCGCTGGGTCAATACCGACCATGTCGCGAGCAATGAAAAGCTAGTGCGTGAAAACCTGCTGATTAATGAAGCCCACAAGGCCGAGTATCTGGCGCTAAAAAATAGTGCTGAAAATGCCTTCGACGGTGAAGTGATATGCCAGCAACGCTTGAATGCTATTGATCGCTTTACGGTGGTTATCTTGGGCATGGGGGACGATGGCCATACGGCTTCACTATTCCCCGGTTCTGAGGCTTTGGAGCGCGGTCTTGATATGCACTCCGGCGCCGACTGTATTGCGGTAACACCCCTGGATGCACCTCATCAGCGCATCAGTATGACCTTGCCGCGACTATTGAATACAGAGTCTCTGATGATCCATATCAGTGGTGCCAGCAAGCAGCAGGTACTGGCTCAGGCGAATGCCGGAGATGATGTAATGGAATTGCCGATTCGCGCGATTTTGCAGCAGCAGTCAACACCGGTATCGATTTACTGGGCTCAGTAATTGTTTTAAGTAATCAACTCTCTTTCCTGCCCCGGAGCCTGATATCCCTATCAGGTTTTATGGCCGGAAAAAAATCTAAAAAGTGTAAAAACCGCTTACAGTTTAAATCTCATACTCAATATACGCATCGTTTTATCTCCTCCTTACCCTCTCTGTAGCGGCTCTGTGCGCTACCTCTGATCAATGTCATCTAACCTATAATATGAGTGTTTGTTCCTGTTTTTAATGTTGCCATATGGATTAGGATTGCCGCGCTTCGAACGACATGAAGCTCCCTAAAAATAAGAATACAAACAAGGAAAACGATATGGCTCTTGCACTAGCAATTAGTAAAAATGCGCTATCACTTGCAGTTAAGCAGACTTCTTATAAAGAAAATGTTGTGGCTGTGAACACCTTAGTCACCAGTTTTTTATCATCGAATTTACCAACTCTCAGCACTAATCCACCCGATTGGGCAGACTTTACCACGGCTTTTGAAGCAGCCGATGCCGGTGCACTGACTTGGGTGAATAACGTTATGGCGCGCCTGTTAAATGTGCCCGATGAAGTTCAGAGTTATAACGCGACCATCAGTCAGCTGTTAGCCGATGCCAAAACTCAGGCCCTGACTCTGGAATCTGATCCAACCAATAAAACGGCATTACAGACACTGAATACTGATCTCACTAATGTAAACAATACTTTGAGCTTGGTGGTGACCTTTATCAGTGGTGCGCTGACAGCGGTTAAGAACTTTAAAGATGAGCTGCCAACACTCGCCGCCAACCTGCAGACTATTGCCACTAAGTCAGCTGTAGATGCCAAGGCTGACCAGGCGCAGATTGACAAACTCAATGCGGATATTGATACCCTGAAAGCAGAGATCAAGAGCCTTACTGCTTCTATAGTAGCTCTGGCCATTGTCGATGGTATAGCTCTGACTCTGGGTATTGTTGCCACCATTGCAGCCTTTCCTGAAGGTGCCTTGGTATGGTTTGTACTCGGCCCAGCAGTGATTGCGGCAACAGCGGTTATCGCCATTGATGGTGTCAAAATCAAGGCCGATAACGATCTTATCAAGTCCGATGAAAGTCAGATTAAGGGATTGACTGCAGATGTTGCAGCACTGCAGATTCTGTCGAAAAACTTTACTGCCATGTCGACTGAAGCCAACGATATAGAGACCAATCTGCAAGCTATTCTAGCTGAGTGACAAGCTCTGGAATCTGATGTGGCACTAGCGGTGAACGATATCAAGCTTGCGGTTACCGATGCAGGATCGGCTAACTTCACTGCTGTGGCCTCAGATATAGATGATGCCATCGTTGAGTGGGCTGCTGCCTACAAGCAGGCTGGCGACTTACACCTTGAACTGAATGTTAACAATGCTCAGTTAGAAGTGGGTATGACTCAGGCGCAGGTTCTTGCAGCTACTGCTGCTGCTCCCACAGTGGATATCATTACTTACTATAATCAGATACAAAACACCCAGGCGCAGAGCGCATTGGCAACAGCCGAAACTATGGCTTAATCTGAGAGAAGGATATCTAAAAGTAGGTTTAAAAGGGCTGGGAAACCAGCCCTTTTTTTATCACTGCTAGGGCGACTTTAGATATAGATGAGGCGTTTGCATTAAGTGGCCATCCATGGCCTGGAAGAGACGTTTTTTCTTGCTGGCTACTGAATAACGTCGCCAACTCGAACAATTTTTAAGGTGTTTGTGCCGCCATGCACATTGACAAAATCGCCTTTGGTAATCAGCACTAAATCGCCATCAGCAACCGCGTTGTGCGCGCGCAATGTTTCCACTGCACGGTGATTAACTTCGGATGGATCTAACTCTGACGCGTGAAAGGGTACTGGTATCACACCTTTATAGAGTGCGGTGATCTCGCAGGTGCCGAGTTTCTCCGCCATCGCATAAATCGGTAATGAAGAGGTAATGCGTGACATGATTAGTGGCGAAAACCCAGTTGCCGTCATGCAGATAACCGCTTTAACACCTTCAAGGTGATTGGCTACATACATGGCTGCCAGAGCCAGGGATTCATCTATGCTGGCGAATGTCTGATCAATTCTGTGCTTGGAGCGCTGCGCCAGAGGATGCAGTTCCGCGCCGTCGATGATTCGCACCATGGCTTTTACGGTTTCAATGGGGTACATACCCACTGCAGTTTCTGCCGAGAGCATTACTGCATCGGTGCCGTCGAGTACGGCGTTGGCCACATCGAAGACTTCTGCGCGAGTGGGTGTCGAAGCGGTAATCATCGACTCCATCATTTGAGTGGCAGTGATAACAACCTTGTTGGCAGCGTTGGCGGCTTCAATCAGCTGCTTCTGCACGGCCACCAGGTTGGCGTCGCCAATCTCAACACCGAGATCGCCACGGGCAACCATTACGCCATCAGCGCTGGCGATAATGCCGGGTAAAAATTCATCGGTAATGGCTTCGGCGCGTTCGATCTTGGCAATAATATGAGCACCGCTGCCTGCTGCAACCAGCAGTGCGCGAGTCTCTTCAATATCGTCTTTTGAGCGGACAAATGAGATCGCCAGATAATCAGTCTTGAGTGACGCGGCGGTTTTAATGTCGGCTTTGTCTTTCTCAGTGAGCGCTGGGGCGGAGAGACCGCCGCCAAATTTATTAACGCCTTTTTTGCTCGACAGCACGCCGCCCTGAATAACACGGCAGGTGACTGAGTGAGGATTGCGGGATTCCACAATAAAAGTCATTTTGCCGTCGTCGAGCAATAAGGTATCGCCGGCATTGATATCGTTGAGCAGGTCGCTGTCGATATGCACGCCATTCTGATCCCCTGAATCAACATCGATCTGACTGTTGAGGACAAAGTTATCATTTTCTGCCAGATCGATTTTCATATCATTGAGAAAGCTGCCGATACGGATCTTCGGGCCCTGCATATCGCAGAGAATGCCAACGGGCATTTTCAGCTCAAGGGCGATTTCACGAATCATGGCGGCGCGCATGGAATGCTCTTCGGCACTGCCATGTGAGAAGTTCAAGCGAAAGACATTAACGCCGGCAAGGATAAGCCCGCGAATACCCTTTTCATGGTGAGTCGCGGGGCCGAGTGTAGCGAGAATCTTGGTTCTACGCGGCATCTTTTTGCTCCGCAGCACTTGCTAACAGTACTAGGGAGTTGTCGAGCATGCGGTTGGAGAAGCCCCACTCATTGTCATACCAGGCCATTACCTTAACCAGTGAGCCATTGACGCGGGTTTGGGTGGCGTCAAAGTTACAGGAGAACGGAGTGTGATTGAAATCCACCGAGACCAGTGGCTTGTCGTTGTAGCAGAGCACTGAGCTAAGTGCTCCTTGAGAGGCTTTAAGCAGCAGCTCGTTGACCTCTTCAACGCTGGTTTCGCGACCGGCATTAAAGGTCAGATCAACCAGTGATACATTAATAGTAGGTACACGAACGGCTAGACCGTCGAGCTTGCCTGCTAACTCGGGCAGTACCAGGCCAATCGCCACGGCAGCGCCAGTTTTAGTTGGGATCATCGATTGGGTTGCAGATCTGGAGCGATAGACATCTGAGTGGCAGACATCGCTGAGCTGCTGGTCGTTGGTGTAGGCGTGCACGGTGGTCATATAGCCGCTGAGGATACCGATGCTTTCCTGTAGTGGCTGAACCATAGGTGCCAGGCAATTTGTTGTGCAAGAAGCATTTGAGATGATCTCCTGAGAGCCATCCAGAATATGGTCGTTAACGCCATAGACTATGGTTGCGTCGGCGTTTGCGCCAGGTGCCGAAATAATGACTTTCTTGGCGCCTGCTGCTAGGTGCATCGCTGCTTTTTCACGGCTGGTAAATACGCCGGTACACTCACAGACCAGATCAACCGCTAGGTCAGACCATGGCAAGTCAGTTGGGTTGCGTTCGCTTGACCAGTTGATTACGTCGCCGTTAATCACAATGGCGTTGTCAGTGACTTCAACCTGCTGGTTGAAGCGACCGTGGACCGTGTCGAACTGGAGTAAATGAGCACTAATTTCGAGGCTGCCAAGATCATTGATCGCGACGATTTGGATCTGCTCGCGGAGCTCTGGGCGTTCGTAGAGGGCGCGGACTATATTGCGGCCAATGCGACCAAAACCGTTAATGGCGATTCTATACATGATGGAGCCTCTCTATATGTAGTAAACTTACGTAAATTATAGGCGTTTGAGAATTATTAGGCAATCATAAGCCTGATTAAGTAGGTAAAAGAACGTATTAATTTGGTTTTGAATAGGATTTGTTGGGACTTGATAGGCCTGTTATGAAATATTCTTACCAACTTCTCCGCTGAAAACGGACATTGAGGCCTAAAAACCTTAAACTGGCGACGTTATTACGGATAAAGACGAACAGCTAAAGGGTTTGTAGCTATGCATTCACAAAATTTGATCAATATTATTGCTGACCAACTGCCGAGTCTAAATAAGTCTGAGAGCAAAGTGGCGCGGGTTATTCTTGCCGATCCAGACAGTGCCACTCGATCGAGCATTGCTACATTGGCCAAGGCCGCCGAGGTCAGTGAGCCCAGCGTCAACCGTTTTTGCAAGCGTTTTAATGCAGCAGGGTTTCCCGACTTTAAACTTAAGCTGGCGAAAGCCTTGGTCAGCGGTGTGCGATTTGTTAATCGCAATGTGGATCCAGATGATGAAGTTAGCAGCTACACGCCTAAAATTTTTGACGGCACGATTAATAATTTGGCCATGGTGCGGGATAAAATTAGTCACAGCCGCGTCAACCAGGTGGTGGATAAGTTAATTCAAGCTAAGCGGATTTACTTTTTTGGAGTTGGTGCCTCGGGTTCGGTGGCCAGAGATGCCGAGAACAAATTCTTTCGTTTTAATCTTCCCGTGTCTTTTCACGACGATGTCTTAATGCAGCGAATGCTGGCCTCTACCGGCAGTACTGGCGATGTATTCTTTTTTATCTCTCACACCGGCCGCACTAAAGAAGTTGTCGAGATCGCCGAGATCGCCAGGGCCAATGGCTCCACTGTTATTGGTTTAACCGCACCAGATTCGCCTTTGGCTCTGGTCAGCAGTGTCACTTTGGATGTGGAAGTGCCAGAAAATACCGATGAATATATGCCGATGACCTCGCGTATCGTTCATCTGGTTATCCTCGATGTGCTGGCAACTGGGGTGACTCTGCGTCGTGGACCGGACTTTTTGCCCCACTTAGAGAAGATCAAAAACAGTCTTAAGCCAACTCGTTATCCTCGCACCAGCTAAGTCGCTGCTGATTTCTCGACGCCAGGGGTTTGGCGGCGATCATAGTTTCTTATGAATGACAGGCATTTCCTACATAAGCTTGCACAGTAGCAGCTTTCCACTAGACTACTTCCCATAGATTCAATCTACCTATCAGTCATGAGGCGGTCTCCCAATGTCAGATTTCCCAACGCATCCCGTTCCCCAGCAATGGTCCGATTCAGCATGGATTGATAAATCTACCTATGAGGCGATGTATCGTCAGTCGGTGGATGACCCAGATCAGTTCTGGGGCGATCAGGCGGCGCAATTTTTGACCTGGGAAAAACCCTGGCAAACGGTTTGCAGTAGCGATATTACTCAGGGTCAGGCAGCCTGGTTTGAGGGCGGTAAGCTCAATGTGGCGGTCAACTGCATCGATCGTCACTTAGTTAATCGGGCGGATCAAACGGCGATTATTTGGGAGGGGGATGACCCTTCAGACGATGCGCATATTAGTTATGCCGAACTCCATGAGCGGGTCTCTCGGTTAGCTAATGTGCTGCGTCAGCGGGGGGTTAAAAAAGGCGATCGCGTCTGCATCTATATGCCAATGATTCCCGAGGCCACTTACGCAATGCTGGCCTGCGCCCGTATTGGCGCCGTGCACTCTGTGGTATTTGGTGGCTTTTCCCCGGAGGCACTTAAAGACCGTATTCTTGATTCCGACTGTCAGCTGGTTATCACTGCGGATGAGGGCCTGCGCGCTGGCAAGGCGATTCCCTTGAAAGCCAATGCCGATAAAGCGTTGGAATATTGCCCCGACGTGCATACCTGTTTGGTTGTGCGTCGCACTGGCGGCGCCATAGACTGGCAGGATAGCCGAGATATCTGGTATCAGGAAGCGGTGGAATCCGTTGCTCAGGACTGTGCGCCAGAGAGTATGGATGCGGAAGATCCGCTGTTTATTCTCTACACATCGGGATCAACCGGCAAGCCCAAGGGCGTGGTTCACAGCACCGGCGGCTATCTGTTGATGGCTGCTATGACCCATAAGTACACCTTCGACTATAAAGAGGGCGATGTATTTTGGTGTACTGCAGATGTTGGCTGGGTTACCGGCCACAGTTATATTGTCTATGGGCCGCTGTGTAATGGCGCCACTACGCTGATGTTTGAAGGGGTGCCAACCTATCCCGATGCCTCGCGCTTTTGGCAGGTTATCGACAAACACCAGGTTAATCAATTTTACACTGCGCCAACGGCGATTAGAGCCCTGATGGCCTTTGGCGATAGTTTTGTTAGCAGCAGTTCGCGCAGTTCGCTGAAATTACTCGGCACTGTCGGTGAGCCAATCAATCCTGAGGCCTGGGATTGGTACCACCGGGTGGTGGGTGAATCCCGCTGCCCGATTGTCGATACTTGGTGGCAAACCGAGACCGGTGCGCATATGTTGACGCCCCTGCCTGGTGCCACGGCCCTTAAGCCCGGCTCTGCAACAATGCCCTTTTTTGGCGTGCAGCCAGTACTACTGGATACTGAGAATCGCGAGATCGATGGCCCGGGGGAGGGCTTGTTGATGATCAAGGCCTCGTGGCCGAGCCAGATTCGCACTATCTATGGTGATCACCAGCGTTTTGTTGAGACCTACTTTAAGCCCTATTCAGGTTATTATTTCACCGGTGACGGTGCGCGCCGCGATAAAGATGGCTACTACTGGATTACCGGTCGTGTCGATGATGTGCTGAATATTTCAGGGCATCGCATGGGTACGGCTGAGGTTGAGAGTGCTCTGGTGCTCCATGAAAAAATCGCCGAAGCAGCGGTTGTCGGCTGTCCTCACGATATTAAAGGGCAGGGTATCTACTGCTATGTCACGCCGATGAAGGGTGTTGAGCCTGACGAGCAGTTGCGCCTCGAGTTGATTGCACTCTGTGTAAAAGAGATCGGGCCAATTGCCAAGCCAGATATCATTCAGTGGGCGCCAGGCTTGCCCAAGACTCGTTCGGGGAAAATTATGCGCAGAATTCTACGCAAAGTGGCTGCCAATGAGTTGGATAGTTTGGGGGACACTTCAACTCTGGCAGACCCTGCCGTGGTTGATGAGCTGATTGCCAATAGAAAAAACCAATAAACCGGGCGCCTTTCTCGGTTAAAGTTAGGGCATACTTGACAATATATCTTTAAACTGGTAGATATACTATTACCCACTGTGATTAGTCCTACTTTTTGCTTGATCAGTTACAGTCAGTTATAAAATTGTGCGATCGAGTCTTATGCAGAGATCTTTTTACACAGTGTTTTGCCTAGTGCTGGTTTACGGGATGCTTCTTATGCTTCCCGGCTATGGTGGCGTGCAGTCAATACCTTTTTATCAAAATAAAGGCTTCAATAACATTGCCCATGGTACCGGTCGAGAGCTGAGGCCCGGCAATACGCTTGAAGGCGCATTGAATGCCGTGGCTGTGGGTGCCGATATTATCGAACTCGATATCCACTTAACCCTGGATAAGGTTGTGGTGGTTCGGCATGGTGCGACCGTTGACGCGACCACTAATGGCAGTGGGTCGATTGCTGATATGACCCTGGCTGAGTTGCAAGCCTTTGACGTGGGATTTCATAAAGAGGACTATCCAGAAAAGGTAGCTGTTGAGGGAATACGTATTCCCACGCTTGAGTCGCTATTTTTAGCTCTGCCTGACAAGCGATTTTTAATTGAGCTAAAGCCCGATGATATTGAGACCGGCATTCAGTTGTGCCAATTGGTTTTAGCTCATGGTTTAGCTAATCAAGTTTTAGTGGGTTCCTTTTATTCGACGGTGTTGAAAGATTTTCGCCAGAGCTGTCCAGAGGTACCTACTTCCCTTGGGGAAGAAGAGGCGCTGGCTTTTGTTCTGCTGAGCTGGATTGGTCTTGGGCGCCTTTACAATTCGCCCGGTTACTCTGTGCAACTGCCATTTGAATACTATGGTGTTAGACCGATTTCTAGACCTTTAATTAGCATTGCAAAAAAACTTAATTTAAAGCAGACGTGTGGACCGTTAATGATTCACAAGAGATGCTAGAGCTGATCGAGTTAGGGGTTGGTGGCATTATTACCGATAGACCTGATATTTTTCATGCTATTGATATTTAAATAGAAAAATGATTTAAACAGGCATTAATGAACTGGAAAAATGCGCTTAAATCGACTAAAAATAATACATCAATGGATAGTGAAGCAGTTCATAATCGCAGAATGAGAGAATCTATGAGTACAGAATTAGCAAGGTTAATGAAGCTTGGAGGTATTTCCCAAAGTGGGCTTTCGCGAGCCACCGGAGTTCCTCAGCCGACGATTAATCGAATCCTTAGTCAAGTCACGCAAGATCCACGTCGAGACTCAATGATTAGTATCGCCAATTATTTTGGTGTGCCTTTAGAATCGCTCTATAGCAGTTCGGCGCCTAATAAATCATCAAAGAAAAATCCCAAGGCGATTGAAGATGTATTTAATCGAATCCTAGGGCTATCAGCGGCTGAGCGTAAAACACTGTTTGGCCAGGTTGCTGAAAAATTTAATGACGACTAAAACGTAGTCGGTCCTGCTAAGTTCTGGGCTGTCAATCTAGATAGCCTGATCTACCGCGCTCTTTACCTGTTAGACCTTCGCCCAAACCCTGCAGTTTATCGTCGCGCCGCGGCAATTTCGGTTGTAGCTGTCTCCAATAAGTCGACTAATCTGTCTTTCTTATCACCATCAATTGAGTGCAAAAGCGCTTTAAAATCTTTAAGCCCCGTATCAAAATTATTCTCCAGGTCAACCGCACTAATCAGCATTCTGTTGGCTGTTTCCAATTTATAACTCTGCATAGACTATCTCATTAATTTTTATAATAGTGGCGACCTTATGCGTATTCTTATAGATTCTATCCACTTTTAAAATAACCCGGAAGAACTAATACTTTAGTATTAGTTATATTTAGATTTTCTTTAGCCTCTCAAGCCTGTATAAACTAGCTTTTACTCAATCATACGAAGGTAATTATGGACGCTGTATTTTGGTTGTCGGTAACACTGGCCTGCCTTTTGGGAGCCATGTCTCCTGGCCCCAGCTTGGCGGTAATTGGCAGCGTGACTCTGAATCAGGGACGTTTAGCGGGTATGGTTTCTGCCCTGGCCCATGGACTTGCCATCGCTGGCTTTGCTCTGCTGACTGCTTTGGGTTTGGTTTTGGTTATGGGCGGTTATGCGCTTGCTTTTAATGTGCTGCAGGCCGCCGGCTGCGTCTATTTACTGTGGATGGCGCTAAAGTTGCTCTTCGCCGCACCTAGCCCGAGTTCTGATATCTTGGTATTGGCCGTGGATTCAAACTGGGCTGCGGCTCGAGATGGTTTCTTGGTTGCGCTGGTCAACCCAAAGATTATTATTTTCTTTAGCGCATTGTTCAGTCAATTTATCACCGTTGATACGCAGCTGTGGGCAAAATTAGTGATGGCTGCAATTGCTGGGACCGTGGATACGCTGTGGTATATGTTGGTGGCGGTGGTTATTTCTCGGCCTGGAATGCTGATCCGTTATCAGAGTAGTAGCAGCTGGCTGAATAAGCTCTTTGCTGTGGTACTGTTGGCGATTGTCGCTGGGATAGTCGCCGACTTTGTAACTTAGCATTTTATATTAACGAGTCCAAATAAGTCAGATTCTGTCTAGCGCACGTATCACTGTTAACTGCAGAGGCTACTCTATCAAAAGGCTTCTATATCCAGAGGCTACTACCTTAATCTCCACAGGTACCCCCATTGAAAACAACCTATAAAAATATCTACCAACTGGCTGCCAAAAACCGAGGTGGTGTCGATCATCTAGAAGCCAGTTTGCCGCGCGCCAAAAGTGCTGCGGAGTTGGCGGCACAAACTGATGATCGCTATCTGTCGATGATGACCCGCTGCGTTTTCCGCGCCGGCTTTGTGTGGCGGGTGATCAATAATAAATGGCCTGGTTTTGAAGAAGCGTTTTCCAATTTCAACCCATTGGCAATCGCTCACTACAGCGATGAAAAGCTTGAGGAGCTGGGAAAAGATACACGCATAGTGCGCAATTTCACCAAGATTGTGTCGGTTCGACACAATGCGATGTATGTATTGGACAAGCAGCATAGCCATGGCAGCTTCGGCAAGTTTATCGCCGAATGGCCCGAGACTGATATTGTTGGTTTATGGCTAGAGCTAAAGAAAAATGGCTCTCGACTGGGGGGCAACTCAGGGCCGGGGATGTTGCGCAGTATGGGTAAAGATACCTTTATGCTGACCAATGATGTCTGTGATGCACTGGTCAATCAGGGGCTGATGAAAAAATTCAGTCCAACAGCCCAGAGAGACCTGCGTCTGGTGGAACAGGTGTTTGCGGATCTTCAGCAGCAGTCCGGTCGGTCGCTCTGTGAGCTTAGTCGGATACTCGCTTTTACTGTTTAAATCTTTTGGGCTGGTCTGCTGGCTGTTTAGCCCGTCTTTAAATAGGCCTTAACTGGCCTTGATTTGTTTTCTAACTGACCCCTTAGCTGGCAGTTAATGATCTATCTCAAGTCAGAGGGGCTTTTATTGCTTCTAGAGGAAAAATCTATAACGCTAATGTATCTTGCTCAAACGCGGTGCTATGATGCCCGCGTTATCCTAAGGGGCGGCCGTTTTAGTGGCCTGAGAAGTACCCTTTGAACCTGATCCGGATTATGCCGGCGTAGGAATAGGAATTTTGATTACCACCTTTCTTCGTCTTTTGTCTCCGGGTCTCCTTAACTTTTTGATTTTGTTACTGAGGCTCTTATGAACCGCTCCAAAATAATTACACCGATTTTTTCTCTGTTCTCTGCCGCTTTGGTTTTGGCGGTCTTTTCCGTATCTGCAATTGCCGGTGCTGTTCTAGACAATAGTGCAATTAAAGAGATTATTGTCAGCTCTGATTTTCGTGATAATACACTGCTAAAAACCCCAGCCAGTGTCACCGTTATTGATAGCGCAGCTATTGCACTACGCCAGGCACGACATCTCGAGCAGGTGCTCAATTTAGCGCCCAATGTTAATTTTTCCAGCGGTGCTTCCCGCGGCCGCTTTATTCAGATTCGCGGTATCGGCGAGCGCAGCCAGTTTATCGAGCCGTTAAATCCCTCTGTGGGAACACTGGTGGACGGTATTGATTTTACCGGTATTGCCGGTGCAGCCACGACCATGGATATCGCCCAGATCGAAGTACTGCGAGGCCCCCAGGGTACAGTCTACGGTGCCAATGCGCTGGCAGGTCTGATCAACCTCAGATCCAATCAGCCCAGCGAGCAGCTCCAGGGCAATATGCAAGTCTCTGTCGGCGATTACGACACGCGCACGGTCAGTGCAGCGGTGGGTGGACCGATCAGTGAGTCGTTGGGTTATAGAGTCGCGGTGCAACAGCACAATAGTGACGGATATATAGACAATGATTTTCTCAAGCGTGATGACACCAATAACATTGATGAGCTGAGTTTGCGGACTATTTTAGACTGGCAGGCCAGCGATGACCTGGATCTAAAACTGACTCTGTTCCATGTTGATGCGGACAATGGCTACGATGGTTTTTCTCTTGATAACACGCGTCATACTCTCTCAGATACGCCCGGGCATGATCGTCATAAAGCCACCGCTGTTGCGGTGGAGAGCAGTTGGCAGGGCGCGGAGAATTTCAATGTGGTTAGCTTGGTGAGTTTTGCCGACAATGATCTCGAATACGGTTATGACGAGGACTGGGCATTTCCGGATATATGCACTGGTCAGCCCTGTGAAGGGTGGGAGTACAACTCCAACGATAACTATAGTCGTCAGCGTGATAATGCCAGTGTTGATATCAAGCTGGTGTCAGAGCCTGAAGCGCGAATCTTAAATGGCAGTTCAGACTGGGTTGTTGGGATTTACTGGCGCGATCAGGATGAGCAGTTATTGCGTCAACAAACCGATAAAGATAATTTCACCAGCGACTTTGATACAACAAATAAAGCCCTTTATGCTCAACTGGATACGCAGTTATCTGAATCTCTGACGCTGATAAGTGGTCTGCGAATTGAGAACCGCGATGCAACTTACAGTGACAGTGATTCCGTTGCCCACAGCGTCGACGAAAGCCTCTGGGGTGGACGCCTTGCGCTGCAATACCAGATCACGGCTAATCAAATGATTTATGGCTTGGTCTCGCGGGGCTATAAAGCCGGCGGTGTGAATAGTGATCCCGCTATAGCATCGCAAGACCGTGAGTTTGATACCGAGTTGATGTGGAATTTTGAGGCGGGTATTAAGGGGCGCTGGTTAGATGATCGTCTGCAGGCGCAAGTGGCTGCCTTTTATCAAAAGCGCGATGATATTCAAATTAAGCAGTCGCTTGTTCAGTCGCGAGACGACAGCAATGCCGTGGATTTTACCGACTACTTTGGCAATGCTGCGAGCGGTTCAAACGCCGGTGTTGAGGTGGAATTTAACTGGCTGGCGACGGACTCTCTGGTTTTGTTTGGCACTCTTGGTCTTTTGTCTGCTGATTATGATATCCCGCTTTCGGATGACCTTAACAATCGACAGCAGGCTCAGGCGCCCGATTATCAATTTGCTCTCGGTGGTAGCTATCAGGTTAATGATGGACTCTCAGTTAGCGTCGATATTGAAGGCAAGGATAAGTTTTACCTTTCCTCGAGCCACAATGAGCAGACTCAGTCTTATGAGCTTGTTAATGCCCGGATAAACTATGCTCTGGGCGGTTGGGAATTGTCTCTCTGGGGCCGTAATCTTGCCGATAAAGATGTGATCGTTCGGGGCTTTAATTTCGCCGGTTTCACTGGCAATGAGTTTTATGGAAATGACCCACGTAAATTTTATGCCACAGAGGGCTACTATCAACTGGGCGAGCCGCGGATGTTTGGCGTTAGCGGCCAATACGAGTTTTAAAACAGCAGAGTAAAAAGGCGCTTTATTATGCAGGTAACAATCGATATCAGCATGTATCCCAATCGGGAGGATTTTATTCCTCCCATTGATGGATTTATTGAAAAGATCAATCAGTTTGATAATCTGAAAATTACTACCTTCCCAACCAGTACGGTGGTGCAGGGTGAATATAAACACGCCATGAACGCGGTGCAGGAAACTATCGCCGCCTGTTATTTGGAGTTTAATATGGCTGTTTATGTGGCGAAAATCATCCCCGGCTACGAGGCGCTATAAAGCATGTTTGATTGGGTTAATCTTGAGACTGTGGCGGTAGTTCTGGCTCTCGCCTATCTCGTGCTCGCCATCAAAGAGAACAGCCTGTGCTGGTACTGCGCGTTCTTTAGCACTGCGATCTATGTATGGATTTTTGGTGATGTCAGCCTCTATATGGAGTCTGCACTGAATATCTATTATATGGCTATGGCAGTCTATGGCTGGTATCAGTGGCAGCGCGGCGGTGAGCAAAATACGGGTCTGAGTATTTCCCGTTGGAATCTCAGGCAACATATCAATGCCATACTGCTGATTGCTGTAGCCACGGCTGTCTCTGGGTATTTGCTGACTACCAATAGCGATGCACGGCTGCCTTATTTGGATTCTTTTACCACCTGGGCAGCGGTGTTGACTACAGTCATGGTGGCGCGCAAAGTGATCGACAATTGGCTCTATTGGATTGTCATCAACAGTGCGTCAATCTACCTTTACTGGGATCGTGAACTCTATCAAACCGCGGCGCTCTTAGTGTTGTACATTGTGCTGTCGGTAATGGGTTACCGATTTTGGCTCAAGAGTTTGCAGCAGCAAAACCTTGCCGCAAATTCACCTATTGATGAGGTTCAGCCCTCTGTCTATGCAACTGCTTCAACAAACTCTCGCTAACTGGCGCCAGTGGAATACGGACGGCTGCGATTTAACCGCGCAACCGATACTGGTCCGCGAATTGAGTGGCGGCCACACCAACCGCTCGTTTTTAGTGGCTGACGATGACTTTAAAGCGGTGGTGAGAATTAACGCTCTGAACGGCGTTAGCCTGGGTATTGATCGCCAGCGCGAAGGGTTAATTCTCGAGCTTTTACAATCAACCGGCGCAGTGCCGAAAATACTTTACCGAAATGACCAGGTACTGGTGAGTGTTTTTCATCAAGGCCGGCCCTGGGATAAAGAGGACAGTCGCAGCACCGAGCAAATGGCTGCATTGAATCAGCTATTGCAGCGTATTCAGGCGGTTGAAATTACTCAGTTACAGCGGCGCAATTATGTGCAGTACTGCCAAGCCTATATTGACCAGTTAGGCAGCGCCTTTGCTGTCGAGGGGCTGCAGCAAACCATACTCACCGCTGCGGCGGCGATTGATGCTGCAGACTGGCCAGCGGTTATCTGCCATCACGATCTGGTCCCGGAAAATATTCTGGTTACGGCGGATGGGCTGATTATTCTCGATTGGGAATATGCTGCCTTGGGCCATCCGGCATTGGATGCTCTGCGTTTCCATAAAACCGATCTGCCTTCCCGCTGCGTAGAGATGGGGGTGGGGCCGGAGAGATTAAGTGAGAGTTTAAAACCGCTGGCTATTTTACTCCGCGGCATGGATGATCTCTGGTCATTGGTACAAAACGAATTTTCTGAGGAAGTGTATGACTAAGCCACTTAATCCGCTGACGGCACTTAATCCGCTAACCGCGGAAGAAAAATACGTTATTCAGGACAAGGGCACCGAACGCCCCTTTGTTGGCGAGTACACAGACACCACGGATGGCGGCCTGTATATCTGTAAACAGTGCGATGCGCCACTGTATAACTCCGAACACAAGTTCCCCTCACATTGCGGTTGGCCGAGCTTTGATGATGAGATTAAAGGTGCGGTGCGTCGCGAAGTCGATAGCGACGGCATGCGCACAGAAATTCTCTGCGCTGTCTGTGATGGGCACCTGGGTCATGTGTTTGCCGGTGAAGGTTACACAGCGAAGAATATTCGCCACTGTGTGAATTCTATTTCGATGAAGTTTATTGCGCGCTAAGATTGTTTTTTAGTTGGACTCAAGCAGGGCTTTTTAATAGCGTCATAGTTTAATAGCGTCATAATATAAGAGCGTTATAAATCGCCCTGTACTTGCCACTACCCGGTATATTCCCCAGTACTCTTTTCACCTTCCTCCCTACCACAGCCTAGCCCAGAGGCATAGCATTTATGCGGGTTTTGCTGTAGGATGCGCGCCATTCAAAGGGCCACTCAATTTCGAGCTACGCCCATTCGCAAAAAGACACCTTATGACCACCTTTAAAGACCTGGGCCTATCAGCCCCGATTCTCAAAGCCGTTACTGCGCAGGGCTACGACACACCTTCTCCGATTCAGGAGAAAGCCATACCTGCAGTCCTTGATGGACGGGATGTGATGGCCGCCGCGCAAACCGGTACCGGAAAAACGGCAGGCTTTACCCTGCCAATACTGCAAATTCTTAGCGCGGGTAAACGCGCCCAGCCCAATCAGGCTCGCACCTTGATCCTGACTCCCACCCGTGAGCTAGCAGCTCAGGTAGGGGAGAGCGTCGCGCTCTATGGTAAGCATATGTCACTATCTTCAGCAGTGGTTTTTGGTGGCGTCAAAATTAATCCGCAGATGATGAAGCTGCGTCGCGGCGTCGATGTATTAGTTGCCACTCCGGGTCGTCTCATGGACCTCTATAGCCAAGGTGCGGTGAAGTTTACTCACCTTGAAGTGTTGGTGCTGGACGAAGCCGATCGCATGTTGGATATGGGTTTTATCCACGATATTAAGCGTATTATCAGTTTGCTGCCGAGGCGTCGCCAGAACCTTATGTTCTCGGCAACCTTCTCCGACGATATTCGCAAGCTGGCCAAAGGGCTGGTGCACAACCCGCTCGAAATTTCGGTCACGCCACGCAATGCCACAGCGCCGACAGTTACTCAGTCGGTCTATACAGTCGACAAGAAGCAAAAAGCTGCTGTGTTGACGCGTTTGATTCACGACAACAGCTGGGGCCAGGCATTGGTTTTCACCAAGACTAAGCACGGCGCCAACAAGCTTACCAAACACCTTGAAGCCGAAGGCATTGTTGCCGCTGCGATTCACGGCAATAAAAGTCAGGGTGCGCGCACTAAAGCACTGGCCGGTTTTAAGGCTGGCGAGATTCGTATTCTAGTCGCTACTGATATCGCCGCTCGCGGTTTGGATATAGAACAGCTGCCCCAGGTGGTTAACTTTGATCTGCCTAATGTCGCCGAAGACTATGTTCACCGTATTGGTCGCACCGGTCGCGCCGGTGCCACAGGCAAAGCCATATCATTGGTTAGCGCTGATGAAGTGGATCTGCTCTCAGATATCGAGCGCCTGACGCAAAAATTGTTGCCTCGTGAAGTGATGGATGGCTTTGAGCCAGTTCATGATGTTCCTGAGACTAATCTGGATCGACCGGTTAGGTCTAACAAACAGCGCAAGGCGCTGAACAGCGAAACTAATAGCCGCGGCAAGAGCAAGCCGGACCCCAGAGTTAAGCGCAGTAGCACCTATTCTCACGGCCCTAAGCCCGGTGCCAAGCACAAAACCGGTGGTGGTTCTCATGCCGGACAGCGTGAAGGCGCTCGAGACGGCAATCGAGATGGCAATCGCGATACTGCTCGAGACGGCAACAGAGAGGGCAACAGAGACGGCAATCGCGCTCGCAGTGAAGGCCGTCCAGCTCCTCAGGGTGGTCGCGCTAGTGGTCCCTACGCAAAAAGCCCCGGCGCTAACGGTAACGGTGGCGGTCCGCGCAATAGCAGTGGCGGTGCCGGAAATCGCAGCGGCAATAACAGTGCCAGGCCTGCGCCACGGGGTGATGCACCGCGTGGAAATAGTCGTCCGCAACAGCGCAGCCCACGGGGCTAAGCTTTTTTGAATTAGAGCATCTCTATCCTATCCGCAACGGTTAATAAGTGATTATTAGTCGCTGCGGATTTATTCGTCACAGCAATTGAGTATTAAAATGTTTGAGCTTCGCGCCAGTCGAGTTATCTCCTATAGAAACGATCTATTGTCCGGTCTCACCGTAGCCCTGGCACTAGTGCCAGAGGCTGTGGCCTTTGCCTTTGTCGCCGGTGTTGATCCGTTGGTCGGTCTCTACGCTGCCTTTATGGTGGGCCTGATTACCGCCTGTATTGGCGGTCGTCCCGGCATGATCTCCGGTGCTACTGGTGCACTGGCGGTGGTTATGGTGACTCTGGTCGCCGACCACGGTGTCGAATATCTGTTTATGACTGTGGTGCTGATGGGCTTTTTACAGATCCTCGCCGGCGTGTTCAAGCTCGGCAAATTTATTCGCATGGTGCCGCACCCAGTGATGCTGGGTTTTGTTAATGGCCTGGCAATTGTTATTTTCCTCGCCCAGCTGAGTCAGTTTGGCGTTGCCGGCGAGCCAGGTTGGCTTGAGGGTACTAGCATGCAGGGATCGATTATCGATGTTGCCTGGATGACTGGGGAGGCGCTCTATACTTTGCTCGGTCTAGTGGTTTTGACCATGGCGATTATTCACCTGCTGCCACGTTTCACCAAAGCACTGCCTTCATCTCTAGTGGCGATTGTCACTGTGACGCTGATCGTGATGTATTTTGATGTGGACACCAAAGTGGTTGGCGATGTCGCCTCGATTGCCGGTGGTCTGCCGAGCTTCCATATCCCAATGGTGCCGTTTACCTTTGAAACCCTGTTTATTATCTTGCCTTACGCGATCATTTTGGCCGCTATTGGCCTGATCGAATCGCTGCTGACGTTGCGCCTGATCGATGAGATCACTGAGACCCGCGGCCAGGGTAATCGCGAATGTATCGGCCAGGGTGTTGCCAATACAGTCACTGGATTATTTGGTGGTATGGGCGGTTGTGCGATGATTGGTCAGAGTATGATTAATGTGAACTCTGGCGGACGCGGGCGTCTATCGGGTATTACTGCGGCTGTTTCTCTGTTGCTGTTTATTCTGGTGGGCTCTGCGCTAATTGAGATTATTCCACTGGCGGCTCTGATCGGCGTGATGTTTATCGTTGTGATCGGCACCTTTGAGTGGAGTAGTTTCCGCATTATGGGCAAGATACCCCGCAGTGATGCATTGATTCTAATATTGGTCTCTGGGGTTACCGTGGTTACTGATCTGGCTGTCGCCGTAGTGGTTGGCGTAATTGTCTCTGCCTTGGTATTTGCCTGGGAGCATGCGAAATTTATCCGTATCGAAGCTCGTGAAGACCACAAAGGTTCGACGGTTTATGCAGTGACTGGCCCGCTGTTTTTTGGTTCGGTGACCTCATTTCTCGATCGCTTTGACCCCAAGCAGGACAATGACGATGTGGTAATTGATTTCGCTCGTTCACGAGTGGCTGATCACTCTGGCCTTGAAGCCATTGATACATTAGCGGATCGCTATTTGAGTGCCGGTAAAACCCTGCACCTGGTTCACCTCAGCGATGAGTGCCGCAAGTTGTTGAAGAAAGCCGGCAATATGGTTGAGGTCAATGTTATCGAAGATCCCAAGTACTTTGTGGCTGAAGATTCTCTTGGCTAGATAGCTAGATGGCTAGATGGCTAGATGGCTAGATAGGTAGATAGCTAGATGGCTGGATAGCGAGTTAGAGGAGGTTCTTTTGGCCAATAGACATAGGTCAATGGAATCTCGCCTAAGTTACCGCTGATAAAGATTGTCGGCATTAATATGCTAACCTCTAGCTAATAAAGGCTAGAGGAGATCACCGTGAATACTTTTTTATCTGTTATCTTTCTACTGGTTGCCCTCGGACTTCTGTGCCGACCACAGGTCAACCGTTTCGCTCAGCGCTTATTATCCATGCCATCCTGGTGTCCCTTTGTCTGGCTCAATCTCGCCATTGGCATTAGTCTTATGCTCTGGAGTATTTCAGTACCGGACTGGTCACGGCTGGTGGAATGGGTAGTGCTGTTTATTATTGGTGCCAGTGCGCTACTCAAAGGCTTCAGTCTCTGGGCTTTTCCCGACTGGTCTAGGTCTTTTGCGGAAAAGTTTCTCGCCAATTACTGGCGTTTCGCGCTGCCCCTGTCGCTATTCTATTTTTTGCTATCGCTGGTTATTTTTTGCTTCGACTAGAGTGGTCGCTGATTAATCCCTAGGGGCTAGTGACCACCAGATAGCAGACCAGCTCCTTCTTGCCGCAGTTTTCGATCGCGTGGGACAGGTCGGCGCGATAGTGCGCCGAGTCACCTTCGCTGAGCTCAGTGCAGTTATCCCCCGAGATTAACTTGGCCTGACCGCTGGTAATGGTCAGTAGTTCTTTGGTGCCCTCATAGTGAGGTGCGCTGGCCAGACTGGCTCCGGCGGCGATACGCAACTCATAGAACTCAATACTCTTTTCCATATGCAGGGGCGACAGAGTGCGGATCTGACATTCACTGTCGTTGCGAAAGAAATTGCCCTTATCCTTCCCGTGCACCACTTCAATAGTCGATGACTGCCAAGCCTGATCGACTAGCTCACCTATGCTCATGCCAAAGGCCTGAGCGATTCTAAAGGTCACAGTCAAAGTGGGGTTGGCCTGACCCCGTTCAATCTGACTCAACATCGAACGACTGACGCCGGAAGCGGCCGCCAGCTGATCTAGGGTTAGCTTATTTTTCTTTCGCAGTGCTGTGACTCTGCCAGAGAGCGCCTGACTGGCGGGATCACTGTCCTGATTGGCTGTACTCATAGGCTACCTCTAGACCGCCTCGATAATGTCAAATCACTATACAGGATTTAAATCTTGCATAAAGGAATTAATAATTCTACGATAAGGGAATAATTTCTTATATATTGTTAATCATCATAAATAGCACTGCAGGGAAGGAGCATCATGAAAGCATTAGTCAAAAGGAATGCCACTGTTGGCCTCTGGTTAGAAGATGTGCCGGAGCCGGAAATGGGCATCAATGACGTCCTGATCAAAATCAAACGCACCGCCATCTGTGGTACCGATATGCATATTTACAACTGGGACAATTGGGCTCAGGAAACCATTCCGGTGCCCATGGTGGTGGGCCATGAATTTGTTGGCGAGATCGTCGATGTGGGCTCCAACGTAAATGATTTTCGTCCCGGACAAATTGTTTCGGGGGAGGGCCATGTAGTCTGTGGTCGCTGCCGCAACTGTCTCGCCGGACGCCGTCATCTCTGCGCTCACACCAGTGGTATAGGGGTTGATCGCCCCGGCGCCTTTGCCGAATATCTGGCCCTGCCGATGTCCAATGTCTGGGAGCACCGCGCCGATATAGATCTGGATATAGCCGCGCTCTTTGACCCACTGGGCAACGCGGTGCACACCGCGCTGCAATACGATCTACTAGGGGAAGATGTGCTGATTACCGGAGCCGGGCCGATTGGCGCTATGGCCGCCGCAGTCTGCCGTCATGCCGGTGCGCGCAATGTGGTGATCACCGATATAAACCCCCAGCGTCTCGAGCTGGCGAAAAAACTCGGTGCCACCTGCACAGTTGACGTGCGCACCGAAAAACTCGCCGATGTGCAGCGCGCACTGGGCATGTCTGAAGGTTTCGATGTGGGTCTGGAAATGTCAGGTAATCCCGCTGGATTTCGCGACCTCTTGAGTAACATGTGTCACGGGGGCAAAGTCGCAATGCTCGGTATTCCCGCCGAAGAAGTGGCCATCGACTGGAGCCTGGTGATCTTCAATATGCTCACCCTAAAAGGTATCTATGGCCGCGAGATGTATGAGACCTGGTACAAAATGTCGGTGATGATCGAGAGCGGCTTGGATATCTCGTCAGTGATCACCCACCGCATGGACTATACCGATTTCCAGAAAGGCTTTGACGCCATGAACGCCGGTGAGGCGAGCAAGGTAATTTTGAACTGGGAATAATCGATATCAAGACTGACTAAGGATTAAAGGAGCAATTATGTACGGCAAGTTTCAAGACCATCTGCAATCCGAGCTACAGCAGATTGAAGACAGTGGCTTAACCAAAAATGAGCGCCAAATCACCTCGGCTCAGGGCGCCAGAGTCTCAGTTAACAGCGGCGCACCGGTGCTCAATCTCTGTGCCAATAATTATCTGGGCTTGGCCCAGCACCCCGACGTGCAGGCCGCGGCCATTCGAGGGCTGGAGGAGTGGGGTTATGGCATGGCCTCGGTGCGCTTTATCTGTGGCACCCAGACCATCCACAAGCAGCTGGAAAATGACCTCAGTGCCTTTGTTGGCAGTGAAGCGACCATTCTCTATCCCTCCTGTTTTGATGCCAATGCCGGTCTGTTTGAAACCCTGCTCGGCCCCGAGGATGCGGTGATCTCCGATGAGTTGAATCACGCCAGTATTATCGACGGTGTGCGCCTCTCTAAGGCCAAACGCTATCGCTACCGGAACTCTGATATGGCTGATCTGGAGAGCCAGCTACAGGCCGCGGACAAGGCCGGAGCGCGGTTCAAACTGATCACCACCGACGGTGTCTTCTCTATGGATGGCACCATCGCTAAATTAGATGAGATCTGTGATCTGGCGGATAAATATAACGCTCTGGTGCACTTTGATGACTGCCATGCCAGCGGCTTTGTCGGCGCCAATGGTCGCGGTACTCACGAACACCACGGCTGTATGGATCGGGTGGATATTATTACCGGCACCCTAGGCAAGGCATTGGGTGGCGGCAGTGGTGGCTTTACCTGTGCCCGACAGGAGGTAGTGGACCTGCTGCGTCAGCGTTCACGTCCCTATCTTTTCTCTAATAC
>CAXAFJ010000028.1:0-24678 GCA_963968025.1 uncultured Pseudomonadales bacterium | reverse complement strand
TCGCCATGGGGTTGGCCGCTAAATGAGTAATGGATCTCGTCACGCACAGCAACAGCTCGTAATGTCGTTGAGGCAGCACTGCCAACAACATATTGCTGATGCCTTCGATAAATTCCAGCCACTCTGCACCACCAAACTCGCTGCCCTGGCGTCCAATGCTCCCAGTAACCGCTTGCAAGCGCTCTATTTCGATACCCAGCGACTGTTGCGACTGCAGGGCGCGGAGATTGAACTGCGCACTATAGATACGGCTGTGGAGACTCTGTTTGTAGCGGAGGGTTTGCCCGGCTCTTTGCCCGGCTCTTTATCTGATTCTTTATCTGATTCTTTATTGAGTGCGCAGCCCGGCAGCCATTCCAACACTCCGATAGTAGATATTCATAGAGATAAGCCTGAGCCGTTTGCTACGCGGTCGCCGCGCAGTGCCGGGGATAGCCTTAAATTGCTCGAGCATGAAGACCTTGAAATGATGATTGCCCTGGATAACTGCTCTAGTCGTGTGCGGGAAGAGTTGGGTGGCAAGTTCTATGAACTTGAGGGGCGTTTTAAGTCGCTGTTTAAACGTCATGACCAAAACAGTCATAGCGCGAATAGCAGCAGTAACAGCTTGCCCAGCCCAATGCCCCTGTCACCGGATGCTCTGCTTGAGGCTTTTGTAGGCGCCCTCGATGACGACGTGATCGCTCTTGAGGTACAGCTGGAGCTGGTCAAAATGTTTGCTGAGGTCTGCTTTGATCGCTCCTATGGGGGGTTGCTTAACCTGGTTATTGATGAGCTTGCTGATGCGGGTTTTGAATTGCTTGAAAGCCCTGAGGCGAATCATAGTCCGGGCAAGGCGCGTGCTGAGACGAGCTCTCGATCAAGAGCTAAATCAAAAGCTGAATCAGAATTTCAGGCGGCAGATTCGACAAAGGTTGAAACCGCGCCTCTGGTTAATCCGCTTGTTGACTCGCAGCCCATTGATACGCCCATCAGTCCTCACCCAGATAAGGCCACTGGAGATAAGGCGGGGGTCCAAGAAGAGCAGGCCGCTTACGCCGATGAGCCACTAACCATGGCCAACAGCCGTGTTCAAACTGAGCTGCTGGCTAAAATCAGCTCGATGTTAGAAAACGCCGACCGGGAGATACAGTTTGAGACGGCGACTGGTGATGCAGAGCTTGTAGATAAAGAGCTTGGAAATAAAGAGCCGGGTGATAAAGAGCTTGGAGATAAAGAACCGGGTCAAAGCAACGTTGGCGGCGGGAGCAAGGCCGCTGCAACACATCCCGGCACAGTCAATCGCAGTGCATCTCGCCGACCCTGCATGGACAAACCCCAGCTCTTTGCCGAGATCAACAAGCATATCAATCATCTGGTGAGCCATCGCAGCGAGCTGGCCAGCAATGGACAGATTACCCGAGATCTATCCGCCGCGATCAAACAGCTTGGGCAGGGGGAAGGGGGCAGTCGCCTGCACCGCAACGATGCCAGTGTCTTTCAGGTGGTGGAAAATACCTTTGCCAGTTTTGGCGAATCCATGGTGGTGGCGCCGGAAGTGCGCCAGGTGATCAATCGCTGCGAGATTCCAATGCTGAAATTGGCGCTTAAAAAACCGCTGTTATTTGAGCAGGAAAATCCATCCCATCAGACGCCTGTTTAATGAGATGGCCAAATATGCCATCGGCCTAGAACAGGGCGATTGCGAAGACAATAAAATCTACCAGCAGATGCTCAAGCTCTCTGAGACCATGAGTGCCGACTCCTTTGAAGAGCGCAATTTACCGCTAATGCTCAGCGAATTTATGAGTATTATCGATCGCGATAAGCGGGTTACCTCGATCTCAGAAAAACGCGAGATTGAGCGCGTGGCGGTGCGCGAGAAGGTTAACTGGGCGCGCACTCGAGTGGAAGAAGAGGTGGCCAAGCGCATGGTTGGCAAAAACCATGCTCAGGCGGTGATTGATTTTGTTCAGCGCAGCTGGTGTCTGGTCTTGCATATGGCTCATCAGCAGAAGGGCGAGGTGAGCAGCGACTGGCAGGTGGCGCTTAAACTGCTGGATAACTTGCTCTATTTAGCCAATCGACCGGTCAGTGAAAAAGATCTTAAGTATCGCCATGAATTAATCAAGCATCTTGACGTCCGGCTCGGGCATATTTCCACGGATATCACCCAGCGCAGTTTACAGATCGAAGAACTCAGCGACGCCTTGGGCCTCAAGCCGGCGCCCCAACGTTCTGCCAAGATCACCGAGATTGCCCCGGCGGCAAAAAAGTGGGCCAATAAGCTAGTGAAAAAATACCGCTCCGGCAGCGACGCCGAGGGCCATGTGGTAGATGAGGTTGCAAGCCGCTTGATGTCGGCATTAAAAACCGAGCTGCCGGGTAAAAATATTGCCCAGGCGGTGCATGATGCCGAGGCCATAGATAGCGATGGACAGCGTCGTCTGGCGGCGATGAAAACCGGTTGCTGGATCGAGTTGGGGGGTGATATCAAAGCCCACAAGCGTGGCAAGCTAGCGGGAATCGTCGGGCCCTCGTGGAAATATGTGTTTGTCGATAATCAGGGCAAATTAATCGCCGAGCGCGACAGAGCACGCTTGGCGGTAGATATTATGAATGGTACTGTCACTGTATTAGATAATTCCTATCTTTTTGATAAAGCCATTAAAGAGGCAATCACTCAAATCAAAGAATTGCCCGTCGCGAGCTAGCAGATCGCCCCTTATGCAGATTGAAAACGGTTGGCTCAGTTGCGCCACTCAGATGCCCTCGCCGAATACTGACCAACGCCCTCAGGTTGCGGATATCAGTCTTTTGGTGATTCACAATATTAGCTTGCCGCCGAATCAGTTTGGCGGCGGTCATATTGGCGAGTTTTTTAGCAATCGTCTGGATCCTGAAGCGGATGACTATTTTGCCGAGATCTGTCACCTAAAAGTCTCCTCCCATCTGCTGATTGACCGCCAGGGCCAGATCACCCAGTTTGCCGGTTTTAATCAGCGTGCCTGGCATGCAGGGGTGTCGCAGTTTGAGGACCGCTTTGGCTGCAATGATTTTTCCATTGGCATTGAGATGGAAGGAGCCGACCATATTCCCTACACTGACATTCAGTATCAGGTGCTGGCCAAGGTCAGTGTGGCGCTTCTGGAAGCCTATCCATTGCTCACCGCAGATCGGATTGTCGGCCACAGTGATATTGCACCGGGACGCAAAACCGACCCGGGTCAGGCGTTTCAGTGGGACCACTACAAAAAGCTGCTCGGCTAAATGCCGGGACCAACACCACAGAGGTAAAGCGTGCATTTTTTAATTATCTTAATCGCCATTGCAGTACTGGAAAGCAATGGCCAGTTGGCCTTTATTCAGCGCGACCTATGGGTGCAGAAGTGGCACGCTGCCTTGGCCAAGCTGCCAGCCCTGAAAAACAACGGGCTGCTAAAGGTACTGGTCTATGTGCTGGTTCCGGTGATTGTCCTACAGCTGGTGCTCTGGTATCTGGCGAGTGGCGGCAGTGGCATATTGGTGTTTTTGCTTGAGCTTGCCGTGCTGCTCTACTGCCTGGGTCGTGGCGACTTGAGTGCTCAGATTGACCTGCTTGAGTCAGATATTCAGCGCAGCGATCTACAGGCCGCTTTTCACGATGCCGCAGTATTTAATATCGGTCATCGCGGGGTGTCAGCTGACAGTGCTGAGGGATTGTTTCGCGAACTGGCGGCAACATTGCCCTACAGATTATTCGAACGCAGCTTTGTTGTGGTGTTCTGGTTCTTTTTCCTCGGCGCGCCCCTGGCCTTAGCTTATCGCTTGCTCGCCTTGCACGGCGATATGCAGTTGGACGCGGCTGATACAGAGGTCCAGTTAGATACGCAACAGGCCCCTGAAGAGGGTATTGCCGACGTACTCGAAGCAGCAGTGCCCAACCAAGCCAATCAATTGCTCTGGTATCTCGAGTGGATCCCGGTGCGGTTTCTGGCGCTGACCCTGGGTTTGATGGGGGGTTTTTCTCAGGCCATAAGGCCCTTAAAGGAATTAGTCTTTTGCCCCAAAACCTCTACCGCGGATGTGTTGCGTCTCTGTGTGCTAGGTGCGCTAAACCGTCAGCCCTCAAAGGTGCCTCAAGAGGCTGATGTTGTATCGAGTGACACAGACACAGACACAGTCGCACTAACGCAAGTTGCGGAAATTGTCGCGCTGTTTAGGCGCTCAATGACCGGCTGGCTGGTGGCGATTGCCCTGCTTGTCTTGACCAGTTAACTGGCTAGTTACTCGACCAACTACGCTTTCTCTTGACTGTTCCAAGGTGCCACTTTAAGCAGTAGCAGCATGCCGGGGATCGCCAGTATGGTGCACAGATAGAAGAAATTCTCCCAGCCCACGCCCTCGACAATAATCCCCGTGAATGAACTGGCCACAGTGCGTGGTACAGCGGTCAATGCAGTAAATAGCGCTAACTGTGTTGCGGCGAATGCCGGGTGAGTCGTACGGGCCATAAAGGCGACAAAGGCGGCGGTACCAAGACCGACGCCAAGATATTCAAAGCTAATCACCAGACCCAGCAACCACAGCCCTTCACCCACTCTGGCGAGCAGGGCAAAGCCGAGAATCGAGACAATCTGCACCAAACCAAATAACCACAGGGCGCGATTGATACCGATCTTAAGCATCAAAATACCGCCGATAATACCGCCGACTATCATCGGCCAGAGGGCTGCATGTTTGGCGATCAGACCGATCTCAGTTTTAGTAAAACCCATATCCAGATAAAAGGGTGTTGCCAGCGCCGTGGCCATGCTGTCGCCAAGTTTATACAGCAGCATAAACCCTAGGATCAGACAGGCCTGCTGAATGCCCTGGCGAGAAAAGAATTCTTTAAAGGGATCGACAATAGCTTGATTGAGGGTGGTGGGGTGACGGGCATCGGTTTTCGGTTCGGCAATGCTCAGGGTCATCACAATACCCACCAACATAAAGGCTGCGGTAACCATAAATACGGTTTGCCAAGGCAGGCTGTCGGCCAGTATCAGAGACAGTGAACCTGGTACTAATCCGGCAATTCGGTAGGCATTTACATGAATTGAATTGCCCAGGCCGAGCTCTTGGTCTGGCAGTATCTGGCGGCGATAGGCATCGAGGACAATATCTTGGGTGGCACTTAAAAAGGCGATCAATAGACAGAGCCAGGCGATGCTCCAGATCTCAGTGTTGGGGTTAAAAAATCCCAGGCCGGCAATCGACAGCAGTAAACCGATCTGTGTGGCCAGCATCCAACCGCGGCGCAGTCCGCCAGCAAAACCAAAGGAAGCGCCAAAACGACTTAGTCCCGGTATCGCTAAACGATAGCGATCCAGTAGCGGCGACCAGAAAAATTTCCAGGTGTAGGGCAGGCCGATCAGAGCAAAGAAACCGATCTCTTTAAGGCCCACGCCCTCAGAGCGCAGCCAAGCCGGTACCAGGGAGATCAGTAAATACAGCGGCATGCCAGAGGCAAAGCCGGTAAAGATACAGATCAACATACGGCGATTTAACAGTGCCTGTTTGATGCTGGTTGAGTTCATTAAAAGCCTTATTGTTATTTTCTTCGCGGCGGCTCAGGGCTGCCAGCGATACTGTTTGAGACTGATACGGCCGTTATTAAACACAACCCCTTCCTCTTGCAACAGAGCCCGTTGCCGCAGACCGCTGTGTGTCTCTGGCCCGAGACTGATTTTACCTGCGGCATTAATTACTCGGTGCCAGGGCAGGGTAGTTTCAGGGGGCAGATTGCGCAATATATAGCCTACTTGGCGCGCTGCTCGTGGCAATCCCGCCAAATCTCCCAGCTGACCATAGGTCACGACTTTTCCCTGGGGTATAGCCGCCAGAGCAATATAGACTTTTTGCTCTCTGCTTGTTTTAGGGTCTCGCCGTGGTTCTTCGGCGCGGTTATTTTTCATGGCCTAAGATTACGCTATCCGCTGCGCTGTTGAAATAGCCGAAACTACCCCAATGTACCTAATATCCCGGCCGAACTGGGCGGGCGAAAATGAGATAACGACTGTGCGCTACCTATTTTTGATATTTGTGATTACGCCGGTGCTGGAGATGTGGCTGCTGATAAACGTCGGCGCCCAGATTGGGGCACTGCCTACTATAGGGCTGGTACTGCTCACTGCTTTTGTCGGGGTCAATCTGCTGCGCTATCAGGGTTTCGATACATTGTGGCGTGGCCAGCGCAAGTTTGCCGAGGGCCAGCTGCCCGCTCAGGAAATTGCCGAGGGCATTATTCTCGCGGTGTCTGGCGCACTGTTACTGACCCCGGGATTTGTTACCGATGCTATTGGCTTTGCCGGATTGATTCCCATGGTGCGGGGCGCGATGGCGCGCCTAGTATTAAGTCGCATGGTGGTCAGTGGTGTGGCTATGGGTTCATCAGCTTCAGGTTTTACAGCTAGCGGCGGTAGGGTCGATCATTCCGCTTCTGCTGGTCCGAACAAGTCTGGCGATATTATCGAAGGGGAGTCCTGGGACGAAAAGTGACTCGCAATCCCCAGGGAGATCCTTCGGCTTCGCTCAGGATGACAGTTCAGAGAGATAGGAGATAAAAAATTTCGCCCTGATCCCTTGAAAAAGAAATCAGGCGCCACCATATGATGAGCAACCGCGGGATTCCGCCCGCACAAGTAACGTTTGAACACTGTAGATAGATAAATTGGAGAGACAAAGTATGAAAATTCGTCCATTACACGACCGAGTGATCGTTCGTCGCGAGGAAGAAGAAGCAACATCCGCTGGCGGTATCTTGCTGCCAGGTTCTGCACAAGAAAAGCCAAACCAGGGCGAAGTTATTGCTGTAGGCAGTGGCCGTGTTTTGGATAACGGCGATGTGCGTCCGGTAGATGTAAAAGTGGGTGATAAAGTTGTGTTTGGTAAGTATGCCGGACAGGACACCATTGATGTCGAAGGTGAAGAGCTGATTATTCTCAGTGAAACCGATATCAAAGCCGTTGTTGAAGCCTAAGTGCTTTTAGCCGGGAGCTTTTAATAGGTAGCTTGTAATAGGTAGCCAGTAATAAAGAGCTCTTTACAGAATTTTTGTTATAACCAGATTTATCAAAGGAATTAAACATGTCAGCTAAAGAAGTGAAGTTTGGCAGCAGTGCTCGCCAAGGAATGTTGGACGGTGTAAACATCCTCTCCAACGCCGTAAAAGTAACCCTCGGCCCCAAAGGTCGCAACGTAGTATTGGACAAGTCATTTGGTGCCCCTACCGTCACTAAAGATGGTGTATCTGTGGCTAAAGAAATTGAGCTCGCCGATAAGTTTGAAAACATGGGCGCGCAGATGGTTAAAGAAGTGGCTTCTAAAGCCTCTGACGAAGCCGGTGACGGCACCACCACTGCAACTGTTCTGGCCCAGGCGATTATTATCGAAGGCCTCAAGTCAGTAGCGGCCGGTATGAACCCAATGGACCTCAAGCGCGGCATCGACAAAGCCGTTGTAGTGGCTGTTGCTGAAATCGCCGCACTGGCCAAGCCTTGTTCAGAGTCTAAAGAAGTGGCTCAGGTGGGTACTATCTCTGCCAACAGCGATGCGCACATCGGTGACATCATTGCTGAAGCCATGGACAAAGTCGGTAAAGAAGGCGTGATCACGGTTGAAGAAGGCACTGGTCTGGAAAATGAACTGGATATAGTTGAAGGTATGCAGTTCGATCGTGGTTACCTGTCTCCATACTTTATCAACAACCAAGAGAACATGAGCGCTGAGCAAGAGAGCCCATTTATCCTGTTAGTTGATAAGAAAATTTCCAATATTCGCGAATTGTTGCCGCTGCTGGAAAACGTAGCCAAAGCTGGCAAGCCGCTGATGATTATTGCTGAAGACGTTGAAGGGGAAGCCCTGGCCACTCTGGTTGTCAACAACCTGCGCGGCATCGTTAAAGTATCTGCCTGTAAAGCACCTGGCTTTGGCGATCGTCGCAAGGCCATGCTCGAAGATATCGCCACCTTGACTGGCGGTACCGTGATCTCTGAAGAAGTCGGTCTGGATCTTGAGACGGCTACCCTTGATCACCTGGGTACAGCGAAGCGCATCACCATGACCAAAGAAGCCACAACTATTGTTGATGGCGCTGGCGATGGAGCTGTGATCGGTGCTCGCGTTAAGCAGATCCGTGCACAGATTGAAGACACCAGCTCAGACTACGACCGTGAGAAGCTTCAGGAACGCGTAGCCAAGTTGGCTGGCGGTGTTGCAGTAATCAAGGTTGGTGCAGCCACTGAAATGGAAATGAAAGAGAAGAAAGCCCGTGTTGAAGATGCCCTGCACGCAACTCGTGCTGCGGTTGAAGAAGGCGTGGTACCTGGCGGCGGTGTTGCTCTGGTTCGTGTACTGCAGAAGATTGCCGGCACAGTTGGCGACAACAACGATCAAACTGTGGGTGTGGGCATTGCTCTGCGCGCCATGGAAGCGCCACTGCGTCAGATTGTAGAAAACGCTGGCGGCGAAGGTTCTGTAGTAGTCGACAAAGTTAAGTCAGGCGAAGGTAACTACGGTTACAACGCTGCGACTGGCGAATACGGCGACATGATTGCCATGGGTATCCTCGATCCAGCCAAGGTTGCACGTACTGCTCTGCAGGCCGCTGCCTCGATCGCTGGTCTGATGATCACCACTGAAGCCATGGTTGCTGATGCTGCTAGCGACGCACCTGCTGGTGGCGGTATGCCAGATATGGGCGGCATGGGCGGAATGGGTGGCATGGGCGGCATGATGTAATCAAGCCTCTCGACCTGTTTTGTATAGGTTGCAGTAAAGCTTAAAGAAGAGCTTAAACAAGAGCCCTGCAGATTGTTGCGGGGCTTTTTTTTGCGTTTATTTTTTGTTCAGGGCAAATAAGTGTCAAAAACACAGCTTTGCAGGCTTAGAGTTATTGCTATTTAGGCGCTCTTCCCCAACAATTGACGCCAAGAAAAATAGCCGTCCGCGAGGGCGCAATACGATACTTACACTATAAAAGGAGTCTATTATGACCGGTGAATTAATTGAATTTCTAGTCCGTTGGGGCCACGTACTTTTCGGAATCGTTTGGATAGGTATGCTCTACTACTTCAACTTTGTCCAGGGCGGCTACTTTAAAGAAGCTTCTCCAGAAGCTCTGGCTGATGCCAAAGCTAAGTTAGCACCCAGTGCACTCTGGTGGTTCCGTTGGGGCGCTATGTTTACATTTATTACAGGTCTCTACCTGCTGCACATTGCCACTGGCAACGGTCAGCTCAACAACTACATTATTGTTGGCGCGCTGATGGGTACTCTGATGTTTATCAATGTCTGGGCAGTGATCTGGCCAGCACAGAAGATTGCATTGGGTCTGGTTGAGGGCGGCGACAAAGCTGCTGCAGGTGCCAAGGCACTGTTGGCCTCACGTACAAATGTCCTGTTCTCTGCCCCTATGTTGCTGGGTATGCTTGCCGGTCCTCACTATGTGGGTCAAGGTTACGGTACAGCAGTCGGCGGCACTGGCCTGATTGTTATGCTGGTTGTTGTTGCACTGCTCGAAGTCAACGCACTGGTTGGCAAGCAGGGTCCAATGACTACAGTCAAAGGCGTGATTCACTCAAGCCTGGGTCTGACTGCAGTAATGGTTCTGGTGCTTAACCTGGTGTAATTCATCCGGCTAAGTTGTTTGCTAAAAAGCCGACCCTGTGTCGGCTTTTTTGTGTCTGTTCAATGTAGCCCCCGGCTTAGCTTTGGGTATAGGTTCAGCCTTAGCTGCCAAGAACAAATAACCTCAATGTGCGGATGTAGGCAGAAATTAATTTGCGTATAATGCAGCAATCTTTCAGGGCTCTCAAATAGGGTTCTCAAATAGGTCACTCTAAACAGGATTTTAAAATGACTGCGGATAAACCCCGAATCAACCCGATTGTTGCCGAACGAGACGATATGATTGGCCGTTCATCGACGTCGACATCCTCCCTCAAAAACGCTTCTTCAGGGGGCGATGGCAAACGACCTGGGGGCGGTTCGTCAAACGGTTCATCCACGGGATCCGGCGGCAGCAATATCCTGGTATTAATTGTTCTGCTGGGCCTGATTGGCGCAGCGGCCTTTGGCTGGATGCAATTTTCGGCGCTGTCGAATAATCACAGCGACTTGCAGCAGCGTTTCGAAGCACTTGAATCACGCCTCAGCAGCACCGATGAATCGGTCACCCAATCCGGCGCTGCCATGCAGCTCAAAATCAGCAAGCAGGCCGATGAACTGAAAAAGCACTGGAGTGAAATCCGCAAGCTCTGGGGTATCACCAACGATATCAATAAAGCCAAAATTGAAGGCAATAAAAAAGATATCGCCTTTTTGGCCAGCAAGCGCACAGCCATTGAAAAGTCGGTTGCTGAACTCAGTGCTCGAGTGGATAAAGAAAATCGCAGTCTGACCAATCTCAGTGGCAACTATCTGGCCATCTCTGCCGATATAGACGGGGTTAATGCGAGGGTTCGCGCTCTGTCCGACAAGCTCGCCGCACTGCGCTCTTCACTGACCAATATTGATCGCCAGCTCAAGGCCAATGCCGAGGGCATTGAGTCTATGGATGCCTTCCGCCGCCAGACCAATCAGAAAATATACGCTCTCGAAAAACGATCGTCTGCGCCCGTTCCGGCTGCCAATGCCTTAACACCGCCCAGCCAATAAATGACAGGATTGAAACCAGCATGACTATTATTCGCCAACAAGATCTCATCGACAGCGTCGCTGACGCATTGCAATATATTTCCTACTATCATCCAGTTGATTTTATTCAGGCGGTAAAACAGGCCTATGACCGCGAAGAGTCCAAGGCGGCGAAAGACGCCATGGCCCAGATTCTGGTCAACTCGCGCATGTGCGCCATGGGTCACCGGCCAATCTGCCAGGACACCGGCATTGTCACCGTGTTTGTCCGGGTTGGTATGAACGTCCAGTGGCAGGGGGATATGAGCCTCACGGATATGATCAATCAGGGTGTGCGTCAAGCCTACACCCACCCAGACAATGTGCTGCGCGCCTCGATCCTCAGCGATCCCGATGGCGAGCGTAAAAATACCGGAGACAATACTCCGGCAGTAATTCACTACGACATAGTGCCTGGCGACAAGGTCTCAATCGACGTTGCAGCCAAAGGCGGCGGCTCTGAAGCGAAATCCAAATTCGCCATGCTCAATCCCTCAGATTCTGTGGTCGATTGGGTATTGAAGATGGTTCCCACTATGGGAGCTGGCTGGTGTCCACCGGGCATGCTCGGTATAGGTATTGGCGGTACCGCTGAAAAAGCCATGTTGATGGCCAAGGAGTCCCTGCTTGAGCATATCGATATCTCAGAGCTACAGGCCCGAGGTGCGAGCAATCGCAACGAGGAATTGCGTCTCGAACTGTTCGACAAGGTCAATGCCCTAGGTATTGGTGCTCAGGGTCTCGGCGGTTTGACCACCGTGTTGGATATCAAGATTAAAGACTACCCCTCTCACGCGGCCAACAAAGCCGTGGCGATTATTCCCAACTGTGCCGCCACCCGTCATCTACACTTTGATTTAGATGGCAGTGGCCCAGCCCAGCTCGAGCCGCCAAATCTTGAAGACTGGCCCGAAATCACCTGGGAAGCGGATGAATCAGTGCACCGGGTTAATCTCAATACGGTTACCCAAGAGGATATTGCCACCTGGAGCCCCGGTGACACATTGTTACTTTCGGGCAAAATGTTGACCGGACGCGATGCAGCCCACAAAAAAATGACCGACATTCTCGCCACCGGCGAAAAGTTGCCGGTGGACTTAACCGATCGCTTTATCTACTACGTGGGCCCAGTTGACCCAGTGCGTGAAGAGGCGGTTGGCCCTGCTGGACCCACTACAGCAACGCGCATGGATAAATTTACCCGCACCATGCTCGAGGAAACTGGGTTGATGGGCATGATCGGCAAAGCCGAGCGCGGCCAGCTGGGCATAGATGCTATTCGCGACAATCAAGCAGTCTATCTGATTGCCGTGGGTGGCGCGGCCTATCTGGTGTCCAAGGCGATTACCCATGCCGAAGTGGTGGCCTTCCCGGAGTTGGGAATGGAGGCGATTTACGAGTTTGAAGTGAAGGATATGCCAGTTACTGTGGCGGTTGATACCAAGGGCGAATCAGTGCATCGCATCGGGCCGCAGCTATGGCAGGCAAAAATTGAGGAAAAAGCGCTCACTTTGGTTTAATCTTAAGTGAATAGGTCAGCTGTTCGGATTGGTTGGGAAAGGGCAGCACATAAGTAGGAAGAAGCAGCAGTAAGGGCTAAAGCAATATCAGCAGAGTCTCCAAAAAGGAGTTTTTCAACATAAAAGGGAAATAATATGAAATCTATAAATGTAATCTTGGGAGCAACGGCACTGGTTTTGGCAGGGGCGACAACCGCCGCCGATAACTGGTACCTGGGTGCAAATGCAGGCTACTACGATCTCGATGGTGAACGCGCCATCAGTGAAGACCACAACAGCGTCACCGCCGGTGTTCAGGTGGGTAAATATCTGTCTGATAATTTGGCCATAGAATTGGGTTATGGTGCCAATGTCGGGCATGAAGATGTCGATGTATTGTCATTAAATGGCTTGCTCTGGTTGAACAACAGCGATGCCACTAACTGGCGTCCCTATGTCTTATTCGGCCTCAATCAGTACGACTTTCAAGATAGTTCGAATCTCGTCCTTGACCATGACGATCGCTCCACTCAGATAATGGTGGGTGTCGGCATGGGTACACAGTTTAGTCACGGCCTCGAGTTTCGCGCTGATCTGCGCGGCATGGCGGGTCACGATGAAGACGGTGAAGATGTCGGCCTGCAGTTCTCGCTGAATAAAGTGTTTGGCAGCAAGTCAGCCGCACCTGCACCCCTGGTAGCACCTGTTGCTGCGCCGGTTGTCGCTAAAGCTGAGTCAGAAGTGGAGCCTGAAGTGGAGCAGGAAGTTCGCACTATCACCGTGCGACTGAATGTTGAATTTGAATTTAACAAAGACACCGTGTTGGCGATTTATGGCGATCAATTGGATGCCATTGCCGCCGCCATGAGAGCCCATGATGATATTGATCTGGTGCTCGAGGGTCACACCGACAGCCGCGGAGCCGACCAATACAATATGAGTCTATCTGACCGTCGTGCTGTAGCGGTTAAGGCCAAGCTGGTTGAAGACTATGGCATACCTGCGGCGCGCGTCAGTGCAGTGGGCTATGGTGAAACTCAGCCAGTGGCGAGCAACGAAACGGAAGAGGGCCGCGCGCGCAATCGCCGTGTTGTCGGTGAGATGTCTTTTTCTGAAGTCTTTAACTTTTAAGCCGTTTTATCTGTCTGTAGTCTCTAAAACGGCGCTGTTATCAGCGCCGTTTTTTTATGCATAAAAAACCATTGTGATAGATAATGAAGACGATCAAATCTGAGAGGATGAAAAATGGACAACACATTCTATTGGCACGACTACGAAACCTTTGGCATCAATCCGTCCATCGACAGACCCAGTCAGTTTGCCGGTCTGCGCACCGACTTTGAGCTAAACCCGATTGGTGAACCGCTGGTTATCTACTGTCAGCCGCAACCGGATCTGCTGCCCGCTCCCCAGGCTTGCTTGGTCACCGGCATTACCCCCCAGCACGCCCTCAAAGAAGGTCTTGCCGAGCCCCAGTTTATCGATGCCATCCACCAGCAGATGTCACGGCCCAACACCTGTAGTGTCGGTTACAACAGCATCCGCTTTGACGATGAAGTGACCCGCTACACCCTCTACCGAAATTTCTATGATCCCTATCAGCGGGAGTGGAAAAATGGCAATTCGCGCTGGGATATTATCGATATGCTGCGCCTCTGCCGCGCCCTGCGCCCCGAGGGCATAGAATGGCCTGACCATGAGCCGGGCCGCCCGAGCTTTAAGTTGGAAGACCTGACTGCCGCCAATGGCCTAGCCCATGAAGCGGCCCACGATGCCCTATCCGATGTTACAGCCACCATTGCCATGGCCAAACTGGTCAAGCAAAAGCAGCCGCGACTATTTGACTACGCCCTGCAAAATCGCGGTAAAAAACAGGTCGCCGCAATGCTTGATCTGAAAGCCCGCAAGCCGTTCTTTCATATCTCTGGCATGCTCGCCAAAGAACATATGTATGGCGCGCTAATGATGCCCCTGGCCCAGCACCCAACTAACAACAATGGCATTATCTGTTTTGATCTCTCCGCCGATCCAGAGACTTTAGTGAGCCTTAACGAGCATCAGATTCGCGATCGCGTATTTACCGCCAGCACTGACTTGCCCGACGGCACAGAGCGTATTCCTCTCAAAGTTATGCATATCAACAAGGCACCGGTAGTAACTACCCACAAGCTGGTTGATGCCGCCACGGCCAAGCGTCTGGATATCGACCTAGAGCGCTGTGAGCGCAACTGGCAACGCCTCAGCAGCATGAACCTCAGTGACAAACTGCAGCTGGTGTTTCGCGAGCAGACGTTCCCTCCCAAATCTGATGCCGAGCAGCAGCTCTATGGCGGCTTTTTGCCCAATCAGGACAAGGGCTTGCTCGATGATGTGCGGCGCGCCACGGTAAGTGATTTTACCCAGCAACAATTCTATTTTGCCGATCAGCGCTACAACCAACTGCTGTTTAGTTATCGCGCCCGCTATTTTCCTGAATGCCTGAGCGCCGAAGAGCAGCAGACCTGGCTTGAGAGTTGTCGCTGGCGTCTTACCGATGAGACGTCCGGTTATCTAACTTTGCAGCAAAACCGCAAGACTCTCGATGAATTACTTGCCGACAGTAGCCTCACCGATCACCGGCGCGCTGTGCTGCAAGCACTGGAGAGCTGGAGCCAATCGGTGACACAACAGTTTGGGCTTTAGTCAGGCCGCCTAACTGACCTGCGGTTGTAATTGAGAAGAACAGGTAAACAGGCTAGAATCCGACAACTAAATTGCCCTCAAGGTACCCTGTGAACTTTACCGGCGCGCACATACTTTCCATCAGCCAGTTCCAGCGGCAGGATGTTGAACAGATTTTCTCTGTAGCAGATCGAATGGAACCCTATGCGCTGCGCAAAAGGGTTACCCGCGTGCTCGAAGGCGCCATTCTCGGCAATATGTTTTTCGAAGCCAGTACCAGAACCCGAGTGAGTTTTGGCTCGGCGTTTAATCTGCTCGGCGGCGAAGTGCGCGAGACCGCCGGCTTTGAAAGTTCGGCACTGGTCAAAGGCGAATCATTGCAGGACACCGCCAGAGTATTGTCTGGGTTTAGCGATGTGATCTGCATGCGCCACCCGCAAGAAGGCTCAGTGGCGGACTTCGCCAGCGCCAGTCGGGTGCCGGTGATGAACGGTGGCGATGGTGCCAACGAACATCCCACCCAAGCACTGCTGGATCTCTACACCATTGCTCGCGAGCTGGAGGCCAAAGGCCGCAGCATCGACGGCTTGCGAATTGCCATGATCGGCGATCTGCGCCACGGCCGCACCGTGCACTCCCTGAGCAAGTTACTCAGTCTCTATAACAATATTCAGGTAATGCTCATCTCGCCCAAAGAGTTAGCCTTGCCAGAGAGCATTATTGAGCAGATGCGCAGCGCCGGTGTAACCGTGACGATCTCCGATGAACTGAACAACAGCATCGCCAATGTGGATATTGTCTACTCCACACGTATTCAGGAAGAGCGCTTTACCAGCAAAGCCGAAGCGGATTTATACCGCGGTAAGTTTCGCCTCAATCAGGCTATCTACACCAAGCACTGCGAGCCCAACACCGTAATTATGCACCCACTGCCAAGAGACTCCCGCAGCGATGCCAATGAGCTCGACTGCGATCTCGATGACAACCCCAATCTGGCGATTTTTCGCCAGACTGACAACGGTCTGCTAATTCGTATGGCACTGTTTGCCCTGGTGCTCGATGTGGTGGATAAGGTTGATGAGTTCTCTCGCGAGGTTCACTGGTACAACTCCCGACAGCAGTAAAAAGGCTGACAAATTTTTGTTCCAATTATTCAGATAAGCTGCCGAAAAATTAAACTAGAGCATGCAGGTTCAGAGAGCTTTTGAGGTTTCAATGAGTGAATTTGACGATATTCGTCCCTACAACGACAGTGAAGTGCCCGCGGTTATTGCGCGCCTGATTGCCAGCCCGGAATTTATCGACCTGCTGCTATCGCGACGGGCGCCCCTGTTGAGTAAAATCTGCCCTTGGCTGCTGCGTCCTCTGCTGCGTCGTGTATTGTCAAAAGCCGCTAAAAATATGCGCACGGTCGAAGATCTGCAGCGCTACCTGACGGTATCCCTGAAAGCACTGGTGGATAAAACTACCAATGGTTTTAGTTTCAGCGGCGTTGAAAAACTCGACCCGACAAAATCCTATTTATTTCTTAGCAATCACCGCGATATCGCCATGGATCCCGCGATGGTTAATCTGGCGTTGATCGAAAGCGGTATGGACACTCTGCGTATCGCCATTGGTGACAACCTGCTGAGCAAGCCCTTTGCCGCGGATCTGATGCGGGTTAATCGCAGCTTTATTGTTAAGCGCAATATCAGTGGCCGCCGGGAAAAACTCACTGAGCTGAAAAAGCTCTCTGGTTATATCCGTCACTCCATTGCTCAGGAGGGCGTCTCAATCTGGATTGCCCAGCGTGAGGGCCGTGCCAAAGATGGTCAAGACCGCACCGAAACCGCACTGCTAAAAATGCTCGCCCTGTCGCGCTCCAAAGAGCAGAGCTTTGCCCAGGCGTCGGCTGAGCTCTGCATAGTACCGGTAAGCATTTCCTATGAGTACGATCCCTGTGATGAGGACAAAGGCCGTGAGCTATTTGCCAAACACAATGGCGAGGAATACATCAAGCAGGAGTTTGAGGATCTCGACACCATTCAGAAGGGATTGGTTGGCTATAAAGGACGAGTGCATGTGGCTTTTGGGGAAGCCTTTTGCAATCAATCCAGCGATCAGCTAGAGAGCGCCGACAGCCTTGCCGCAGCCATAGATCAGCAGGTATACAGTCAGTACAAATTGTTCCCGAGCAATATTATTGCCTACCAACTGTTGGGTAACACTGAAGGCTTGGAGCAGGTCAAAGGGCTGTGGCCAGACTGTGATTGGTTCGACGTAGAAGCCACGTTTAAAAGCCGCCTCAGTGCCGCACCGCGAGATTATCGGACTATTATTACCGAGAGCTATGCCGCTCCGGTATTCAATTATTGTCAGGCGACACAGGGATGTTAATTTTTTGTTAGAAGCAGCCGTTAGAGAGACAATCCAGCAGGGCTATAGAAAATTCTTAAAGTCACGTGACCTGAGCCCGCGCCTCGGACAAAAGCAGATGATCGCCACCGTGGCCAACGCCCTCAGTGACGATGACCCAGACAAGCGTCTGGCGGTGGTTGAAGCCGGCACAGGTACCGGTAAAACCGTCGGCTATCTAATCGCCGCACTGCCCATCGCCCGGGCCTTAAAAAAGACCGTGGTAGTGGCCACCGGCACCATTGCTCTGCAAGAACAGTTGATTCACAAAGACCTGCCCGAACTACTGGAAGCCTGTGGTTGGGATCACAGCTGTGCACTGGTCAAAGGCCGCGGGCGCTACGCCTGTAACCTAAAGATGGAGCAGTGCCTCGACGCAATCAAATCAAAAGACGCCGGACTGTTTCTCTTCGAAGATGAAGAGGCTTTTAACCCCAATGTACAGACCGAAGATCTCTATCGTGAAATGAACGATGCCCTGGCCGACGGCAGCTGGGATGGAGATCGGGATTCCTGGAAGTCACGCATTCAAGATGTGGAATGGCGCGCCCTGACTATCGACCGCCGTCAGTGCAGCGGGCGCCGCTGTCGCTTTGTTAATCAATGTGCCTTCTTCAATGCCCGCAATGAACTGGAAGAGAGCGAGTGCATCGTCGCCAATCACGATTTGGTTATGGCCGACTTAGCTCTGGGGGGCGGTGCGATTTTGCCGCCACCGGAAGACTGCATCTACATCTTCGACGAAGGCCACCGGATAGGCGACACTGCCATTCGTCACTTCGGTGCCGAGTGTCGGGTCAATAACAGCATTACCTGGCTTGAGCGCTTGCAGAAGCAGTGCAAAGGGCAGGCACCTATATTCGAAAAAGATACCGCTCTGGCGGAACAGCTGCCGCGTATTGAGCGCGAAGCGACAAAAATTATTGAACTGCTTAACTTTGCCTACCCGATACTCCAGCAAGCCTTGGAATCCGCCGAGTCTCCTGAAGACGGGCGCTACAGATACGCCAATGGCGATATAGGCGAAGGATTGCGCGATATAGCCTCACAGTTGGCCAAAACGACCAGCGCGTGGCTCGGGCGACTGGAAGTTTTGGTCGATACCCTAAGCGATGCTCTGGGGGACAAAAATCACCCCATTCCCGCCCCAGATGTTGAACTGTTCTATCAGCAGGCCGGTAGCTGGCAGTCCCGGGCAGAGCAGCTGCTAGCCCTGTGGGATAGATTGCAGCGAGAAATCAAAACTGGCGATATGCCACTGGCCTGTTGGCTGCGTCTAGATGACAGCGGCGGCAATATTGATATCTCGGTTAACGCCAGCCCGATTCAAGCAGCAGAACTATTGAGCGATGTACTCTGGGGCAGCTGCTATGCCTCGGTGGTTACCTCGGCAACCCTGCGCGCACTGGGGTCCTTTCAAACCTTGCAGCGCGAAACGGGGATTCCCGATTTCGCCCACTTTATGACCGTTGCCGGGGCCTTTGATTATCAGCAGGCGGCCGTGATTCGTGTGCCGGCGGATGCCATTGAAGGCAACCAAGCGGATGCTCACACAGGTTATATTACTGATCACTTCGCCGAGTACGAAGTGCCTCAGTGCGGCACGTTGATACTGTTTTCTTCCCGCCGACAGATGGAACAGGTCTACGATGACCTCTCAAAAGAACAGCAGAAAAATATTTTGATTCAGGGGCAACTATCCAATCGTGAGATGGTGCGCCTGCACAAAGAGCGTATAGATCAAGGCCGCACCAGCGTACTGATGGGACTGGCCAGCTTTGCCGAAGGTGTGGATTTACCCGGAGATTACTGTCGTCATGTCGTGATTGCCAAGCTGCCTTTTGCGGTGCCAGATGACCCACTCCATGAAGCCCTGTCTGAATGGATTGAAGCCCGAGGTGGTAACTCGTTTTTTGATATCTCCCTGCCCATAGCCTCGCTGAGACTAGTTCAGGCCTGTGGCCGACTGCTGCGCACCGAGAAAGATACAGGCACTGTGACCATTCTCGATAAACGCCTAATTACCAAGCGCTACGGCACCCAGCTGTTAAATGGTCTGCCGCCTTTCCGTCGTGAGATTGGGTAGCCTAGCAGGTTTGAAGAGCCGGCTTAAAAGGTAGGGAGAGAGTCTATGAGCGAACGTCACAGCCAGTTAGCCAATCTGCTCTTTGATCTGGAAAAAGAACTCCGCGAAGCACAGCTGTGGGCGCAGCAGAGTCCGGCACCCGAGGCGCTACTCAGCACCGAACCCTTTGCAATTGATCTACTGACCTTCACCGAATGGCTGCAGTTTATTTTCCTGCCGAAAATGTATGCCACCATCGAGGCGGCAGAAGACTTACCACAGAGCTGCAGTATTGCGCCTATGGCAGAACAGTTTTTTAGTGCTGAGGAAGTGTCGGGTACAAAATCTAACCCGGGTTCTAGCAGTAATTCGAATGAGGGCTCTAAACAAACCGCCGGAAAAATTGATCGAGGATCAATTATCCGGCGTCTCGAAGCAATCGACTACTTTATTTGCGATCAGTAGCCGGGCGATTGCTGGGCTTGCGCGGTGCTGAGTCAGAACCGCGATGGGCTTTAGGCTTGCCCTTAAACGCAGGCTTGTCCTTGCTGAAGCTAGGCTTATCGCGCTTGCCGCCGCCGACAGGCTTCGCATTACGCTGTTCGCCAGCAGTGCCATTATCAACACTGATCTTTAAAGGCTTCTGACAAACACGCACCTTGTACAGGTGATCAAACAACTCTTTCGGCATACCTTCTGGCAGATCTACAGTGCTGTAGTCATCATGCAATTTGATATGACCAATAAATTGCGCATCGATCTCCGCTTCATTGGCAATCGCGCCAACAATATTCTTTGGCGACACATCATCGTTGCGGCCTACCTCAATGCGATAGGTGATCATGGCAACTTCATTGCCTTCGCCATCTACAGTCGGGCCCTTGTCACGTGGCGGCTTAGGTGAGCGGTCAGGACGCTCACTTCTATCACTGCGGTCCTTTCTTTCATTGCGATCGGGTCTTTCGTTTCGGTCGCTGCGCTCACTGCGTTCGCGTGGCTTGCGCTCGTTGCGATCGCTAGCTGAAGCTCGTGGAGTGTCGATAGCAACCATCTTCGGGAACAGCGGACGTTCTTTCTGGGCTTCAAAGGCCAGAGCGGCAGCCAACAGAACCATATCGATTTCATTCTCAGCGGCAACTTCTTTTACCAGAGAGTGAAACTTATCCAGTTTGGTCGACTTACACATGCCAACCAACTGCTCTTTAAACAGAGCAATGCGCTGGCCACTGACTTCTTCGTTGCTCGGCAGATTAAACGAACTAATCGGCTGGCGGGTCGACTTCTCAATCGAGCGCAACATGCGAGTTTCTTTCTGAGTAACAAACATGATCGCCTTACCTTCGCGACCAGCACGTCCAGTTCGACCAATACGGTGAACATAAGACTCATTGTCATAGGGAACGTCATAGTTGATTACATGACTGATACGCTCAACGTCCAAACCGCGAGCGGCGACGTCGGTGGCCACAACTATATCCAGCTGGCCTTTCTTCAAGCGGTTGATCGTGCGCTCACGCAATGTCTGAGTCAGATCACCGTTAAGTGCCGCTGAGGAAAATCCACGAGCTTCAAGCTTCTCGGCAATTTCCAATGTCGACGACTTGGTGCGGACAAAAATAATCATGCCATCAAACTGCTCAACATCGAGGATGCGAGTCAGGGCATCCATCTTCTGGTGGCCTTTAACCATCAGGTGAGACTGAGCAATACGCTCAACGGTCTTAGTCTTGTTTTGAATGCTGACCACTTCTGCATCACCGAGATATTTATCGGCAACACGTTTGATCGCTGGCGGCATAGTGGCAGAGAACAGTGCGCGCTGACATTCGGGTGGCGTCTTGGCCAAAATGGTCTCGACATCATCGATAAAGCCCATGCGCAACATCTCATCGGCTTCATCCAAAATCAGCCCTTTGATGTGGCTGAGATCCAAACTGCGACGACGCAAATGGTCGAGCATACGACCTGGCGTACCTACAACAACTTGAGCACCGCGCTTTAAGCCACGCAGCTGGCCACCAATATCTGCACCACCGTAGATCGGCAGAACATGGAAACCTTTTATATGTTTGGCATAGCTTTGGAACGCCTCAGCCACCTGAATTGCCAACTCACGAGTGGGAGTCAGAACCAGAATCTGAGGTGATTTTTGTTTCTCATCCAGCATACTCAGGAAAGGCAGCGCGAAAGCTGCAGTCTTGCCAGTACCCGTCTGTGCTGTACCCAGAAGGTTTTTGCCTTCCAGAAGGATCGGTATGCTTGCCTCTTGAACGGGAGAGGGTTGCTCGTAACCGAGTTGCTGTACGGCTTTGAGGACGGGGGCAGAAATACCCAGTGATGCGAAGTCAGCGGACGACATTAATTTACCTGTGCTTGGGGAGTTTTGGGCCCCGGATTAAGAGGCGGCAAAGTATACGCCTAAGTGGCTCTTTTTTATAGTTTATTCGGGTTTGTTTTTGTTGCTAGGAGATGGTTTCAATAGCAGGCTGGCATTGAGTACAGAGTCCGTTTTCACCTGCAGAGGATTGCTAGGATAGATACTCAAAACGCAGGGAAGCAACTGGTGAAAAAATTTAGCGTTGTAAACAAGCAATCGCTTAAGGAATTTAAAGCATTACCGCGCAAAATTCAGGAGCGTTTTGCTGCGAATTTCAATGAAATCTGCAAGGGCAAAGAGCCTTATTCTCAATTCAAATAGTTTGCCAACGGTGTCGATCGCAAGGCTATGGCGACGGCAAATCAGCGCTATAAACTAATGCCGGCTGAGCTCAAAAAATAACATATCAGTACTTGTATATTTGCGAAAAAGCATAATATATCAGCTCTGATATAATCTGATATCGTCCGTTATAAGAAGAGACCCTATGACTTCGATCCAATACGACAACATTTTCGATGCCATCACTGATGATCCCGAACAAGCCAGTGAACTTCAAACAAGGGCGGATCTAATGAGCGTGATACGGGATATAGTCCAAGAGAACAACTGGAAGCAGGCTGAAGCCGCCGCCAAAATGGGCCTCACTCAGCCTCGAGTGAGCAATCTACTGAATGGCAAAATTGATAAATTCTCTATCGACCTATTGATGACCTGTCTGTTTCGCCTTGGTTATCGTTTTAAGCCAGTTTACAAAAACAAGCAGCTAACCATCGATGTGCGAGCGGCCTAGAAGACCGCAGTATCAAAGAACAACCGCAATCACCACCTCAGTCTTCACCGAATTGGCAATAAAGCACTGATCATGTGATTGATGATGCATCTTTTCCAGCTTCTCTAATGTCGGTTGTGTGTCACCAGCAAAAGTCACCTGCGGGCGAAGAGTGACTTTGGTTATTGAGATTTTACCATCGCCATCTTTCTCCATAATGCCAATCGAGTTATCAATATATTGATCAATCACAAAGCCTCGCTTCCCCGCGATCGCCAAAAAAAACAGCATATGACAGCTGGACAGTGAGGCAATAAACGCTTCTTCAGGATCAACATTGGCCTCAACCGAATAGGGCAGTGGCACAATTGATGGGGCAGAAGACGCAGCAACAACTGCGCCGCCATCAAACTCCCAGCTGTGGCCGCGGCTGTATTTATTATCGCTGAAGGCTTCCTCGGGTTGGCGTTTCCAGGCCACCTTTGCGCTATATTCAGACATTTCTCAACCTCGTTATTGTTCGCTAGCGACTCTTACCGCATCGGCGAGTTCCTTTGAACCCCTGTCCTGCAAATGGGTAATCACGCTCTCCCTATCTTGCTCAGCTCTATTTTGACTCAGCTTGTACTTGCACTGAATATCGGTAATCTCTAGCTCAAAGCCAACAATATGCTTTAGCATTCCGGCGTTATAGTCTGGCTCCCAATAGGTCTCAAAAGCTTCTTCGTACTTGTTGCTGAGTGTGTCGACAATGGTTTTAACCGCATCAAGCTCGGGCAGAATTCTACAGACTCCGTAGATATGTACCGCCTGATAATTCCAGGTAGGAACACCTGGGTTTAGGTACCAAGATGGGGAGATATAGCCATGGGGACCTTCCAGAGTAATCATCACTTCTTGCCCATTGATGTCTTTGCTCTGAGGATTTTGTCTCGCAAAATGGCCGAATAGCTTTTGTCTGTCATCACTGACTAAAAAGGGAATATGGGTTGAGAATAATCTGCCCTGCAGGGTTGAAATAATTTGCCCAAATGCATTGTGCTCAATAAACGAGAAAATTTCTTCACGATCAGTGATCTTGAAATGTTTACGTATATACATGAAAAGCGGGTCCTTTTGGGGTTATCCAAATTACACTAAAAAATAGCACAGGAAGATTCTTCTATATCTATATTCGGCAGGAGCGGCTTAACTTTTTGTGCCCCACCTTACTGCCTTTATGTTGCCCATAATGGTCTAACCTTCAACTCATGCCTATATTACTCAGCATGCCAAAGATCATGTTTTATTTGTTGATTTAACCAACTTTCGGACGAAGTGTTAAAGGCAATGGAAAGTCGAACGGCCATTTCTGGGGTTACACCTATCTTTCCCTTAATAACACAAGAGAGCATTTTGCGATCTAGGCTAAGAGCCTTTGCAGCATCTGTTACGGATAAGCCTAGCGGCTCTAGGCAGAGCTCCTTGATAACCATTCCTGGGTGAGGTGGATTATGCATTAACATATGGATCCCGCGACCTGTCAGGTAACAATTAATAATCATCTAATGGGATTATGTCTGATTTAGACTCAGTATTTTTAGGCGGAGCAGGTTTGGCTTTAGAGTTCTTTTTAATCACTTTTTTTATGACTTTATTCGCTTCTTTTACCGCATCGCTTTCAACCACGTCGCGCTTTAAGATTTCATGGGTGATCAGAGACTGAATTTCTTCAGTTGTCACCTTGACGCCATTCTTTATTCGTCTAAGTTCGCGTCTTATTGCAGTAACAACCGGCTCTGTTTGCAAAAGAGCGGCAATAGAATAGCGGTTGACTGACTGGCGATACTCGTAGAATTCATCGATCAGGTCCTTACTTATGCCACGTTTACACAGCAGCAACAGCATTTCTTGATCTTCTTTCTTTCTATGATTCAGGTTTGTGAAATCAAATTCTAAGAGTTTGCTGGTGACCACTCTATCTTCAAGCGTAACGCGATGGACTTGCCAGATGATCCCATTAGTTAAAACTACCCATTTGATACCCTCTCGAGCCGCGTAGTTAATTGCCTGTCGCAGATGAGGCTCTTTTAAATCAATACCTATAGCTTTTACTTCAATTAGATACTCGATTTTCTTATTGGTCTTAATCGCGAGATCACAATAAGTACCTTGGATTGCGTACTCTCGAGTTATCTCATTGTACTTATCAAAACCAAATACCTCTTCAAGAATGTCGGTAATAATCGTGACG
>CAXAFJ010000027.1:0-24793 GCA_963968025.1 uncultured Pseudomonadales bacterium | reverse complement strand
CTGTGTCACAGGCAACATTCATTCAATAGTCACTTCACTGTTGTGGCGTAGAGCTCTGTGCAGTTCTCTGGAGAAGATATGTCGATTATTTATATTCATGCTTTTTTTGCCCTGACAGCCGTTCCACTGGGTCTTTATATTTTCTTCACCAAAAAGGGAACATCAAAACATACCTTTTTCGGACGAATTTGGGTTGCCTGGCTGTTAACCATTTCCTTAACGGCAATATTTATTCAGGAAATTAGTCCTAGTCAATATTCGCTTATACACCTATTGATACCTCTGACCATTGGTACTCTAATCTATTCGATATGGAGTATCAGGAAGTTTAAGCAAACACATTTACACCAATATAAACATTCGCATATGGCCTCTATGGTCGGTGTATATGTGGGGGCGCTCATTCTGGCAGGAGCATTTACACTTATGCCAGGAAGGTTATTTTACGAAATTCTATTTGGGTAACTCGGCTATTAATGCCAAACTGAATCTAAAACAGGATCATTATGTTTAATACCCTCGACCATCTTATTATCGCTGTTGAAGACTTGGATAAAGCAGAAGAAAATTACTCAAAAATATTTGGTTTGCGTCCGGTGTGGAAGGGTGAGCACAGTGCGTTCGGAACCAGTAACTGCCTGTTTAATTTTCAAAATACCTACTTTGAACTTTTATCATCCACTGGCGATGGCCCGGGTTCCGCGCTAGTGAAGGCTCATCTAGAGAAAAGCGGTGAAGGCCTAATGGGGGCTGTATTTGGAACCGATAATATAAATGCGGTTTCTAGTGCGCTCAGGGAAAAAGGTTTTACCCTCCCGGACCCCTCTGACGGAGCAGGCAGTAATAATAAAGATCATAAAACACGAAAATGGAAAAATCTTTTTCTACCCCCTCGGCTGACTCGAGGTTTGTTCTCCTTTGTTATTCAACACACAGAAGGAGAGCTGCCCAGCCCGAAAACCTATAAGCCCTCAACGATAAGAAAATTAGATCATTTGGTTATCCAGACCAACGATGCCGATGGCTTGATAAAGATCTACAGAGATGTTTTTAATATCAGACTGGCGCTGGACAAAATTGTCGAACGCTGGAAAACCAGAATACTGTTTTTCAGGCTGAATAAAACCACAATAGAAGTGCTCGAAAAACCGGATGATCAAGAACCCAATGATACGTTATGGGGCCTTACCTGGGATGTTGAAAATATAGAGCAGGCGCACAAAAGACTCGTCAGCGAAGGCGTCGATGTGACGCCAGTTAAACAAGGAATAAAAAAAAATACCCTGGTAGCCACAATCAAATCTCACAGCCACAATGTTCCCACCCTGCTGATTGAGCATCTACAATAAATGGGTCTTTAGTTGCCTTAATCAACCCGCAGAGAGGACAGTCCAGATTGCAATTGCTGCAAGTGGGCCTGAAGCTGCGGCCCTTTTTTCTGCGCCACGCCAATCGCCAGCACATCAATAACCGCTAAGTGCGCAATCCGTGATGACAGCGGCGTGTAAATCTGAATATCTTCCTTGGCATCGATTTCAATGGCAATACTGGCACTGCGCGCTATGGGCGTTCCACTGGGGGCTAAGCCGATAACAATACCGCCAGACCGTTTAACCAATTCCATTGAATCTAAAAGTGCCTGAGTACGTCCCGACTGGGAGATGGCGATAACCACATCACCGGGTTGCAGAGAGGTTGCCGACATATTCTGCAAGTGAGGGTCAGAATAGGCCGCAGAGGTAATCTGTAGTCGAAAGAATTTGTGCTGGGCATCAAAGGCCACCGCAGCAGAGGCACCAAAGCCATAAAATTCTACCCGCTGTGCATTACATATGGCCGCCACGGCAGCTTCGAGATTATCCAGCGCCAAACTGTCACGTAGCTTTAGAAGCGTATCCACGGTGGAGTCAAACACCTTGTGAGTGTATTCCCTGGTTGAATCTGTATCCGTTACCGCAATTTGCCCATAACTTGGGCTTGAAGCCAGCTGTTGCGCCAGGGCCAGCTTAAAGTCTTGAAAGCCGTGGCAGCCCACCGCGCGACAGAAACGCACAACCGTTGGCTCACTGACGCCGGCCTGCTGGGCCAGATCGACAATCCGCATGCGGATCACCCCTAGGGGTTCCTTGAGAACAAAGTCTGCGACTTTGCGCTCCGATTTACGGAGATCGACCATGGTGTCGCTGATGGTTTGGGTAAGCTGTGCGGGTTTCATAAGTGAGCCATATTGATTTATGTAAAAAATTTACAAGAAAAGCGTCAATAATGCCAGTTTTGTAGTAAATAAAGTTGTCAGCTGCCTTTGTGGCGAGTAAATAAACTCTTGGCAAAGGCAATAATCGCCAACAACTACTGAGAACATGTTGTTAGAATACTGCGCTATGGACGTTACCTCGATACTCGACAAATTAAACGCGGCGCAAGAAGAAGCGGTTACCAGCGACAAGCAGCACCTTCTGGTGTTGGCCGGTGCAGGTAGTGGCAAGACTCGTGTGCTTGTGCATCGCATTGCCTGGAAAATTCAGGTGGATAATCTCTCACCCTACTCGATCTTGGCGGTGACCTTCACCAACAAGGCCGCCCGTGAAATGCGCGAGCGTATCGATGAGTTGATGGGTATGTCGTTGCGCGGCATGTGGGTGGGGACGTTTCATGGCTTGGCCCATCGCCTGTTAAAGGCCCACTGGAAAGACGTTAAGCTGCCGGAAAATTTCCAGATCCTCGATTCTGACGATCAGCTGCGTCTGGTTAAGCGGGTGATGCGCAGTATGGATCTGGATGAGCAGCGCTGGCCGCCGAAGCAGGCACAGTGGTGGATTAACGGGCAAAAGGATGAGGGCCTGCGTGCAGCCCATATTCAGGAAACTGGCGATCCCCATATGGCCACCATGCTGCGCATCTACCGCGAGTATGAAGAGGTCTGCAATCGTCTAGGGGTGATCGACTTCGCCGAGCTGTTACTCCGTGCCCTGGAGCTGTGGCGAGATCATCCGGCGGTGCTCGACCATTACCAGCAGCGCTTTCAACATATATTGGTCGATGAGTTTCAAGACACCAACGCCGTTCAGTATGCTTGGCTGCGATTGCTCGCGGGCAAGGTCAGTGGTGTCACCGCGGTAGGCGATGACGATCAGTCGATTTACGGCTGGCGCGGTGCCAAGGTGGAAAACATTCTCCACTACGAGCGTCACTTTGCCGAGACCCACACCGTTAAGCTGGAGCAAAACTATCGCTCCACCTCCAATATTCTCACCGCCGCCAATGCGGTAATTTCCAAGAACGCTGAGCGCCTCGGGAAAAGTCTCTGGACTGACTCTGGCGAAGGGGAGCCCATTGCGCTCTATGCCGCGTTTAATGAGCATGACGAAGCGCGCTATATAGCTGATCGTCTGCAGACCTGGGTCAATCAAGGCAACCTTCGCGCTGACTCGGCGATTCTCTACCGCTCCAATGCCCAGTCTCGGGTCCTTGAGGCAGCGCTGCTGCAAGCGGATATTCCCTACCGTATTTATGGCGGCCAGCGTTTCTATGAGCGCCTGGAAATCAAAAATGCCCTCTCCTATCTGCGATTGATGATGAACTGTCACGATGATGTTGCCTTTGAGCGGGTGGTCAATGTGCCACCTCGCGGTATTGGGGATCGTACGGTTGAAACCATTCGGGCACTGGCCCGGGAAGAGCAGATTTCCATGTGGCGCGCCTCGGAAAAAATTGTCACGGAAAAGCGCATGCCCGGTCGAGCGATTAACGCCGTCGCGGTCTTTCTAGAGCTGATCAATGAAATGAGCGGGCAGCTGGAAGAGTTAGAACTCTATGAGCAGGCTGAAAACGCGATTCAGCGCAGCGGTCTTATTGAGATGCACAAGCGCGAGAAAGGCGAGCGCGGTCAGGCACGGGTGGAAAACCTTGAAGAGCTGGTTGGCGCCTGTCGCAACTATGAAGCGGAAGATAAAGATCTGCCGATTCTGCCTCAGTTTCTCGACCAGGTGGCCCTGGACTCTGGAGACCGTCAGGCCGATGAAGATCAGGATGCGGTGCAGCTAATGACCCTGCATAGTGCCAAAGGCTTGGAGTTTCCCCTGGTGTTTATTGCTGGCGTCGAAGAAAATTTATTCCCTCATAAAATGTCACTGGATGAGCCGGGCCGTCTCGAAGAGGAGCGCCGCCTCGCCTATGTGGGTATTACCCGGGCTATGCAAAAGCTCTATCTCACCTTTGCGGAAAGCCGCTCGATTTACGGCACCGAGTCGTTTAATTCGGTATCGCGCTTTGTTAGGGATATTCCCAAAGAGGTGATCGAAGAAGTTCGATTACAAAACAGTATTAGCCGACCGACTAGCTATGCTTCTAATACCTCCAGTGGGTCAATGCACAGCGACTCCGGCGACGACACGGGCTTTTCTCTGGGTCAGGGCGTTAATCACCAGGTCTATGGTGAGGGTGTGATTTTAAATTTTGAAGGAAACGGGCCTCGGGCCAGAGTGCATGTGCGCTTTGCCGAGGTGGGTACCAAAATCTTGATTTTAGCCTCGGCCAATCTGGCGGCACTCTAACAAAATAAAGCACACTAGTGATGGCGGGCACAATAAATCGCCGCTGGCTAAATCAATAAAAAGGGGATCAAAATGCGTATAACTTGGATTGCACTCCTGTGCCTTGCACTAGCTGGCTGTGGTGGCGAAAGCACCTCTACCGATATGACTGCAGAGGCAAAACCGGCTGAAACATTTAACTGGAAGCTGGTCACCACCTGGCCGAAAAACTTTCCCGGTCTTGGCCTAGCGCCAGAGCACTTTGCGGAAAATGTCGAGCGCATGAGCAATGGCCGCCTAAAGATCAAAGTCTTTGGTGCCGGTCAGCTGGTCCCCGCCTTTGAAGTTTTTGATGCGGTTTCCCAAGGCACGGCCGAGATGGGTCATGGTGCCGCCTATTACTGGCAGGGCAAGATTCCCGCCAGTGCCTTTTTCACTGCAGTGCCCTTTGGTCTCAATGCCCAGGAGATGAACGCCTGGTTACATTACGGCGGCGGTCTTGAGCTGTGGCGAGAACTCTATGCGCCGTTTAACCTGGTGCCCTATGCCGGTGGTAATACCGGTGTGCAGATGGCCGGTTGGTTTAATCGCGAGATTAATTCCATGGCCGATATTCAGGGCCTCAAGATGCGTATTCCCGGTCTTGGCGGTGAAGTCTTTACCCGCGCCGGTGGCATGTCGGTACAGCGTTCCGGGGGCGAAATTTACACCTCCATGCAAACCGGTGAAATAGACGCTGCCGAGTGGGTTGGTCCCTACAATGATCTGGCTTTTGGTTTCCATCAGATTGCCAAGTACTACTATTACCCGGGCTGGCAAGAGCCGGGCCCGACTCTGGAACTGATTATTAATAAGCAGGCTCTGGAATCTCTTCCGGCTGATCTGCAGGCCATCGTTGAGTCTGCTGCCCGAGCTGCCAACCAAAATATGCTCGACGAATATACCGCGCGAAATAATGCGGCACTGATTGAGCTGGTTGAGACTCATGGGGTACAGGTTAAGAAATTGCCCGATGATGTACTGGCTGAGTTACAGCGTATCTCGGTCATCGTGGTGGACGAGATGGCCGCTGAGAACCCTCTAGCCAAGCGCATCACCGACTCCATGCGCGCTTTTGCGCAACAGTCTAAGGCCTATCATGGGATTTCAGAAGAAGCCTATTACAAGGCGCGAGGGAAGTAATTAGCGAGGCTAAACTAAGCCCGTTTAAGTCTGCTGGATCTAACAGATTGGATCCAGCAGGCTTAATTCTTCCAGAAGGTTGGCGTAAACAGTACCAGCAGCGTAAAGATCTCTAGACGTCCCAGCAACATTCCCCAGCACAGCACCCACTTGGCAAAACCATTTAGCTCGGCAAAGTTGATCGCTACCTCACCTAATCCAGGCCCGAGGTTATTCAGCGACGCAGCAGTGGCTGACCAAGCGGTAACGTAATCGAGCCCAGAAGCCAGCAATAGCAGCACCATCAAATAGAAGATCGCCAGATAGGCGCCGAAAAATGCCCAGATCGCATCGGCGACGCGGTTGGGAATACGGCGATTGTGAATCTTGATCGGCAGCAGCGCATTGGGATGCACCAGACGATAGATCTCACGAATGCACTGTTGACCCAAAATCAGCATGCGACCAATCTTGATACCGCCGCCTGTAGAACCGGCGCAGGCGCCAAAAAACGACAGAAAGATTAAAAAGAACGGCAGGAATGTCGGCCAAGCACTGAAGTTATCAGTGGTAAAGCCAGTGGTGGTCATGATTGAGATCAGGTGGAAGCCACCCTGGCGAATACTCTCACTCCAGCCATAGGTGCCACTGTAATAGAGATACAGACAGGTAATCGCCACGCCACCAATAAGCAGATAGATATACATCCGCGCTTCCGGGTCTAACCAGTAGTGGGAGAGCTTGCGATCGTGCAAAACATGAAAGTGCAGGGCAAAGTTGAGCCCGGAGATCACCATAAAGAAAGCGCAGATAGCCATGATCGCTGAACTATCAAAGAAGCCAATACTGGCATCATGAGTTGAAAAGCCGCCAATAGAGACGGTGGAAAAACTATGGCTGATAGCATCGAAGCCGGACATACCCGCCAGCCAATAGGCCAACGCACAGACCGCAGTGAGGGCCAGGTAAATCTTGAACAATGCATTAGCGGTCTCGCGGATCCGCGGGGTCAGTTTGGAGTCCTTTACTGGCCCAGGTGTCTCCGTGCGATAGAGTTGCATACCCCCGACGCCGAGCATAGGCAGTATGGCAACCGCGATCACAACTATACCTATACCACCGAGCCACTGCAGTTGCTGGCGATAGTAGAGAATCGACTTAGGTAGATCATCGAGTCCTGAAATAACCGTTGCGCCAGTGGTGGTTAGTCCAGAAACGGACTCAAACAGTGCGTTGATAAAGCTGAGGTTGAGCGTCTCTGCCAGCATCAGCGGCAGGGCACCAAAGGTACTCAGCACTAACCAAAAGCAAACCGTGATCAAGAATCCGTCGCGGGTGCGCATATCCGCGGTCACCTGTTTCGACGGCAGCCAAAATACCAGCCCTACCGCCACTGTAATACCAAAGGCGATGGCAAAGGTAGACGCAGTGTTCTCTCCATATAAAACCGCCACCAAAATCGGTGGCAACATGGTCAGGCTGAAGATCATCAGCAGCAGCCCAAGTATTCTGGCTATGATATTGAGATGCATTAGTGGCTATGTCCTAAAATTTTTAGATGGTATAGATGGATTAGAAGGCCTAGAAAAATGAGAAGCTCACCGAGAACAGTTTTTCGATCGCTTTGGTGTTGGCTTTATCAACCACGAAGACAATCACATGGTCGCCAGTCTGGATGACCGTGTCGTGATGGGCGATCAATACTTCACCGTTGCGGACCAATGCAGCAAGGGTGGCCCCGGGTGGCGACTTAATGTCACCGATAGCACGGCCTACAACCTTAGAGCTTTTTTCGTCACCATGAACAATTATTTCTAATGCCTCTGCCGCACCCCGGCGCAGTGAGTGCACACAGACCATATCCCCTTGGCGGACATGGGAGAGTAGAGAGCTGGTGGTTGCCTGCTGGGGTGAGATGGCTATATCAATCACTCCACCCTGCATCAGATCGGCATAGACCGGGTTGCTAATCAATGTCATCACTTTGCGCGCGCCGAGCTTTTTCGCCAGCAGCGAGGCCATAATATTCACTTCATCATCATTGGTCAGGGCCAAAAACACATCAGTTTTGTCTATATTCTCGTCGAGTAATAGTTCTTGATCAGTAGCCGAGCCATTGAGCACCACGCTCTTATCGAGCTTTTCAGACAGGTGTCGAGCGCGATCGGTTGAGTACTCAATGATCTTGATGTTGTAGTCTTTTTCCAGTGCTTTGGCCAAGCTAAAACCAATATTGCCGCCGCCGGCTATCATCAGGCGGTGGTAGGGCTTTTCCAGGCGCCGCAGTTCGCTCATCACTTTGCGGATATTCTTTTTCGCCGCGACAAAGAACACCTCATCGCCATCTTCAATAACCGTTTCACCGGTGGGGAAAATCGCGCCATCTTTGCCAAATACGGCGGCCACTCGGGCATCGGCATTGGGCATATGCTCTTTTAGGGCACGCAGCTGTTGACCCACTAGTGGGCTATCTTTCAACGCACGCAGGCCGACCAGCTGAATGGCGCCATCGGCAAAATCCAGTACTTGGAGCGCGCCAGGCTGTTCGATCAATTTCTGGATGTAGTCTTTGACCACCATCTCTGGAGTGATCATCACATCCACAGGCATATGTTTGTCGTTGAAGAGTTTTGCTTTGTATTTCGGATTGGTGTAGTTGCGTGAGCGGATGCGGGCAATCTTGGTGGGGGTGTGAAATAGTGAATAGGCCACCTGGCAGGCGATAATATTGATCTCGTCGCTATTGGTTACCGCCACCAGCATATCGGCCTCTTCGATACCCGCCTTGACCAGTACATCGGGGTGAGACCCGGTACCGATTACAGTGCGAATATCGAGACGATCCTGAAGTGCACGCAGCGTCGCTTCGTTGATATCAACAACGGTTATATCGTTGTACTCGCGGGCGAGGTGCTCTGCGAGTGTGCCGCCAACCTGCCCTGCCCCAACAATTATTATTTTCATTACTTAATAGCCCGGCTGTTTATCCGCTTACTGTTGGCTTGTTTTACGCAATCGCGAGTAATAAAACCCGTCGTTGCCATTGATCATGGGGAATAACTGGCGCCCAAAATCGGTTTTGATTCCCCACTCCGCGTCTATGTTGTATAGCTCGGCTGCTGGGGTTTCGGCTAAAAATTTCTCGATCACCTGATCATTTTCCTGAGGCAGAACCGAGCAGGTTGCATATAAGAGTATGCCGCCCTCTTGCAGGCACTGCCAAAGGCTGCTCAGCAGCTGCAGCTGTAATTCGGCTAGCTTAACAATATCCGTCGACTTGCGCAGCAGTTTGATATCTGGGTGACGGCGAATCACCCCGCTGGCGGAGCAGGGGGCGTCGAGTAGGATGCGCTGGAATGACTCACCGTCCCACCAGTCTGCGGTGGCGCTGGCATCGCCTATCACTAATTCGGCCGTTAGCCCAAGACGCTTAAGGTTTTCTTCGACTCTGGGCATGCGCCGGCTTTCCAACTCAACGGCAACCACTCTATCGAGCTTCGGCTGAGCTTCGAGAATATGACAGGTTTTGCCGCCGGGGGCGCAGCAGGCATCGAGTACTCGCTGATTGGGTTCTAGCTCCAGCAACATCGGAGCTAGCTGAGCGGCTTCATCCTGAACACTGACCGCGCCGTCGGCCCAGCCCGGCAGTGAGGCAACATCGCTGGCCGACTGCAGCTGTATGCCCTGCTCGCTCAATTGAGTGGCCGTCGCCGCGATATCGGCGGCGCTTAACTGCTCCAGATAGGCGTCTCTCGAGCCCTGTAATTGATTGACCCGCAAGGTCATGGGCGCCTGCTCATTGTTAGCCGCAAGAACCTCTATTGCCAGCGCAGACCCCCAGTCGCTAAAAAGACTGTCGAGCAGCCACTGGGGATGAGCGCGCACGAAAATAGGGTTTTTACTCAACTTGGCTTCTAGTTCGCTGCGCTGACGAAGGAAATTTCGCAGCACCGCATTGACCAGACCTTTGGCCCAGGGACGTTTGAGCTTGGTCACCGCATCAACGGTTTCATTAATCGCCGCATGATCGGCAATGCGGGTGTGCACAAGTTGGTAGAGTCCACTAGCCAGCAGGCCCTGAATCTCAAACTCTTTTTCGCGCATGGGTTTTTGCATCAGCTCCTGTAACAGCAGCTCGATCGCCGGATACCACCGCAGTGTGCCAAAACAGAGTTGTTTAAACAGGCCGATATCTTTTTCAGCAATCTTGCTGACATATTCCGGAAGCAGTGCGGAGAGAGATTTACCGCGCAGCACCTGAGCGATAACTTCGGCGACAGCCACGCGAGTGTTCATCAAGAGCCTAACAGCGTGCGGGGGGCGAACAACTCGCCGCGAGATTTGAGTATTTCAGAGACGGCCATGCGCGATTTTCCCGGCAACTGCATTTCGGTTAAGAGCAGTGCCTGTTCACCGCAACTGATCAGCAAACCAGCGTTATCCGCTGAGATAATCTGACCCGGCGGCAGATTATCTGCTGTTGTTGACTGCTCGGCCTGCCAAATTTTGATGCGCAACTCGCCGAGGCTGGTATAGGCCGCGGGAAAAGGATTAAAGGCGCGGATCTGGCGATCTAGTCTCTGGGCGGACTGGTTCCAGTCGATCAGCGCTTCCTGCTTGGTGATTTTGGCCGCATAGCAGCTCAGCTGATCGTCTTGGTCCACCGCCACCGCACGACCTGCGGCGATTGACTGCAATGTATGCAGTAGCGCTGGCGCGCCCAGCTCTTCTAATTTGTGGTGCAAGCTGGCGCTGGTTTCGCTGCGATCAATTTCACAGCGGGAAACGCTCAACATGGCACCGGTGTCGAGGCCGGCATCCATCTGCATAATGGTGACACCGGTTTCCGGGTCCCCTGCTTCAATGGCGCGCTGAATCGGCGCAGCGCCACGCCAGCGTGGCAAAATCGATGCGTGAACATTGATACAGCCGAGTCGCGGAGCATCCAATACCGGTTGCGGCAAGATAAGGCCATAGGCCACCACCACCATAATGTCTGCTTGCAGCTCATTCAAAATGCGCTGCTGCTCAGGGTCTTTTAGGGACTGGGGTTGAAACACCGGTAGCTGATGCTCGAGGGCGAGCTTTTTAACTGGACTGGCGGTTAATTTTTTGCCGCGGCCAGCGGGACGGTCGGGCTGGGTATAGACGCCGATAACGGTATGTTGGGGCGCATCGAGCAAGGCTTGCAGATGTGCCGCGGCAAAGTCTGGGGTTCCGGCGAAGAGGACTCTCAAGTGGCAGATGGCCTATGCATTCTGGCGATGAATTTTTTCGAGCTTTTTGCGAATACGCTGGCGCTTAAAGGCCGACAGATAGTCGACAAATAGTCTGCCTTCGAGATGGTCTATTTCGTGCTGTATGCAGACTGCGAGCAGGCCCTGGGCCTCTTCTTCAAAGGCATTGCCCTCGCCGTCCAGAGCGCGAATCATCACGTGGGCGGGGCGGTCAATCTTTTCATAAAAACCGGGCACCGAGAGACAGCCTTCTTCGTAGGGATCAACACTGCCGTCGAGCACTTCGATTTCAGGGTTGATAAAGACCCTGGGGCCGATATCTTCATCACCCAAATTCATAACGATCACCCGCAGGTGAACATCAATTTGAGAGGCGGCGAGGCCAATACCCTGTGCGTCTTTCATGGTGTCAAACATATCGGCGACAAGACGTTTAATGGTCGTGTCAACGGCAGCAACCGGCTTGGCAACAGTGCGCAGGCGCGGATCTGGAAATTCGAGTATCTTTAATATAGCCATAGTAGATGTGATGAAATTCTAAAAAAAAGTTAAAAGCGCTGCTACCATTAAGCTAACCCGGCCATTAAGTGCTTTCCATTACGTTTTCATTAAGCACCTTTTTGGCACTATTAGAAAACGTTGAAATTATACACTAACCCTGCCTGGAGAAAGGACTCAGAAACATGAAAAAATTCGGATTCAGGGCAGCGCTGCTGGCAGCTGTACTTTTCACTAGTCTGATTGCTACCCAAAGCTTCTCAAATCAATCTGTTGTCATCAACGAGGACGTCCCCAATAGCTACACTGTGGTTCGCGGCGATACCCTGTGAGACATCTCCGCAGTGTTTTTGCAGGACCCCTGGATGTGGCCAGAAATCTGGCATGCCAACCAACAGATCGACAACCCTCACCTAATTTACCCCGGAGATGTGATCAGCCTGGTGTATATCAATGGTGTACCTCAGCTCGAGATCGTTCGCAGTCGCCAGGTTAAACTCTCTCCAGAGATTCGCAGTCTCGATCACGCCGAGGCTATCAGTGCTCTACCCGTAAATGTTATCAGTGCCTTTCTCTCCAAAACTCGGGTCACCGATGATGCCACCTTACAGGGCGCGCCCTATGTCCTCGGGGGTGCTGAACGGCGTATTTTGGTGGGCATGGGCGATGATTTTTATGCTCGCGGTGACTTCAGCGCCAACCGTTTAAATTATGGTATTTACCGACGGGGCGAGCCCTATATAGACCCTCAGAGCGGTGAGTTGCTCGGCATCAGGGCCATCGATATTGGCGCGGCTCGAATAAAAGCATTAAAAGAGGATGTGGCCACCCTGAATGCCAGCCGTGCCGAGGGCGAGATTCGCATACAGGACCGTTTGCTGGTGGCCGAAGAGCGCACTTTGGCATCGACCTTTTATCCCCGCGCCCCAGAAACCGAGATCAATGGCGCGGTGCTCAATGTTGAAGAGGGGGTGCGCAATGCCGGTGCCCTGGATGTTGTGGCGATTAACCGCGGCGACCGAGATGGTTTGCAGTCCGGTGATACCCTGGCGATTTTCAAGCGCGGAGAGCTGGTTAAAGATCGTATTGCCAGCGAGCGAATACGGCTGCCAGATGAGCGTATCGGCTTGCTGATGGTGTTTGATACCTACGAGAAAATGAGCTTTGCCCTGGTTATGGAAGCCGACAGGCAGATTGATCTGGGTGACTTGCTGCGCAATCCCTAGTTGCGCTAATTTGGGCCCCTTGAGCTGATTGGAATTGGGCCCCTTGAGCTGATTGGAATAAAGGTCCCCCAACAAAGCCGATTATTGCTCCGCAGTTAATAGAGAGCACTTAATGACAAGCACTTAATAAAAATCACTTAATAAAAAGCATCCAAGGAATACCGCATGGACAGGGAATGTCACTATGCGCTGGTATCACAGCATCTGAATACGTTTACGCCCAAGTTCCAGCGCCAGCTGCTGGAAGAGACTGACACCTATTGCGCCATCTTTGAACAAGCCATTGAAGACTTTCCCGAGTCCTTGCACCCACTGCTACAGGATCTTCGTCATCAGTACGAGCGAGCACATTGGCGGCAGGCTCTGGATAGCATTGAGCAGCAGACTGACAATTGTGGCGCATTTATTATCCCTATCACTAGCCCGGAATATCCCAATCAACTAAAGCAGATTGTTGGCGCGCCTCGACTGCTGTATCTGCGCGGCAATATTGACAATCTTCATCTTCCGCAGATCGCCGTAGTGGGCAGCCGCCGCATGACCCGGGGTGGTGCCGACAATGCCCGGGCCTGGAGTCAGTATCTGGCGGCAGGTGGTTTTGTGATTACCAGTGGTCTGGCCCATGGCGTCGACGGCGCCGCCCATCTTGGCGCCCTCGATGCCCAGGGTAAAACCATAGCAGTGATGGCGACGGGCATAGATGCTATTTATCCTCGAGCGCACCTTAAGTTGGCGGAGCAAATTATTGATCAGGGCGGCACTCTGATTACCGAATTCGAGCCCACTACCAAGCCTCTGTCTACCCACTTTCCCAGCCGCAACCGAATTATTAGCGGCCTCAGTCTGGGGGTGCTGGTGGTTGAGGCGGCCCTGAGGAGCGGCTCATTAATCACCGCCCGCTATGCCCTGGAGCATGATCGCGAGGTATTTGCCATTCCCGGCTCGATTCACAACCCCCAGAGCCGTGGCTGCCATCACTTGATCAAGCAGGGAGCTCATCTTGTCGAAAAGGCCGAAGAGATTGTTGAGCAGCTCAAAGGCGCGCTATCCCCATCGATTGCATCCCTTCCGCAGCCAGTGCTTGAGGCCGATGAGCTGCGGCTGTTATCGCAGCTGGGCTTTGAACTGGCGGATATGGATAGCCTTATTACAGAGGGCTTATTTAGCATTGGCGAGCTGTCCCGCTTGCTGGTGGCGCTGGAAATAAAAGGCCTAATTGACAGTCACAATGGCATCTACCAGCGGCTTAAATGAACCGAGCAGATAAAGTGGTCGAATACTGCGCTACGTCAACTATTGCGCCGAATTCAAACTTCCGGTAGCCTGCCCTGCTTTCTTTCTAGGAGTGTCAAAAATGACCACCGCTTTTGTTGCAATTCTAATGGGTTCTGACTCGGATTTACCGGTCATGGAAGCCAGCTTTGAAATTCTTAAAAAATTCGATATTCCCTTTGAAGTGAAGGTGACATCTGCCCACCGTACACCTGCGGCAACCCACAGCTATGTTACCGATGCAGACGCTCGGGGCTGCGCGGCCTTTATCTGTGCCGCTGGCATGGCGGCTCATCTGGCCGGTGCGGTTTCGGCAACGACGTTGAAGCCGGTTATTGGCGTGCCGATCAACGGTTCGTTGGATGGGTTAGATGCACTGCTTTCAACGGTTCAAATGCCCGGTGGCATTCCCGTTGCCACAGTTGCAATCGGTAAAGCTGGCGCAAAAAATGCCGCTTATTTGGCCGCTCAAATCATTGGTGTTGCCGATGCCTCAATGCATCAAAAGCTGGTTCAAGAGCGTGCTGATAACGCGGCAATTATTATTGCCAAAGATGCAGCCCTGCAGGAAAGACTGAACAACGGATAATGGGTCCGTGACTGACTGGATAAGCAACCCTCAGGTCTGCGCCGCGGCGCAATTACTGAAGCAGCAGGCGGTCATCGCGTACCCCACCGAATCTGTGTGGGGTTTGGGTTGCGATCCAGGGTCGTTGCCAGCGGTTGAAAAACTGCTGCAACTCAAAGGCCGCAATGTCAGCAAGGGCCTGATATTAATTGCCGCCAATCCAGAGCAGTTTGCCCCTTTTCTAACAGGCCTCGAGCCTGCCGCGCTTCAGCGCTTTCAAACCCCACAGCAAAAACCCACCACCTGGCTGGTGCCGAACAATGGTTCTGCTCCAGGGTGGATTAGTGGCGGCCATGATACTCTGGCACTGCGCGTTACTAGTCACCCGCTGGCTGCTGCCCTGTGCAGTCTCTTTGGCGGGCCGCTGGTGTCCACATCAGCCAATCCGCAGGGTCAGCTCGCTGCCATAAGCGCGACGCAGGTGCAGGCATACTTTGGTGAGGCTATTGATGCCCGTACCCCAGGCACTGTCGGCGAGGCTGCAAAGCCCAGTGAAATTCGATATTTGATCAGTGGAGAGATTGTTCGTGAAGGTTGAAGGCCAGGGGATAGATAAAGCCGCAGTCAAAGAATACCTGCTCGGGTTGCAGGACAGTATCTGTGCTCAGCTGGGTGCTGTCGACGCAGGTCAGTGGCAGGAAGATGCCTGGGTTCGTGACGAGGGCGGTGGCGGTCGCAGCCGCGTATTGGTGGATGGTGCACTAATCGAAAAAGGCGGGGTTAACTTCTCCCATGTCTTTGGCGCGGAAATGCCCGCCTCAGCGACTCAGCATCGACCAGAACTGGCCGGGCGTCGCTTTGAAGCCATGGGCGTGTCGCTGGTTATCCATCCACAAAATCCCCATGCCCCCACCTCCCATGCCAATGTGCGCTTTTTTATCGCTGAAAAAGAAGGCGCGGATCCGGTTTGGTGGTTTGGCGGCGGTTACGACCTGACACCCTATTACGGCAATGAAGAAGACTGTCGCCACTGGCACCAAACCGCTAAGTCTGCTTGCGACCCTTTCTCTGAAGAGTATTATTCGCGCTTTAAAAAATGGTGCGACGACTACTTTTATTTAAAGCATCGCAGTGAGCCCCGCGGTATTGGCGGCCTATTTTTTGATGACTTTAATGAGCTCGGTTTTGAGCAGAGCTTTGCCTTTATGCGCAGTGTCGGCGACAGCTTTTGTGGTGCCTATATCCCTATATTAGAGCGTCGTCAGGCAATTGCTTTCAGCGAGGCCGAGCGGCAGTTTCAACTCTATCGCCGCGGTCGCTATGTGGAATTCAATCTGGTCTGGGATCGTGGCACGCTGTTTGGTTTGCAGACCGGCGGTCGCACCGAATCGATTTTGATGTCGCTGCCGCCACTGGTGCGCTGGGAGTACGATTGGACGCCTGAGCCGGGCAGCGCCGAAGCTGAGCTCTATACTAAATACCTTATTCATCGAGACTGGGTCTGACATGGTTGATAAATACGCCGTTTTTGGCAATCCGATTGCTCAAAGCCGATCACCGCAAATTCATACTGCCTTTGCTGCCGATACCGATCAGGACTTAACCTATAACAAGCAGTTGGTCGATATTGATGGGTTTGATGCTGCTGCGGATAAATTTTTCAGTAGCGGCGGCAAGGGTCTTAATATTACCGCCCCCTTTAAGCAGGATGCCTACTCTTATGCCGCGCGCTTAACTCCGCGAGCGAGACATGCCGGTGCGGTGAATACGCTAAGCCTACAAGGCGATGGCACAGTGCTTGGCGATACCACCGACGGTGTCGGCATGGTCAGTGATATGCTGCAAAATCTTGGCTGGCAGATTCGCGCTAAGCGTGTCTTAGTGCTGGGCGCCGGGGGTGCAGTGCGTGGCATACTGGAGCCTTTAATGGCACAGCAGCCACAGCATGTGGTAATTGCCAATCGCACGTTAGAGAAAGCCTTACAGCTGTCCAAGGGTTTTGCCGAACAGGGTTATATTCTCGCCTGTGGCTTCGATATGTTGCCGGGGCAGGAGTTTGATCTGGTGGTCAATGGCACCAGCGCCGGCCTCACCGGTAGCCTGCCGCCTTTACCCGATGATCTGCTGGCTGCTGATGGAGCCTGTTACGATATGCTCTATGCCGCAGAGCCAACCCCCTTTATGCAGTGGGGCAAACGTCAGGGTGCCAAGACTGCAGATGGTCTCGGCATGTTGGTTGAACAGGCTGCCGAGTCTTTTTATATCTGGCGTCAGGTGAGACCAAAAACCGCTGCGGTCATTGAGTCCCAACGCCAGCTGTTTTAAGACTGCTGTGCATCTTCTAACTGCTCAGCAAGGTATTGGTCTTTGAGTTTTACGTAGTTAGCGGGGCTGTAAGTGAAGAAGTTTTTCTCACTATCCGATAGCGCCCGCATGGGTTTGCAGGGATTGCCCACATAGACAAACCCGCTTGGCAATGTCTTGCCCGGTGGCACCATGCAGCCGGCACCGATAATCACCTCGTCCTCAATCACCGCACCATCATTCACAATCGCACCATTGCCAATCAAAATTCGGCTGCCCACTGTGCAGCCGTGGAGCACGGCGCGATGCCCTATCACCACATCGTCACCGATGGTTAAGGGCCAGCCGCCAGGATTAAACTCGCTGGCATGGGTAATGTGCAACACGGCGTTATCTTGCACATTTGAGCGGGCGCCGATCCGGATCGAGTGCATATCGCCGCGAATCACCGCACCGGGCCAGACTGAGGCGTCATCGCCGAGATGTACATCGCCAATCACGGTTGCGGCGGGGTCGACATAGACTCGTTGGCCAAGCTTGGGGGAGAGGCCGCGGTGTGAGCGCAGGTGTTTTCGAAAAGAGTGATCCATATGCTGTTGTGCCCGATATAATGAGTGATCCTATTGTGGTGATATTTAAATGGCTTTTTCAACCAAAAAACAATTTATTGCAGGTGTGACCTGTCCCAAGTGCAGTTTATTGGACAAAATTCAGGCTTTTTCTACGGATGGTGTCGACTATCGCGAATGTATCAGCTGTGGTTTTCTCGATGAAATGCGCGTCTATTCTGCTCCTCGCGAGATTGAGACCCGGGTGAATTCTGATGCCGCTGACGATGCGAATAAGGTTTCGGCCGTTAAGCTGATGGATCCCAAGGGCTGAGTCGCTAAATTTGCGGCCTTGAGTTAGTTGAGGCGAACTCTGGAATTTTGGCTTTTAAACAGTAGCCGGATATTCGATGATTCGGTCAGGCAGGGAAAGCGGTCTGATGGGTCGTTGCCCAGGGTGCTGCGGTAGTCTTGCAGTTTGAGGCTCAGGCTCTGGTTCTTTTTCAGTGAGGCGAGCAGTTTGTCATTAAGCAGTTGAATGGCGCTATCGATCTGATTGGCAAAGGGTTCGCCAATAATATGGTGCACAATCAAGTTTGATCTGGTCATATTGACCGGGATCACCGGGCAGTTATATTGCGCATTGAGGGTATCGTTGAGCTCCTCGAGCAAGCGGTGCGCCAGATAGGCCTGATACATATTCGCTTCAAGTCCCTCTTCCGCCGACATGATATCCATGGGGACATCGAGAAACTCTTTAGCGGTGGTCAATTGCCGGGCAATTTCGCCGTTGACGCCGGCGCAGGCAATGAAATCTTCGAAGGCGGTGATCAGGTCTGGCACTAATTCGATATATTTTTTAATAAAAGATGCCAGCGCAGCAGTCCCATCACTCTCTCGCAGCCGTATAGACTCGTGCAAATGCTGCACGCGCTCATTTAAGTAGGCGATCAAAAAGTCACTGCTTTGATTTGAAAGTGGAGGCATGGGTCACTCTCTGTTGCTATGGAATTCGGAGAAAAGCCCATTCATAGGGTTTATATCCACTAACGATAATGGCTCTATGGCCGACGACTATGGTGTAAATCTAGCAGATATTAGAGCCTGCGGCATAAAGTTTGCCGCTTTTTTGCTCTGCAACGATTTGATTGGGCACATTTGCAGAACGCAATTCAGCCTGTATTACAGTAGTGATAACAGGATTGCTTTGCTATACTGCCGCCGCTTTTCACCCGCCTGAAATTCAGGTCTGGGACCAATGAGAAAAGCACGAGCTTAAAAAGTCATAATTACCACGGAGAAACAAGCGATGTTGAAAAGAGCGCAAGCACTTTTCTTGAGTCTATTGAGCCTTGTTGTTTTATTGCCCTTAGCGGGCAGTGCATTAGCTGAAAGTACAGCTAGCCAACTCAATATGCCCCAAGGTGTCACCGAAGTCAGCCAAGCAGCTTATGACATTCATATGATCATGATCTGGGTCTGTACCGTTATCGGTGTCGGTGTTTTTGGTTTTATGTTTTACGTGATGTATGCACACCGCAAATCCCGTGGTGCAGTAGCTGAAAACTTTCATGAACATTTAGGTGTTGAGTTGCTTTGGACGATCGTCCCGACAATCATTTTGATTGTTATGGCTTTCCCAGCGACTACAGCACTGTTAAAAGTCTACGACACAGACAATCCAGATATCGAAATTAAGATTACTGGCTATCAGTGGAAGTGGCAGTACGAATATCTCGGCGAAGGCGTCAAGTTCATGAGTGAGCTGCGCACCTCTGACGACGAAGTCTATGGTCGCGAGCCCAAGGGTGAACACTATCTTCGTGAAGTCACTGAGCCATTGGTTCTTCCAGTGGGCAAAAAGATTCGCTTCCTGGTTACCGGCAACGACGTGATTCACTCCTGGTGGGTTCCCGATTTTGGCGTCAAGCGCGATGCGGTCCCAGGACTGTTCACCGCGGGGTGGGCCAAGACGGACAAGCCGGGCACCTATGTTGGTGAATGTACCGAGCTGTGCGGACAGGGCCACGCCTTTATGCCAGTGGTTGTTGAAGTCAAAGAAGAAGCTGAATACAACGAATGGTTAGCCAACAAGAAAGCTGAATCTGTCGAGTACGCTTCCACTATCGGTAAAGAGTGGACGTCTGAAGAGCTTATGGCCAAAGGCGAAGGCGTTTATCTGCAGAGTTGTGCAGGTTGTCACCAGGCTGACGGCAATGGTATTCCCGGCGTATTCCCAGCCATTAAAGGCAGCCCAATCGCTCTGGGGCCTCAAATTGGCCACATTGCAGTATTGATTGACGGCGTCGCAGGCTCAGCCATGCAATCATTTGCTGACCAGCTTTCCGAAGTCAATATAGCTGCGGTTATTCACTACCAGCGAAATTCTTGGGGCAACGATGTTGGCGATGTAACGCAGCCAATTGATGTTCTCAAGTACAAGCAAAGCAAATAAGGGAGATTAGATAAATGGCACACGGTCCCGCAACATTGGCAGATGGCTGGCGCGCTTATATAAGCCGCTGGGTATTTACGACCAATCACAAAGACATTGGTACTCTGTACCTTTGGTTTAGCTTTGCAATGTTCCTTTTGGGCGGCGCTTTCGCGATGGTTATTCGCGCAGAGCTGTTCCAGCCAGGCATGCAGTTGATTAGACCTGAATTTTTCAACCAGATGACCACCATGCACGGCTTAGTCATGGTGTTCGGCGCGATTATGCCGGCCTTTGTTGGCCTGGCTAACTGGATGATTCCCCTGATGATCGGGGCGCCAGATATGGCCCTGCCGCGTATGAACAACCTGAGTTTCTGGATCCTGCCGTTTGCCTTTGCGATCCTGACTTCAACGTTGTTTATGGAAGGCGGCGGTCCTAACTTCGGTTGGACGTTCTACGCCCCGCTGTCGACTACCTACGCACCAGAATCGGTTAACTTCTTTATCTTCGCAATCCATATTATGGGTGCCTCATCGATCATGGGCTCGATTAATATCATTGCTACCGTAATGAACATGCGCGCCCCTGGCATGACGTACATGAAGATGCCACTGTTCGTATGGACCTGGGTCATCACAGCATTCTTGCTAGTTGCTGTCATGCCCGTTCTAGCCGGCGCAGTGACCATGATGTTGATGGATATTAACTTCGGTACCAGCTTCTTCGATGCGGCTGGCGGCGGTGACCCGGTCTTGTTCCAGCACGTATTCTGGTTCTTTGGTCACCCAGAGGTTTACATCATTATCTTGCCAGCCTTTGGTGTTGTATCGCAGATTATCCCAACCTTCAGCCGCAAGCCGCTGTTTGGTTACTCGTCGATGGTTTACGCCACGGCAGCGATCGCTTTCTTGTCCTTCGTAGTCTGGGCTCACCACATGTTTACGGTGGGTATGCCAATCGCCGGTGAGCTGTACTTTATGTACGCCACTATGCTGATTGCAGTGCCGACCGGTGTGAAAGTATTTAACTGGATCACCACCATGTACAAAGGGTCATTGACCTTTGAAACTCCCATGCTATTCAGTATTGCCTTTGTGATTCTGTTTACCTTTGGTGGCTTCACTGGCTTGATGCTGTCGATTGCGGCTGCTGATATGCAGTACCACGACACCTACTTTGTTGTTGCTCACTTCCACTACGTAATGGTTGCAGGTGCAGTATTTAGTGGCACGGCTGCTATCTACTACTGGCTGCCAAAGTGGTGTGGAAAGATGTACAACGAAACCATGGGTCAGGTGCAGTTCTGGGTTGCCTTTATCGGCTTCAACATTGCCTTTATGCCACAGCACTTTTTGGGTCTAGCCGGTATGCCACGTCGCTACGCCGACTACGGTCTCCAGTTTGCCGATTGGAATATGGTCTCTAGTATTGGTGCCTTTATTTATGGTGGCGCCCAGATTATGTTGTTGTACAACGTCATTATGACCATCAAGTTTGGCAAGCCAACCGCTGAAGAAAAGACTTGGGAAGGTGCCGAAGGACTGGAGTGGACTGTTCCATCACCAGCGCCTTACCACACGTTCGCAAAGCCTCCTGAGTTTAAATAGGGAGGCCTAGGCCATGTCAACGGACGCTTCCAATCGAAGAGTTGTAGTGAAGTCGTTATTCGGTGCGGCGGGCATGTTTGCTTTTGCAATCTTTGTCTTACCGCCAATGTATGACCTGTTTTGTGAAATTACCGGACTCGGTGGCAAAACAGGTGATGAGTACACTGCAGTTGATGTCAGGGTTGATACATCGCGCGAGGTCAGAGTTAGGTTTGTGGCCTCAAACAATGCATCCATGCCCTGGATATTTAAGCCGACTCAAGACAGTGTTGTAGTGCACCCAGGTGAGCCCACAGAGATCACCTACTTTGCCCACAACGTGACAGACCAAGATATGGTTTCCCAGGCGATACCCAGTTTGGTGCCGAACAATGTGGCGGATTATTTCCACAAGACAGAGTGTTTCTGTTTTGAGAATCAGCCCCTGGCAGCAGGCGACAAGGCAGACCTTAAGCTGGTATTTATTATTGATCCGGATTTGCCGGTGGGCGTTAATAGTGTGACGCTCTCCTATACGATTTTCGATATAACCGATCGAGCGGCAGATCCAATAGCACAGTTATAGTAATTCCCAAGCGCTTGGGAATAACAACACGGAGATAAAAGATGTCTACAGAAAGCAGTTATTACGTACCCGAGCAGAGCAAACTGCCGATTATCACTGCCACGGGCATGGGATTAATGGCTTACGGCGCCGCGTCTTGGGTTGTCAGTGGTGGAAGCATGATCTTCACCGCCGGCCTAGCCATTATGGCAGTGGTGATGTTCAAGTGGTGGAGCCTGGTTATTGATGAAAACATGCGTGGCTTGGCCAATGATCAGCTCAAGCGCTCTTATGTTCTGGGTATGCTGTGGTTTATCTTCTCCGAGGTAATGTTCTTCGCCGCGTTCTTTGGCGCCCTATTCTACCTGCGAGTGATTGTTAACTCCTGGCTGGGTGGTGATGCGGCGGTCGGCCTATTTGACGATACCCCTACTGACGCTGCTGTTGCCAATAACGCTATCCTCTGGCCTGGCTATGAAGCCGAGTGGCCACCGATGATCACACCTGACCAAGCGGCAAACGGTGCCAACGCAGTCTTTAAGGGGCCCGACGAAGCGATGAGCTTTCCAGGTTGGGCTAAGATGTTTGGTTGGCTGCCACTGTGGAACACGGTTATTCTGATTACCTCTAGTGTCACTGTGCATATTGCCCACACCGGCCTCAAGAACAATAACCGCAAGCAGTTTATCGGTTGGTTGGCGCTGTCGGTATTGCTCGGCATGATCTTCTTGGTACTTCAGGTTGAAGAATATGTTCACGCTTACCAGCATATGGGTCTCACCCTAGAGTCTGGTATCTACGGTACTACCTTCTTTTTGCTTACTGGCTTTCACGGGGCTCACGTAACCCTGGGAACTGTCATGCTATTGATCGCCTTGATTCGCGCAATCAAAGGACACTTTAGCAATGAAGATCAGTTTGGCTTTGAAGCTGCATCTTGGTACTGGCACTTTGTTGATGTTGTTTGGATCATATTGTTCTTTGTAGTCTATGTATTCGACTAGATCGCGTTTTGCTGGACGTAAAAAAACGGCTAGGCAAATTGCCTGGCCGTTTTTGTTTGTAGGCTAGCTCTTTAGCTGCGGATACTTTAGGGCTTTAGGGCTTTAGGGCTTTAGGGCTTTAGGGCTTTGGAGCCGCAGGCGCTGCTGGAATAGCAGGTGCTACATTGTCTGGGTGGAGTTGTTTGTCCCATGGAGCCTGACTTTTGATCTGTCCTGTGTAGGCGCCGTATATAATGGTGCAAATCAACATCACTGCCAGAGTGACACGCAGACCCAGGGCATAGAGCAGACGTTTTTTGTTGTTGCCGCCAAGATCCTTGACCAAAAAGTTTAAGCCACCAAATAGGCTGGCAATCAGGGCGATAAGCAGTATAAGCATTAGGGTCTTGAGCATAGTGGTCTCGGATTAAACGTAATAGAAAGTGGAATTTAAACATAAATGAACAATGAGCCACATCTTAACGCGGAAACCTTTTCTTGGCAGCCAAATGCCAAGTTATTGTTTCTTGTCTTGTTAATGATGCCGCTGTTAATCAGTTTGGGATACTGGCAATTAGATCGCGCTCAAGAGAAGCGTGAGATATTGGCCGAGTTTAAATCCAACCAAGAGTCGCAGCCGGTTGGATTTGCGCTGCTAGATACGAGCAAAAATCTGCAGTACAGACAGGTCCAATTTGTCGGTGAACTAGATGCATCGCGGCGTGTTTTACTGGATAATCGCGTCCGCAATGGCAGGCCCGGCTACGAAATTTTTGAGGTTCTAACCCTCGCCAGCAGCGAGCAAAAGATACTGATTAACCGTGGCTGGGTGCAGGCATCCCTAGACCGTAATCAGTTGCCTGAGATAGAGCCGGTAAGCGGTCAGGTGCAATTGCGCGGATCGCTCTACAGGGTTTTACGCGGCGGTCTGCAGTTAGATGATGGAGTCCGTGCTGTCGAGGACTGGCCGGGACGTGTAGGTTGGATATCCACCGAGCGTGCTGGAGAAATTTTCACCAATGACTTTTTCGCCTACCAGTTGCGATTGGAAAGCGATTCCATTGGTGCATTAACCACAGGTTGGCCGACCGTCTCGGTGCAACCGGAAAAACATACAGCCTATGCGGTACAGTGGTTTGTTATGGCATTGGTACTCTTATTACTGACTATCAATGCCAACTCAAATCTAAAGGCATGGTTTAAATTTAAAATGGCAAAAACAGAGAGTGACGCTTTATGAGTGACGCGCAGACAACCCAAGGCCCCCGCAACCGCGGCATGAAGATCCAGATCTGGATTATGTTAATTATGGTTGGCGGCGTAATGGTCGCCGGCACATTGATGCAGCCCAAGACGGAAGAAGAGCGTCAGCAGTTGATGGCCACTTTGGGTACCACCAATCAGGGTCAGTTGGTTAAGCCCGCGGTAGATGCTCGCACAGTATTCCCTAGCAATCCCGATAAAGCGGAAAAGTGGAAGATTGTTGTAGCTGGCGGTGATAGCTGTGATGCTGCCTGTAACCAGGTGATTTTAGACACCCGTTCGGTTCACATACTGATGGGCAAGTTAGTGCGTCGAGCAGAGCGAGTCTACCTTGCAGATTCTGAGCAGCTGCAACAGCAGGAATTTGACGAACTGAGCTTTGCCCACCCACATTTAACCATCCAAACCGAGGGCTTGAATGAGTTCAAGCAGCTGTTGAAAAATACCTCGGCAGACTGGGATATGGCCGACACCCGTTACTTTGTGGTGACGCCTGATGCCGAGGTGATTCTCTACTTTACCCAGGATGACGATGTTATGGGTCTGCTGGAAGATATGAAGCACTTATTAAAATATTCACCAGACCGTTAGTTACAAGGCTGTTAGTTACAAG
>CAXAFJ010000026.1:0-25292 GCA_963968025.1 uncultured Pseudomonadales bacterium | reverse complement strand
GGCGCACTATCAAACCAGTATCAAACTACTATTTGAACACTATTTGAACACTATTAAAGGTGACATCATGCGTATTAAAAGCATAGCCATACCCCTATTTTCAGTGCTGCTATCGGCACTCATTTCAGCCCCCGCTTCGGCAAAAAACTACGAGATCAATGTCAACGGCATTGTCTGTGAATTCTGCGCCTTCGGCGTGGCCAAGAAGCTGCGCAAACTAGACTTTATCGACCCCAGCCAGTTCGAAGATGGGATCAAGGTGGATATCGAAAATCAGCGGGTCTATATCAGTATTCAAGAGGGTCAACCAATCGACCAAGACGCTATCTTTGAAGCAATCAAATCCGGCGGCTACGACCCGATTAAAATGTCGCCTATGGATGAGGTAGCCAGCCCAGCGGAGGTGATTCAGTGAAGCAGCTTATTAGCCTTTTGATACTTTGCTCTGCCGCTATTCTTAGCACCCTTGTCAGCCAAGCCTATGCCCACCAACCAGTGATGGATATGGCGCCGCGCTGGAATGGCGGTTACGGCGCTCAAACCCGCATCACCCATGCCAATAACACAACCACCACTTGGCTCGAGGGGGTTTACACCTTTAAGCCAGCCCTGCGTATGACCTTAAAGGTGCCCTATAGCGACGGCAAAAACGGTGATGCGATTGTTGCTATGCCGATCAAACGCTATAAAAATGCCGGCGCATCCACCTCTAACTGGGGCCTCACGCCCTCTGTGAGAATGCCCACCGGCGGTGGCAGTGACTGGGACGCCGGTCTAAGTCTGAGTTACAGTTCTGAATCACGGGACTTCTATCAGCTCTATGATATTTACCGGCTCGGCGATACCACCGGTATTGATATCAACGCCGGTATGAGCCATGCCGATGGCAAGGGCTCATCCTGGTTTACCCTCTGGGATATTAGCGCCAGAGATTCAGACTCGGGACAGTATCTGCTCAGCGGCCCGGTGCTGGTGTATTTCAAACGCAATGTGATTGTTCGCGGCGAGTATAAGTTTGCTGCCTATGACAATGACAATCAATGGGATGGGGACTATCTCAGTATTGGCCTGGGTATGGTCTTTTAACACCAGCCATTCACAAATGGAGAGAACCGATGAACAAACCACGCTCCTGGAGTTGGCTGCTATTATTTACCACCTCCGGCACCCTACTCTGCTGCGCCCTGCCCATCACATTGGTGACTCTGGGGCTCGGCGCCAGCGTCGCGACTATGGCATCTGCGGCACCCTGGCTGATTACGCTGAGTCTCCACAAAGGCTGGATGTTTACCTTTTCCGGTTTGATGATCGGCTTAGGGTTTTGGGCCGTGCATCGTCCCGGCCGGGCCTGCCCTACAGATCCTCAACTGGCAGCGGCCTGTGCCTCGGCAGATCGTTGGAATCAGCGCTTTCTATGGTTGTCTGCCTCTATGTGGTGTGTCGGTTTTATCGCCGCCTATGCCCTGCCATTTTTACAGCAATAGGCTGGCACAGAGCTCTCGAGGCCTATAAAAAACATGCCTAAGTCGGTAGAATAGTGGCCCTGAGAAATTACATTTACGACAGGTTAAGAAGAGAACGCAATGAGCGAAGAAAAGGCCGTAACCGAAGATAAACCCAAGAAGAAAAAAACCAATATAGGCGCCTTGGTGAAAAGTATTCTTGCCGCAGCCATAGGTGTCCAGAGCAACAAAAACCGTGAGCGTGACTTCGAAGAAGGCAACCCCCTAGCGTTTATTATTGGCGGCTTTGTGTTTACGGCGCTGTTTATTGTCACCATTGCCACAATCGTTGGCTTTGTGCTGAGCACTAACGGCTAGGTAAACGCCATTTCGCTGGCGCTAAGAAATACCCTAGAAGAGATCGTAAAAAAAGGGCATAAAAAAAGAACAAAAAAAGGGGCTGCATCACTGCAGCCCCTTTTTTGACCTTCTTTTTTACTAAGCTAACACAGTTTAGAAGCTGTACTTAGCCTGCAGAGCAATGTTCAACGGACGGTTGACGAAAGCGTAGTAAGAGTTACCCGCACCACCAGTCAAAGTTCCACCCAGTGGCGTGTTGCCACCAAAGTTAATCACTGTCTCATCGGTGAGGTTGCGACCTAACAGAGCCACTTCCCAAGCACCTTCAGAATCACTGATAGAAACGCGGGCACTCACCTGAGTAGTCGCATCTTGCTTAGTGCGTGGATCCAGGTTTGAGGCATAGATGTAGTCATCTATATAGACCAGATCAACCGATGCATTAAGGACTAAACCTTCGCCTACATCACCCATCCATGCTGCACCAATATTGGCCTGCAGCTCTGGTGTGTACTCTTTGCGCTGGCCCTTCACATCGCAGAGTCCCGCGAAATCAGCGGAGTCAGGCGCCTGACCAAAGTAACACTGTGAGTTAGGGAACTTGTCGTAGTTAAAATCTAAGTAAGCAGCAGAACCCGTCAGTGTGACATTGTCTGACACAGCCCAACGGCCGTCAGCTTCAAGACCCTGTACCGTCGCTTCACCCGCATTGGTGACGTTAAAACCTAGTGTTCCATCAAACTGAGAAACCTGCAGGTCGCTGTACTCTGTCATAAACAGAGCAATATTGAGCTCTGCAGCGCCGTCGGCAAGCGTCATCTTTGAACCCAGTTCGATACTGGTGGCCTCTTCACGATCGAATTCCCAGCTACCGGTAATTGGGCTTCCACTGATCGGGTTACCCGCGTTGTTAACCGCTGCATCTGGGTGACCGTTAGAACGGGCATCAAAACCACCGGACTTAAAGCCCTTGGTCCAAGTCAGATACGCCATGGTGTCTGCATTGGCATCCCACTCGACAGTGACTACTGGCGTAAATGAGCTGTCATCTAGCTTGCCAACAATTGTCTCGTAAGGCTCTATAGCAAAAATACCCCAAAGCGCGTTGTAGGCGCCAGAAATCGCATCAACAACAACCGGTGACTGGTACTGACCGCCAAAAGCTGCCTCAGCTTTGTGTAGTTGAGTACGATCCGCATCCTTAGTTTCTTGGGTATAACGACCACCGACGGTGACTCGCAGTTCGTCGCTCAATGCCCAGGTACCCTGAGCAAATGCAGCCCAGAGGTCACCTTCCTGATTAAAGGCACGATCAGTAGAGGCGCCGGGAGCAAAAGGCGCCAGCGTTGGAGCCAAGCCAGCCAGCACATCGCCAATCAACGTTGGAGTAGGCAGGCTAATTTGATCTTTGTACTTTAGTTCAGTTGACTGAAAGAACAGTCCGCCGATGTAGTCAAAGTCACCGCCAAGGTCTGAGGTGAAACGGAATTCTTGACTAAACTGCTCGTACTCTTCCTGACGCGCTGCCTCAAAAATAGCGGCACCAGAGAAATCACAGTCACAGTTCTCGTCAAATTCATATTCAACGAAGCCGGTTACAGATGTCAGAGAGAAGCCATCCATATCCCAGTCAACAGTCAAGGTCATATCACTGACTTCGTTATCACTGAAGTGGCCATTGTTATCGGCGCTGTAGTTGAGCCCAGATTCAACCGGCGAGGGAACAGCTGCTGATGGAATACTGTTCAACACAGAGATATGATCTGGCGTGCCAATGCTGTTATAGACTTCCATATTACGACCGATAGTATCAAAGGTTGAGCGCGATACTTTCAAGTTTGCGGTGATATCTTCGCTGACATCCCAACGCAAAGATGCGCGCACAACCTGCTCTTTTTCCTGTTGCTCGTCCTGACCCGAGACAGTGTTAAATACATAGCCGTCAAGAGTGCGATCGAGAATGGCGATACGGCCACTGACGCTGTCGCTGATCGGACCAGACAACATCAAACGTAAGTCTTGCTCACCGTGATCTGGCTCATACAGTGCTGTGACAGAACCTTCGAACTCATCGGTAGGCTTGGCACTAATCTGGCTAACGGCACCAGCGATGCTGTTTTTGCCGAATAAGATGCCCTGTGGACCACGAAGTATTTCTACGCGTTCCATATCGATCATCGGGATTCGAGCCAACTGATCGCGACCGTAGAAAATACCGTCGTTGTAGATACCTACAGACTGCTCAAAGCCTGGGTTAATACCGGAGCTGATGCCACGGATGGTAACAGTGGTAGAAATACCGGTTTCATTGATGCTGAAGTTAGGCACTAACTCAGACAGACCCTGAAGGTCGACAATGCCCGCATTGGACATTTTCTCAGCGGTTACGGCTGCAACTGAAACCGGAACGTCTTACAGTGACTCTGCACGCTGTTGCGCAGTTACTACGATTTCTTCCAACATTGCCGCGTTAACGGCACCAGTACTAGCCGTAATGGCTAGAGCTAAAAGCGACTTCTTTAATACTTGGTTCATATTTCCCCCCAGGGAATTTAGATTGCGTTAAGATTTATTTCGCTGTCATTTTTATTGTTTAACAAACACTTTTAATGCGTAAAACCACTTCTCTTTGTTTAATTTCCTAGTAACTATTGGTCTCCCATTCAGCTTTTGCGGACTTTCCCACAAAAGGGTTCTAGGTGCTATCTCGAGTAGGCTAAGCCGGCAAAAAATCCGCTGGTTCAAGAGCATCAAAACTATCTGCTCCCAATATCAATGTAGCCAGATAACCACTGTTGCGCGGTAATATCTGAGTTGAGAAAAACTCTGCTGTGGCGATTTTCTGGTTATAGAAGCGATCAGTCTCTCCAGCAGTCAGTCGATCCTGAGCCGCCGCGGCCAACTTAACCAGCAGCCAGTAGGAAACAGTATTTCCGTACATCATCATAAAGTTGTACGCAATTCCCTGAGAGTCGCTGCTATTTTCCAATACATAGCTAAGCGCTTCTTGACACTGCTCAATTGCATGACGCAATCGATTGCGCAGATTCACCGCACTGCCATGGGCCGAAGCCAACTGGTCCACAGTAGCCTGCATCTCCGCCAGCAGTACCTTCACTGCCTCACCACCGTCACGGAGACATTTGCGGCCGACAAAGTCCAATGCCTGAATACCATTGGTACCCTCATAGATCGGCAGAATACGGGCGTCGCGCATATGCTGCGCCGCGCCAGTCTCTTCAATAAAGCCCATACCGCCGTGAACCTGAACACCCAGAGAGGTACTCTCCATGGCCACTTCGGTGCACCAGCCCTTGACCAGCGGCGTCAACAACTCAACCATCTGCGCACTCTGGGCACGAACCTGTTCATCTGGGTGATGGGAGCTGCGATCCTCTGCCGCGATAGCATGGTAGGACATGGCTCGACCGCCCTCAGTCAACGCACGCATCTGCATCAGCATACGTTTAACATCTGAGTGATGAATAATCGCTGCACGACCTTCGACGCCAGAGGCTCGGCCCTGAACGCGATCCGTAGCATAGGCAACCGCCTGCTGATAGGCACGCTCGCCCAGGGAAACACCCTGATGGCCAACTGACAGACGGGCATTGTTCATCATCGTGAACATGCACTGCAGGCCTTTATTTTCTTCGCCAACCAAGTAGCCAACCGCGCCGCCATTATCGCCAAAGGCTAACGTACAGGTGGGGCTCGAATGAATGCCTAATTTGTGCTCGACACCAACCGGTTTAACGTCATTGCGCTCACCCAGACTGCCGTCGGCATTAACTAAGAATTTAGGTACCAGAAATAGCGAGATACCCTGATTGCCTTCGGGGGCATCAGGACGACGGGCCAGTACTAGGTGAATAATATTGTCGGCGCAGCTGTGATCGCCCCAAGTAATATAGATTTTTTGGCCACTGATCAGATAGTGGTCGCCATTTAATATGGCTTTGGTTTTCACCGCGGATAAGTCACTGCCAGCCTGCGGCTCGGTGAGGTTCATAGTGCCGGACCAGGCGCCGGAAATCAGCTTGCCCAGATAGGTCTCTTTTTGCTCATCGCTGCCGTACTGATTGAGGGCATGAACCACGCCGCGGGTCAGCATAGGCAAGAGACTAAAGCCACAGTTGGCGGTCTGCAGCATTTCCTGCACTGCCAGGTCTACAACACTGGGGAAACCGGCGCCGCCATAATTGCTATCGCCATTGAGACAGCACCAGCCAGCTTCAACCATCTGTCGGTAGATGGGATCTAGCCCGGGAGAAGTCACCACCTCGCCATCCTTCAAAAACGCGGGATGCTTATCAGTCTCATGATTGGTCGGTGCCACTACGTCTTCGAAAAATTTGGCTGCCTCTGGCAATACCACATCAACCATATCGCGGCTCGCTTCTTCAAAGCCGGGCATGCTGCAAATTTCAGAATAGTTGATAATTTCATCAAAGATAAATGCCAGTTCCTTCTGCGGTACCTTGTATACGCTCACGATGCTGCTCCCTAGAGTTCAGATGGATAGTTCATTTCTTTGTGACACTTTAGGAGCTTGGAAGCACTACTGTAAACCTTAATCAATGACCATATGGTCTATCATCAAGAGACACAGCAAAGCCCTCAGATTCTCAATAGATTATCCATTTTAAAATCACAGGAAGAGACTATGTTAGGCATTATCGGCGGCTCCGGGCTCTACCAGCTCGAAGGGTTGCAGATCGACACAGAGCGAACCCTTACCACGCCCTTTGGGGTACCGTCTTCAGCGATCAGCTGCGGCGAATACAACAGCCAGCCAGTAGCGTTTCTCGCACGCCATGGCAGCGCACATAAGCTGCTGCCCCATGAGATTAATTATCGCGCCAATATCTAAGGGCTCAAGGCCCTTGGAGCGCGGCGTATTATTTCTTTTTCTGCCGCCGGCAGCTTGCGTCAAGAGATTAAGCCCGGCGATCTGGCATTGGTTGAGCAGTATTTTGACCACACCAGAGGTCATCGAACTCAGAGCTTTTTTGGTCAGGGTGTCGCCGCCCATGTCTCTACTGCCAATCCAGTCTGTGCCGCCCTTAATCGCGATATTCAGCGCGCCGCAGCAGCGGTTGGTGAGCCAATTCATATCAATAACAGCTATGCCTGCGTCGAAGGCCCGCGACTGGGCACCCGCGCCGAGAGCTTTTTCTTACGCGACGCCGCTAACTGTGATCTTGTGGGTATGACCAATTTGCCCGAGGCCTTCTTGGCTCGAGAAGCGCAGATCGCCTACAGCTCAGTCTGCTTGATTACCGATTACGACTGCTGGATGGATGACCCCAGCCAGCATGTGAGCGTCGACAAGTTCTTTGAGGTCTACAGCGGTACATTGGCTCGGGCAATTAGACTTTTAAAACCACTGCTGACCCGCCCCTTCACCGAAACCCCCAGTCATATTAGGCAGGCACTGCAGAGCGCATTGCTAACACCTCGGGAACAGCTGAGCAGCCCACAGCAACAGTGGCTTGAGGTCTTAGAGCGTTGAGTCAGCCAGTATTGGCTGAGGTGTCGATTATTATTCCCCTGGCCGCTGAGGAGACCGAGCAGAAGCATCTGCTCGCGGATCTTGCCAGGAGCTCACTGGAAGCCGAGATAATTCAGAGTTGCCAGCAGAGCCGCGCCAGCAGTCTCAATATCGGCGCCAAACAAGCAGCGGGGCAGTGGCTGTGGTTTTTGCATGCTGACAGCCGCGTCAACCAGGATAATCTTCGCGCCCTTGAGACCAGTGTGAGCCAAGATCCACAGAGGACTGCCCTGCACTACTTTGATCTCGGCTTTAAAAATAGGCGCCTTTTAAACATCAATGCTCTTGGTGCCAATCTGCGATCTCAACGTCTTTTATGCCCCTATGGCGATCAAGGGTTTTGTATTTCAAAAGAAGTGTTTTTAGATCTTGGCGGTTACCCTGAAAAGCGCCCCTATGGTGAAGATCTTCTATTAGTCTGGCGCGCCCATCAGACTGGCGTGCCACTCCAGCGCATCCCGTCCACCCTGTTCACCAGCGCTCGCAAATACCGTCAGCAGGGTTGGCTTAAAGTCACAGTATTGCACCAGTGGTATTGGTTGAGGCTGTCGCTTCCCGAGCTATTTAAACTGGTATCCCAGCGCTGGCGTCGATCATGAGCAGACTCAACCATGCCACCGCAATCGCTGTCTTTGTCAAAACCCCCGGCCTCTCGCCGATCAAAACCCGCCTCGCCAAAACCATCGGCCAGATTGCTGCTGAGAGCGCCTACCGGCTCTGTGTAAAGGCGACAAAAGAAACAGTTACCAGAGTCGACGCTGACAGCTACTTTGCCGTAGCCGAGCAGCGAGGACTCAGAGATCCCCTATGGCAAGGACTGGAGTGCATTCACACCGGCCCCGGCTGCCTTGGTCAGCGCCAATATCATATCTACCAGAGGTTACTTCAGTGCTATCGGCAGGTTATTTTAATCGGCTCTGACAGCCCCCAGCTGACAGCGGATAGATCGCAGCAGGCCATAGACGCGCTCAAAACTGAGTCGTTTGTTGTGGGACCCGCTTATGACGGCGGTTATTATTTATTTGCCGGCAAGCGCCCACTAAGCCAAGCGTTTTGGACCCACCTGGCGTACAGTCGCGCCGACACCTGTGATAATTTGCTCGCAGCTCTGCCGCATAAGGCGAGCTTGCTGACGCCGATAACCGATCTCGATACAGTCGAAGATTTGCCGCGATTGCATTGCGAATTAGCGGCACTGGGCAGTGGCCTAACGCCCCAGCAGCAGGCTCTAATGAACTGGATTGAACGCAGAGACCATTGAAGTCGAGGGTACTTTAAGGCATTAATCGGTCGCCGAACAACTTCCCCCACACAACACACAAAAACTCGCGCAGTGAGGATGATTGAGCCGCACGCTCTGCTGCGCCTCAACCAAGCTTTGGCCCAGATTAAACTGCTGATCATAGGCCAACAATGTGCAGGCCATCACTGAGGGTTGCTGATCGCCTTTGCGCACTACAACCATTCGCGACGAAGCACACATCATGGCATCTGGATCGACATTGAGAATCTGCCAGCAGTCTGCAGTGATCTCCGGCAGATTGGGGTCGGCAGTAATCTCAGGAAACAGCACCAGAGCCTTTTGATCAAAGGCATCCAGTTGAATATTGTGGCGTTTAAACAGCGCCGCATAACCCTCACGCAACGGCTGCTCATCTTCACCCCAAAGCCTGCGGCCAGCGATATCAACATTAAAGCCCTGCTGGGAGAGCCAGCAGAGTCCATCGAGCATCGGCCGCCAAGATTTCGGCCCGCGCTCTTGCTGATGCAGATCTGGGTCAAAGTGGTCCATAGAGACGCGCACTGTCAGCTGCTCGCCATAGAGTTTTTGCAGGGCCAATAAACCGCTCTGGCGCTTAAGCATGGGCCGCATGCCATTGGTCAACACCAGCAGACGAAAACCCCGGCGCAGGACCAACGCCATAATGGCAATAACATCCGGATTAAAAAACGGTTCGCCGCCGGTCAAGCCAATCTCTTCAGTCCCCAGATTATGTTGCTGAATCTCATCGAGAAACTGCTGTACCTGACCGAGGCGAATAAATGTCAGGCGATCATTGCTCGGGGAGGATTCTATATAGCAGTTGCTGCAGGCGAGATTGCACAGCGTGCCGGTATTAAACCAGAGGGTTTTAAGTTGCTTGAGTTCAACGCTGGCCCGAGGTCGGCCAGAGGCGGTAAAAAGAGCATTAGAGAACTTTTCTAATTGAGCATCCATACTCAGGTTCCGATCTGTTTAATGCTTTAAGGGTAGTCTAAACCAGCCTCAACGCAATATCGGATCGGTAGCCCAAGAACCGCTTAAGGCTCAGTAACAGGATCCGGTCGTGTCACAGAGTAAGCCCAATAAAAGGCCACAAACTGCAGCGCCAAACGCACATAGAGTGCAGTAACAGGAATATCCGGAAACATCTCAGGATTAAACGCCATATACAGATTCGCCGGATAGACCGCGACCAGCAAGGCAACCAAGCCAAGACCAGCCAATGCACGGAAACGGGGAATTAACACGCCGATACCGCCCATAATTTCAAACACACCACTGAAATACACCAGAGCCAAATGTCCCGGTATCCAGGGCGGCATAATACTCACATAGAAGTCTGGGGCGAACAGGTGATGGAACCCGGCATAGGTAAAAAAGGCGCTCAGTAAAAACAGGAAAAAGCACTTTATCCAGCTTTTTGGCAATTGCATTGAATCAATTACCCGGCGCAGCGGGCCTGCTTGTTGGGCAGACTTGTTTCCGCTTGGGGCGTCATTATTAATCATGCGCACTTCTCTCTAAAGTCATTTTTTTAGCTAGAGTACTGATGAGGTGCCAAACTCTTCAATCAAGTCTGCCGCGATTCGCTCTTGCTCGGCGCGGGCATCAAACTGCTCGCACTGGCCATTGTTCCAAGACCGGTAGCGAGCAATATCTGCACTGCCCACATTGGTCAGGGTTTCCCACAGCAGTAGGCACTTTTCAATCTGGCTGGCGTTATTGTCTCCAGCGATTCCCGCTAACAGGGTATCGAGGGTTTCAGTCTCAAAGTGCAGACTTAAAAACTCATCCCGGTCGAGGCGCACGTAGGCCTTGGTCTCATTGTTGTAACGCTGCCATTTAAAATCTAGAGACTGATCCGGGATTCCTGAATGTGCAAAATCACCCCAGACATTCATAAAAGTGCGTTCCATCTGATCCCGGGCTTCGCCCTCTGGATAGATATAAGAGGTCACCGGACCATACTTAAAGTCACCGGTGACAAAGGAAATATCAGTGCCGTGAGCGGAACCAAAAATAGACGGGAAATCGATAAAAAATGACTTCTCTTGATCGTCCCAATCAAAGCGGTAGTTATACAGCTGGTCGTAACCGGCCAGTTCCATGGCACTCAGAGGCTCGTCGACGCCGCGGGCTTTCCAAGCCTGAGAGCGAGTTCGCACCCAGAAGTTATACAGCGCGGGATTTTTGATACTAACTTTCGGCGGCAGTAGCTTGGTAAAGGGATAGCTGGTCTCCATAAAATAGCGGTGCAGAGCAAACCAGAGGGTCACTTCATCTTTATTGGCACCGGAGATCACTGGTACATTTTTCGCGTACTCAGGATCAGCCAGAGCGTCGACCATACCCACCAGTGGAATCACAACGCCATCCGCAGTGGTTAAAGGTGAGTAATCAACTGTATCCGGCTTATCATTATAGAGCGCAATAAATTCCCGGGCATCTATGCTTTTGAGCTGTTGGCGAAGTTCTGAATTGGAGGGCTCAGTTCCACTATCGCCCTGCTGAGCCAACAGTTTTTGCGTTATCTGCCAGCCACCCCGGGTAACAAAGCTATCCGACCCATCGAGGTTATAAGCACTGTCCAGACTGCTGGTCACGGTGTAACCGGACTGGGCAATGGCACGGTGAAACAGGCCTTTAGCCAGAGGTGATGCCAACAGAGCATAGACATTATGGGCACCAGCGGATTCGCCGAAAATCGTGACATTTTCAGCATCGCCACCAAAGCCAGCGATATTATCGCGCACCCATTTCAGGGACTGAATGATATCCAGATGGCCAAAGTTAGAGGTCTGATCTTCGCCAGTCTGCGGCCCCTGAATCGCCGGATGCGTAAACCATCCCAACCCACCCAAACGGTAGTTTATCGCCACGACCACAACCTCTTTGCCTGCGGCCAACTTGCTGTAATCATAATAATCTTTTAAGCCCGTGGTATTGCTGCCGCCGTGAATCCACAGCATTACCGGGTAGTTTTTACTGGCGAAATCCTTTGGCGCACGGATATCCAAAACCAGACAATCCTCTGAACCAATAACACCTTCGGCACCACCCTCAACACCGCCGTAGCGACTCGCCTGTTGCACACAGGCCGTGTCTTCACGCTCGACAATCACCTGCTCTGGGGCAATCAGTTCACGTGGAGCACGCCAGCGCAGGTCTCCAACCGGAGGCTGGGCATAGGGAATATCAAACCAGCTGACAACCTCAGCAGCAACGGTTTCGTCGGCACTGGCATTTAGGCGTCCCTGAGAGACACCTGTAGCGGTTTTAATATTGTATTGGGGAAGGTTTTCCGGCATCGGTTGCTCTGGAGAAAACATACCACAGCCGGCCAACAGCATCAGACCAGAGATACTTAAAATCAGTTTCATAGCGAGAGTCTTTGTTATTATTATTGTTACGTGCGCACTACCCTAGACGGAGCACTCACCGACCCTAAATAGCTGCGGCGCATTTATTATGAGTTACTCTAGCATACGTTTTAGCTTACTGAGACGATCACTCAGCGCTGTCTGGGGAGAACTGCAACTCAGCCAGTCGCGCGTAGAGCGGACTAGAGGCGATCAATTGCTGATGACTACCCTGGGCGACTTTCTTGCCCTGATCCATTACCACAATGGTATCCGCATGGAGAATCGTCGCCAGACGATGGGCAATAATAACCGTGGTACGGCCTTTCATCAGCTTATCCAAGGCCAGCTGCACCTTGTATTCACTCTCTGCATCCAAGGCACTGGTGGCCTCATCCAGCAGCAAAATGCGCGGGTCTTTTAACAGCGCCCGGGCAATGGCGATACGCTGGCGCTGGCCGCCAGAGAGGCGCACGCCCTGCTCACCCAAATCACTGTGATAGGCATCCGGCAACTGATTGATAAACTCATCCGCGTGGGCGGCTTTGGCCGCTGCAATCACCTGCTCGTCAGTGGCATCGCTGTTGCCGTAGCGAATGTTGTACATCACATCACCGCTAAACAGTGTTGGCTGTTGCTGCACCACTGCAATCTGTTCACGCAGCTGGGTCGGCGTCATCTGGCGAATATTGATATCACCCAGACAGAGCTCACCCTGCTGCGGATCATAGAAGCGCTGAATCAAATCAAACAGTGTTGACTTGCCCGCTCCCGACGGCCCCACCAGAGCGACAATAGCACCCTCTTTAATGGTCAGAGAAAAATCATCCAGCGCCGGTTGTTCTGGTCGAGAAGGATAGCAAAAACGTACATTGCTCAGTTCAAGTTGCGCCGGCAACTGCTCAACGCCCTCCAAGGGCTGATCTGGAGCCAGAATTTGATTGTCAGCATGCAGCAGCTCCATCAATCGGTCAGTGGCACCCGCTGCACGCTGCAGCTCGCCATAGACTTCAGACAATGAAGCAACGCCAGTAGCCATCAGAATCGCGTAGAAAATAAACGCGCCGAGATCACCGCCACTCATCTTGCCATTAATCACATCACTGCCACCGACCCAGAGCATTCCACTGAGCGCACCAAACACCAGTAGAATCACCACGGCCATCAATACCGCACGCTGGCGCACACGAGTTCGGGCAATTAAAAAGGCCCGTTCAACCTCACTGCCAAAAGCCGCTTTTTCCTGTTCTTCATGGGTAAAACTCTGCACTGTCTTGATGTGTTGAATAATTTCACCGGCGTAACTGCCGACATCGGCAATCGAGTCCTGACTGTCCCGAGAGAGCTTGCGCACCTTGCGGCCAAAGATCAGGATCGGCATCAGCACCAGAGGCACGGCGACAATAATCATCAGAGAGAGTTTGAAATTGGTCACCAGCAGCATAATCAGCGCACCGCTAAAACTAATCGCGCTGCGCAGAGCAATGGAAGCCGAAGAACCGATAATTGACTGTAATAAGGTGGTATCCGAAGTCAGCCGCGACATAATATCGCCACTGCGGTTGGTCTCAAAAAACGCCGGATGCAGCGCGACAATATGATTGAACACCGCTTTGCGCAGATCGGCGGTGACCCGCTCACCCAGCCAGGAGATCAGATAAAAACGAACATAGGTGCCGAGGGCCATCAGGATCGAGGCAATAACAATAAACACAATCGCCTGATTGAGCATTTCAAGAGATTGCTGAGCAAAACCCTGATCGATCACCAAGCGCAGACCCTGCCCCATGGATAGCGTTATACCCGCGGTAAATACCAGCGCCGCGAGAAATACCCAAACCTGTAATTTATAGGGCTTAAAAAACTGTATCAAAGACAGCAGCGTCGACATCTTTTTGGGCGCTTCTGCTGCCACTTGCGGCGCATCAACGGATTCGAGAGTAAGATTATCGCTGGATTGACTGATTGGCACAGGGTCTCCGGGTTTGAGTTAGAAAATCAATGAGGTTACTAAACTAAACAATTAAGCTAGACAATTAAATAAAAAATCAGCCTTGGACTTCAGGTGGCAAGAGTATGCACTGCTCGCGAAAATAGACAAGGGACAACAGTGCCAAGGCAGTTTATCCTGCGCCGAAAAGCAATCATTCAATAGAGCTGGTTATCTGCCAGCGGCACCTCAAGCTCATTGGACTCGCCCTTTTCCGGCCCGCCAATCATCTCATCATAGGCACTGGTTTGACGTAGCACCGTACTTTCGGCGGCAACCTTTCTCAGCTGCTTCTGTAATTCCAGTAACTTAGTCGATCGCAACAGCTTGCCCCGCTCATCTGACACATAGTGCTCAACCCCGTCGATAATCGCCGATGCCTGATAGAGGCTTAAATCAATGGAGTGATAAATTAACTTTTCCACGACAAAATACTTGTTCAATTTTGAAACTGATATGGCCACAACAGGTACCTTTTATTGATCTATCCTCTTTCTACGAGCAACCGCGTCATTTGGCCTAATATTGATGGCGTTTGGCAAACCGTCCAGTCATAAACACAGTTGCACTTATGCATCTTTTACTAAAGACTGCGCCCATCAAAAATACTCTAAGGGTTCCAATAGGTTATGAAAGCCATTATTTCCGCACTCACAATCAGCCTGCTGCTACCCAGTTTAACGATCGCAGAGCAGCTCGCACCTGAGCAGACAGAAAGCCAAGCAAACAGCTCTCAAGTAAACAGCTCTCAATTAGACAGCTCTCAATTAGAGACCATTGTCGACACCGTAGTGGTCACCGGCCGCCGCAGTGAACAGCGTCTCAGCCAGCTGATTGGCGCCGCAGGTCAGGTCTCAGCTGAAGAGCTACGGCGCATTGGCCACGCCCATATCAATGAGTCTGCCGCGCGCATTCCCGGTGTGTGGCTCAGTCGCGGCAATGGTCAGGAACTGCTCGCCGCCGTGCGCTCACCGGTGTTTACCGGTGCTGGCAGCTGTGCCGAAATTCTCACTAGTGAAGATGGTCTGCCGATCCGCCCCACCGGCATGTGTAACGTTAACCAGTTATTTGAAGTCAACAGCGAACAGGCCTCGGGACTGGAAATCTGGCGCGGCCCCGGCACTGTGTTCTATGGTTCCAATGCCATGCACGGTGTGATCAACAGCCTCTCCGCCGACATTCAGCGCAACTATCTCTCTTTAGAAAGCGGCAGTCACGACTACAACCGCGTCAAACTCGGCTGGCGTCAACAGCGCGGCAACCAGACCTGGCAGATCGCCGCCAATGGCGTCACCGACAAAGGCTTTAAAGATGACGCTGGCTTTGATCAGCAGAAACTCTCCCTCAAGCACAGCTGGACTGGTTCTGAGTTGAGCACCGACACTCATCTGGCCCTGGTTAATCTCAACCAAGAGACCGCTGGCTATATCAAAGTCAAAGACTCCTACAAAGACTCTTCCGCCTGGAAAGCCAATCCCAACCCAGAAGCCTTTCGCGATGGCCAGGCCATGCGCCTCTCTTCACGCATCAGCGGCGCGACCCGTGCCGGTGGCGAATGGCAGATAACCCCCTATCTGCGCAAAAGCGAAATGACTTTTTTGCAGCACTATCTGCCCGGCAAGCCCGAAGAAAAAAATGGCCAAACCAGTGCCGGTGTTCAGTCTAGTTATCAGACCAGCCTCGCCACTGATACCACTCTATGGCTAGGCAGCGATATTGAATGGGCCAGCATGTGGGTAGAAGAATTCCAAGCCAACCCCCTTGGCGTCGCCGACAATGTGCGTTTCCAAGGTCAGCACTATGACTTTGAAGTGGACAGCCAGCAGATCGCCCTGTTCGCCAATCTCGAGTGGCAAGCCAGTGATCAACTGACCGCGGAAATCGGTTTGCGCTATGAATACCTCAACTACGACTATGACAACAATATGCTCTCGGGCAACACCCGAGACGATGGCAGTGCCTGTAATTCTGCCGATGGCAGCTGTCGCTACTTCCGAGCTGAAGATCGCTCCGACAGCACCAACAACGTCAACTTCCACCTCGGCGCCGACTACAGCTTTAGCGACAATCTCTCGGCTTATGCCAGAGTCGCCAGTGCCTATCGCGCACCCCAGATCAATGAGATCTATCGCCTGCAGCGTGAGCAAGCCGTCGCCGATATCAAGCCCGAGCAGCTCGACAGTGTTGAAGCCGGACTGCGCTTTCGCCAAGATAATCTCGCCGCTGAGTTAAATATCTACAGCATGGACAAAGAGCAGGTGATTATTAAAGACTCCAGCGGTTTTGTTGTCAGCAATGGTGAAACCAGCCACCGCGGTATCGAATTGGAGCTTAGTTACGCCATCAACCCAGCTTGGCAGATCGCCGCCGCTGGCAGCTGGGCAAAACACCTCTATGAGCAAAACGGCCTAATCAATGGCGCCAGCATTAATGGCAACGATATAGACACCGCACCCCGTGCACAGGGCAGCGCCCAGTTGCTCTATACGCCCAGCGAAACACTCAGTGCTGAGTTGGAATGGGTCTCTCTCGGCGACTACTATCTGGATCCCGCTAACGCCCATCGGTACGCGGGGCACGACGTGGTTAACCTAACGGTTCAACAGCGTTATACGCAGTGGGATCTGCGTTTGCGAGTCACCAACCTGACTGATGAACGTATTGCCGACCGGGCCGACTTTGGCTTTGGTAGCTATAGATACTTTGTCGGTGAAGGTCGTGGTGTATTGGCCGAGGTTAAGCGTTACTTTTAGCCGCTGAATGCCAGGACCGGTGAAAACAGCGTCAAAGAATCATGCAAAAAAAACCAGGCCACTCTTTGCTGAGGGCCTGGTTTTTTTTCGCTCTGCTTGATCTAAAGCTGATCTAAAGCCTAGCCCTTGGGTTCATACCAAATCGGTGAACTGTAAGCACGATCCTGAGTGGTTCTCTGCACATAAGGTGCCATCTCAACATCAAATTTGGCAGCGTCATAAGAAGTCCATCGCGGCGATGGCACTTCAAGAGCGCGAACATAGTAGAAGGCCTTCTGCTCCGGGATAAACTCCGGATCCTGCCACAGGGCGGTCAATTCAACAGCGCCGTATTTGTTACTGTAAGTTGCCTTGGCTTCATCCACAGTAGAAGGAATATCCGCAACCTCACCGGTCGCATCCATTGAGCGCAGCTCAGGGTTGCTCCAGGCGACATTAAAGACTTTCTCGTGCACTGCACCTGCGGCATCTTCCCAGCCTTTAATCACCTGCAAGCGATCGAGGTTGGCACCGTTGGGGTCCTTCGCGGTCTGCAACATAAACACTGGGGCGCTGGCATCGCTCTGCAAAAGAGTTGAACCCATAGAGACGCCTTTGCTGTAGCCGATATCCGGCATATTCGAGGCTTCCAGATCGGCTTCAGTAAAGTCCCAACCGCCGAAGAACCGAACCGTCATGCGACTGCCGGTGGTGGCATAGACTTCTTTGCGCTGAATCGCATCCCAGATACCTTCACGGGTGTTCTCGGTTGCCCAGACTGCAGCGTAACCCGAAGCGGCCATCATAAAGCCTGGCACCGTAAACTTACCGCGACCACCCACAGCATCCTTCCAGCGATTCGGCTGAGGTTCCATACCGGCGCTGTGCTTGCCATAGAAATTATCTTCCGCGGCAGTGGCCAGTGAGGTGTGTGAATCAGTAGAACCGATCATGCCAAATTTGTAGGGGTTGGTGCCCTGAGAAGACTCCAGTGCCAAACCATTTTTCAGTGCTTCCCGAGCATACTCGAAGGGAATCATCTGATCAGTCTTGGGGACACCGGCGAAATCGCCGAGATCCCAGCTTTCATAATCGGCAAAGCGATCATCTGGTGATAACAGCGGATGAGCTTCGCCATCACCTTTAATCTGGGTTACCTCATAGACAGGTTCCCAACGGGCGCGGCGCGCGGCATAGTCAGAATCCATCTGATCGCCAAACTCGAGCTCGGCGGTGGGAAACATCAGGCCGTTGGAGATATTGCCGTTGTGGGCGATGGCCAGCACTTTGCCGCCACTGGTCTCTTCATACTGCTGTAAAAAGTCCCACAGCACTCTCGGGTCCGAGTTCTCTTTGGGCGACAATGGCAAAAGGCTCTGGGCGGTCTCGGCATCGTCGCGATAGATCACCACGCGGTGCAAATTCTGGCCGCCCTTCTGAGCAGTAAATTCAAAACCGATCAGTGGCGTAAAGGTACCCGGCTCATAGTGGGCATCAGCGGTGGCGGTCAGGTAATTCCAAGCATTGCCACGAATATCTTTATCGTCCAACTCAGGGGGGGTATCTGATCTAGTCTGGGTAGAATCCAGTTGGCGGGCATCATCTACCTCACCGGCAAACAAAATCTCTGACCAAGCTTGCAATGTGGGATTGGCGAGCAATTTTGGATTGCCCGCTTTTAAGGCAATCATGGCGCCGACAGCATCGGTGTGATCCGCCAGCACTAAGAAGTCTAAAGGCTCACGCAGCTGCGCTGGCTGGCCTTTGGTGGCCATCACTTTCTCGCCCTTGGCGAAACGGTAGGCATCATCTGGGCCCAAGGTGTTGCCAAAAATAAAGGCGTCCATAGAGAAATTCGAGTGCAAATGGGTATCGCCCCAAAACACCTGTTTCTGCAACGGTTGGTCTGCCACAGGAGAATAATGCGGATCCTGGTTGCGAGTCTGCTCTGCGACTACGTAGCCGGCTTTGTCGGCCTTGGCCTGCAGTGCCGGAACCCCAGCGCTAACGTCAACATCTTGGTTAAAAGACCAGCCAGCGTAAAAAGCGATGGCGATCAGTGCGACGATAAGACTATTTTTTATTTTCACCCGGAATTTCCCCTGTTGTTTTTATTATCGGTGGCGATGTTACCACTAAAAAACAATTTCGTTAGCGTCCAAAGCAGACAGCATATTCATGCTAATATCGCGTTCTGACAGCACCACTAACAACGACCAATACGATCCAAGATCCCTATGCTAAGACTCAGTGAAATCAAACTGCCCCTCGACCACAGCGACGATGATCTGCAGCGGGAAATCCTCCGCACCCTGAGCATAGAGGCCACCGACTTGGTGAGCTTTAGTATCTTTAAACGCAGCCACGATGCTCGCAAGCGCGGTCGTATAATGCTGATCTATCAGCTTGATGTGGTACTAGCCGACCAGGCCGAGAGTCGTGTGCTGCAAACCTCACCAGCGCTGCCCCGCGTCGGCCCCAGTCCCGACACCAGCTATAAGTTTGTCGCCCAACCCTTGACTGAGTTTCCTCAAGCTAACCAGCAGCGTCCGATTGTGGTGGGCTTTGGTCCCTGTGGCATTCTCGCCGCATTGGTATTAGCCCAGATGGGACTCAAACCTATAGTGCTTGAGCGCGGCCAAGAGGTCCGTCAGCGCACCAAAGAGACCTGGGGGTTCTGGCGCAAACGCAAACTCAACACCGAATCCAATGTGCAGTTTGGCGAAGGCGGTGCCGGCACTTTTTCCGACGGCAAGCTCTGGAGTCAGGTCAAAGATCGCCGCCATCTTGGGCGCAAAGTGTTGCGTGAATTTGTTATTGCCGGAGCACCTGAAGAAATTCTTACCGACAGCAGGCCCCATATCGGCACCTTTAAGCTGGTCAGTATGGTGGAGAATATGCGTGCCGAGATTATCCGCCTCGGTGGTGAAATACGCTTTGAGCAGAAGGTCGAAGGCCTATTGCGCGATCCAGACAACAGCGAGGGCCAAGGCCAAATTACCGGCCTCACTCTAGCCACAGGTGACGTGCTTCACAGCCGTCATATAGTGATCGCCATAGGTCACAGCGCCCGAGATAGCTTTCAGATGCTGCTCGATCACGGCGTCTATATTGAAGCCAAGCCCTTCTCCATTGGCTTTCGTATCGAACATCCCCAGTCAACCATCGATAAAGCACGCTTTGGCGATCAGGCCGGACACCCTATATTGGGCGCAGCGGAATATAAGCTGGTCCACCACTGTAAAAATGGCCGCACGGTTTACAGCTTTTGCATGTGCCCCGGCGGTACGGTGGTGGCTGCAACCTCCGAAGAAGGCCGCGTGGTGACCAATGGCATGTCCCAGTACTCGCGCAATGAGCGCAATGCCAACGCTGCCATTGTGGTGGGTATTTCCCCGGAAGAGGATTTTCCCAACCACCCGCTTGCCGGGATTGATTTGCAGCGTGAACTAGAAACACTGGCATACCAGCTTGGCGGCGAAAACTACAATGCCCCAGCACAGCTGGTTGGCGACTTCTTAAAAAATCGGCCGTCCACTGAACTGGGTTCCGTGAAGCCCTCCTACAAACCGGGCATCACTCTCGGCGACCTGTCAAAAGCCATGCCCGCCTTTGCCGTCGCGGCGATTCGTGAAGCAATTCCTCAGTTCGACAAACAGGTCAAAGGCTATGCCATGGCCGATGCGATTATGACCGGTGTGGAAACACGTACCTCGGCACCGGTAAGTATTAAGCGCGATGGGGTCTATCAAAGCGTTAACACCAGAGGACTCTATCCCGCAGGGGAAGGCGCCGGTTATGCCGGGGGAATTTTGTCCGCAGGAATTGATGGCATTAAAGTGGCTGAAGCACTAGCACTGGACCTGTTAAAGTAGCTCTATTAAGGTAGCTCTATTAAGGTAGCTCTATTAAAGTAGCTCTAATAAACAGCCCCTAAAAAGAAGAAGGAATCGACATGAACTTTGTTCCCTACGCTATTCCCGTTTTCCTGCTAATGATTGTTATGGAGCTTGGATGGGGTCTGTTTAAGGGCAACAATACCTACAGAGTGAATGACAGCATCAATAGCCTGAGTATGGGCCTGCTGAGCACGGTAACAAAGTTTGTTTTTCTCAATATTGGTGCACTAGTATTTGCCAAGATATCGCAACAGTATGCCATCTGGGCGTTTGATATAAACGCTATCGGCCACTGGCTGCTGGCCATACTGCTGTATGATTTTCTCTATTATTGGTTTCACCGCATTAGCCATGAGCGTCAGTTTTTTTGGGCTTCCCATGTGGTTCACCACCAGAGCGAAGACTACAACCTCAGCACTGCCCTGCGCCAAACCAGCACCAGTTTTTTAACCACCTGGGTATTTTATATTCCCTGCTTCTTTTTGGGCATGCCGATCAGTATGTTTGTCAGCATCGCCAGCCTCCATCTAATCTATCAATTTTGGGTGCATACCCAACATATTCCCAAGCTGGGTGTCTTTGAGTGGTTTATGGTCAGCCCCTCCAATCACCGGGTCCATCACGCGCAAAACCCCGACTATATCGACAAAAATTATGGTGGCCTGCTGATTATTTGGGATCGATTATTTGGCACCTTTAAAGCAGAGGACGAAAAGCAGGAAGCGATTTATGGCATTCGTGTGCCACTGCAAAGCTGGAACCCTATCTGGGGCAACCTGCATATCTTTGCCGGCATGCTTCGGGATATCTGGCATACCCAGCGCTGGTCAAATAAATTTCGCGTGCTCTGGTCGAAAACCGGCTGGCACCCAGCAGATATGGTCCAGCGCTTTCCAGAACAGAAATCGAATCTACAGAAGTTTGAAAAATATAATCCTCAGCGCAGCCGCGTTGTAAATGGCGCAATTATTTTGCAGTACCTGCTGCTCGCGGTATTACACTTCTGGAGTTCAGGGCAGAGCGCAGTGCTCTCTGCTTCTCTGATGTGGGCTGTGGTGCTTGCACAGGTGGCCATATTAGTTGTGATTGGCGCAGTGCTTGAGGGAAAACTCTATGCTCGGCCCTTCGAATACACTCGCCTGCTAGCCCTGTCGTCGATGCTGTGGATAAGCTACTCAGCAGGGTTAATCACTTCGCAGTGGTTGAGCTGGGGGGTTGGCTATTTAATTGCCAGTGGCATTTTGATGAGGGTTTGCGTCAATGGTGATCTAGATGCAAACAGTTCAAGCGTGCAAAGTCATGGTTAGAACTAAAGGCACCCTAAAGACACCCTAAATGGATAGCCCGACAGGTTAAGAACTCTCATTCTTAGCCGTCTCTAAGTCTTCGAGCCCATCTATAATTTCCGGAATAACCTTAAGTAGATGAATAATTGAGAAAACAAACACACCATGAGCAGCACCGACATCGGGGTTAATGGCAATTTCTCCCAACTCTTCAACAACTTCAAAAATTTCATAGCCAGATGTCACTATCAGCGTTAGACCGCCAAGCAGGTTTAATATTGGGCTTTTTAATAGGGTAGTTATAAGGTTCATGAATTATCATCATCAAATTTAGACTATAAAAGCCAGGCTGCTATCAATCACTGCCAAAGAGAACGGCTCAATTGGGATGTTCTGTTGTCCCGCGACCCGCCTCTCAATGCTGCAACAGGGTGCCGAATTCCATTACGAAAAACAGTTAGTCTATTATCAAAGCATATTTACTGCCACCTAATATTCGTAATACAGCCGAAATCAATCCAATCCATTGATTAATCCGCAGGCTGCACTGCCAATTTAGACCTAATCACTATTGAGAAGTCAGTGGTTTCACAAGGGCCTTGACGTTGCACTAGCCGGTTGTTATTTTAAGCTCCGTGTCTTTTAAAGCACGTATTAATAAGAAGAAAATAATAAGAAGTAAATAATAAAAATAGATACTAAAAACAAACTACTCACGAAATACCTAGGGGAAGCATATGACGTTCAAGCACAGTTATTTAAGTGTCGCTATTCTAGCTGGCATGGCTATTTTGTCTGCTAACACAGCATTAGCCGCAGATAACGCTACCATTGAAGAAGTACAGGTCACAGGTTCATACATTAAAGGAACACCTGGCGATTCCGCACTACCAGTTCAAATTCTAGATCGAAGCTATATCGACTCCATTGGCGCTACATCAGTCTCTGATGTTATTGCCAAGTTGGCGATCAGCTCCGGTACAGAAAACCAAGCCGATTCATTTACCGCAGGTTCTACCCAGGGTACGGCTAACGTCAACCTTCGCGGCTTAGGCCTGAGCTCTACATTGGTGCTGATCAATGGTCGTCGCCAAACTATCTCTGGCGGTTTAGCCAATGATGGTAGTGTATTTGTCGATACCAGCAGTATTCCAGTCAACGCCCTTGAGCGTGTTGAAGTGTTAAAAGAAGGTGCTGCATCAACCTATGGTTCTGATGCGATTGCCGGCGTAGTTAACTTTATTCTGCGCAAAGATTTTGAAGGCTTTGAAATCTCGACAAATATCGCTTCTGTTGATCGCGGCGATCAAGAAGATAAGAGTATTGGTTTTCTTTGGGGTGGCGGCAACGATACAACTCGCTTCACCTTAGCCGCCAATGTTCTCGATCGCACTGCCCTATCCGCCACTGAACGCCCCGAGCTAGTCGATAAAGCTGTCAGCTCTCTGGGTGCAAGCTTCGTTGCTATGCCGCATATAGCGTCTACACCTGCAGGTAGTGTGACTGTAGATGACGGCCCTTACGCCGGCACCTACGGCCCAGGCCAGCGCTTTGCTCTGGCCGGTTGCGCAGACAAAGCCGGTGGTTCAGTTGTTCCTACTCCAGCAGGTCCAATGTGTTTCTTCCAGTACGGCACACGCTTTAATCTTGTCGCCGCTGAAGAGAGAACTCAGCTTTACAGCAACATGACTCACGAAATGGCCAATGGCATCGAAATGATGGCAGAGTTGGGTTACAGCATGAACAAGGTTACTGAGAACCCTCAGTCGCCAAGCTACCCAGATCTTACTTTCCCGCTGATACCTGAGAGTCATCCAAGTAACCCTCTTGGTGTTCCCCTGGTATGGTTGGGTCGTCCACTGGCCTTCGATGCGCCATCGCCAAACGCTGAGCGTGAAAACAATACGCTGCGTGCGTCACTGGGTTTTAAAGGGCAGCTTGATAACGGTATGGATTGGGATGCTGCCGTGACACACAGCAGCAACGAATACAGCGCTCGTCAACCCGACACTATCAGTTCGCGTTTGAGAGCTGGGCTTGCCGGTGTAGGTGGTCCGAACAATGACGAATACTACGATCCATTTGTCTCGGAGAATAATAGTGCCGCGCTAATCGCTGATATGAGCTATATGACGGACACTAAGCGCACCACTGACCTGACTGTTTTAGATGCTGTTGTAAGTGGCGAGTTGATGACCCTGTCTTCAGGTGCTGTGGTTGATTTTGCCGCAGGTGTTCAGGTTCGTAGCGAAGGTTACAAAACTGAAACCGACGATCTCTATGAAATTACATTTGATGATGCCGGCGCGCCGATCCCCATCGATTTGATCTTCCTGGGTGGTGTTTCGGAAATTGATGAAAGCCGCACTAGCTATTCAGCGTTCGCCGAAGCCAAGACAAACTTATCCGACAATGTCGAGTTAACGGCAGCCGTTCGTTATGAGAATGTTGATACTGGCGACAGTATTGATCCTAAGATAGCGCTGCGCTGGCAGTTAACTGATCAGTTGGCTCTGCGTGCATCGGCTTCTACTGCGTTCCGTGAGCCATCACTGTCTCAGGTAAATGCACAGGTTGTTAACCTAGCCGGTCTGCAGGATTTCAATGCCGATGGCACTCCGAACGGTGGCGTTGCCTTTGTTCGAGTGACTTCATCAGGTTCAGACGATCTGAAAGCAGAAGAGTCGGATAACTTCAATATTGGCCTGTTGTATCAGCCTACAGACAAGCTGGATATTAAGCTTGATTACTGGAAAGTGGATTACACCAATCTGATTACTGTGGAAAACTCCCAGGGTAAATTAGCCGCTGATATCAACGGTCCAGATATTGTCCGCAGTGCTACTGGCTCTCTGGCAGGTGTTTATGTCAATTACTTCAACTCTTCAAACGTTGATGTGGCTGGCCTTGACCTCGAAGTAGGCTATAAGGTGACTGATAACTTGAACTTGGCGATGAATGTTGCGCGTTTCCTCAAGTATGATATTACAACGCCTACTGGCGATGTGGTCGATGCCGCGGGTTTCTTCAACAACAATAACTTTGCCCGTTCAATGCCTGAGACTAAAGCCAATATCAATCTCGCTTGGTCAAATGGTGTTCAGGATGCGTCACTCAATATCAACTATATCTCTGACTACCAGCACAGCCAACCTGTGCCTGCCGGTGAGACTATGGGTATTGCCTCTTACACAACCGCCGATGCGCAGTATGGCTTCAAGGTTATGGACGATGCACTGGGTTTGAGTCTTGGTGTTAAGAACTTAACTGACGAGAAGCCACCACGTGTTTCTGACTCAGCTAACTTCAGCTATGATCCAAAGCAGCACAGCCCACTGGGCCGTGTGTTCTATATGAAGGCTAAGTACAGCTTTTAATTAGACAGCTTTTAATTAGACAGCTTTTA
>CAXAFJ010000025.1:0-26287 GCA_963968025.1 uncultured Pseudomonadales bacterium | reverse complement strand
TCGATACAAGTAATGCAGCAGTATCACAGTCGCAATAAAAGCTGAACCCGAGACAGCAAAATCTGATAGGTATCGGAAAGTCAGTCAAGGTATCACAGATTGCCCTAAAGCCAGCATCGATAAGTGTTGACTATTTTTGTTGAATATTTAGAACTCGGCTCCGCTGTTGTTTGGAGAAAATCAAACTAATTCCATTCCGGCTCATTAATATCTAGATTCTTAACAATCAGATTCCATCCGTCATCTGCACGATTGACTGGGGCATCACCATCCACTGAAGAACTCTTCTATTGACCAATATCTAAAGCTTCGGTTGCATCTACGCTATTCTTTGTCAACTTTAACGTCCGGTATCCACCAAGATTACTCGCAGTACGGAGCAAGCTGATTCAGAAAGAGACTATCGGTTTTCTCTCAAAGAAATCAGTTGCTCATGAAGATCGGCAACAAGCGATTTATAGTCTTTATGTTCAGCCAGATTAATCGTCTCTTTGGGATCATTTAAGTGATCAAAGAGCATCCGCGCTGTTACTTGTCCCTGTTGATCAAACCACTCTGTCATGGCATAGCGATCGGTCTTAATCACGTCTGCTGCATGCCAGCGCGGAAACACTGCTACTTTGCCCGGTGCACTGACATCTATCAGCTGGCTTACGAAGCTATCGCCCTGCAACTGCGGAAGTTTGGGCTTACCCAATAACTCGAGTACGGTGGGAAATATATCGACAAACTCGACTAAACCCTCGGCAATACCGACTCCCGGTTTCAAGTTTGGGGTCGGTTCACTGCGTGTGGATAGAGTACTTCCCAGAAGCCCCATAGTAGATGTCTCAGTCAGTGTTGTCGGCAACTTAACGATTAGCGGTGTTCTCGTCGCAACATCAAAGGGCGAGTGTTTAACCCATAAACCATGTTCGCCGAGGCTAAAGCCATGGTCTCCAGCGACGATAACAATGGTGTTATCGTCGAGGTTAAGCTGTTTTAATTTGGTCACTAATTTCCCCACCTGAGCATCCGAGTAACTGACGCTGGCAAGATATCCATGAACCAGTTTCTTTGCCATAGCGTCGGGAACCGGGTGCGGTGCTTTGGGGATACCTTCAAATTTGCGTAGCTCCCCCCAACTGTGCATCGCCTCGCGAGGTGCCGCTACAGGCATAAGTGGATTACTCGCAAGATCGATATCGTCTTCCCGATAGAGATCCCAGTAGCGTAAAGGTGCGTTAAACGGCAGGTGAGGCTTTAAAAAACCCACCGCCATAAAGAAAGGCTGATCGCGCTGGCTGACGGATTCAAGAGATGCCATAGCCTGATCAGCAATCATGCCATCAAAATAATGATTATCCGGCACATCCGCGGCTTCATAGGCGGGACCCACCCGATCCTTCAAAAAGCTGGCAATGTTTTCCGCGCGCTGATAATTACGGTGTCCTATCCGCTTAATCTTGGGCTTCGGATTCCAGGGTGGCGTACTCCAACCTGCTTTAGAATCCTCAGAAAAGTGCAATATCTTACCGATGCTTTCGCTGTAGTAGCCCTGTTTTTTGAGATAACCAAATAGCGTTTCAGCCCCTTTGGCATCCTCATCAATACGTGCTTGATAACCGACAAAGCGTTTTTCCGTCGGTCTGATACCCGACATCATGCTGGCTCTAGACGCACCGCAGACCGGCACATTGACATAGGCATTGGCAAACACCACCGCCTCACTGGCCAGGCTATCTATATTAGGCGATTTAACCGCCGTGCTGCCGTAAGCGCCCAGTTCTGGGCGCAGATCATCAATCATAATAAACAGCACATTGGCCGGCTTGACGTCACTGGCAACAGCATTAAATGTCAGTGACATGCCACACATAAAGATTGGCAAAATATTTTTCATCGAGCGGCCTTTTCCTTTCTATTTTAATGGTTTGTTAGTGTGCTGCAGGTTTGCCCTTAGATAGCCCTGCCCTAAACTTATCCGGCTTCATAAAGTTACGTAGATCTTGTTCACTACCATCCCGTAACCATTGCTCTGGGAACTCAGCCGCTTTTGATCGCTCACCTTCACGAAACACTGCACCATGACTAAATTTCTCAGTGTAGGGAACACTCAAGCCATCGCGAGAATCCCCTAGGCGAGCAAATAACTTGCTGCGCAGATCGGCGACCACAGCCAAGGATTCTGGATCGTGAATCAGGTTGTGCATCTCTTTAGGATCAGTGCGCATATCATAGAGCTCTTCGGTATCCCAAAGGCCGTGATAGGTAATGAATTTATAATCGTCTGTGCGCAGTGCAAAGGTGGTTGGCGTGCTCGGATAATTAAATTCCCAGTAGTATTCATAGAGCAGATCATCGCGCCATTGGCTATCGGATTCACCCTGCGCCAGAGAATAGAGGCTCTCTCCTTCAAATTGCTCGGGAGATTCAACCCCTGCAATATCCAGTATGGTCGGCGCAATATCGATATTGGCGGCAATCTCTTTGACCACGTGATTGCTCTTCAAGCCATTACCCCAGGCTAAAAGTGGCACCCGCATGGACTCCTCATAGGCATTGCGCTTATCAATCAGACCGTGCTCACCAAACATAAAGCCATTGTCACCCATCAGCATAACGATAGTGTCGTCAGCATGGCCATTGTCTTCGAGCCATTGAAACAGACGGCCGAGACTCTCATCAACAGCGGAGAGCGCTCGGTGATAGCGCATCTTGTAGGCCTGAACATCCAGCGAACTGTGATAGGGAAAATCAACCCCGTGCCAGCTATTGCGTTGATTCTTTACCCACATCGGCTTACCCTCATAATTCTCAGGGGTATCAGCCTGGCTCGCAGGCACCGGAATAGTTCTGTCTGCATACTGATCGCTGTGACGTTGCGCCGGGGCAAAATTGGCATGTACCGCCTTGTGAGAAAGGTACATAAAGAACGGTTCCTCGCTGTCGCGACTGTCGAGCCAATCGACTGCATAGTCCGTTAACTCATCAGTGATATAACCTTTTTGTTTAACCACATCACCATTGATATTGAGCATGCTCTGCTCACCATTGGGTTTGATTGGATAGTAATGGCCCTGACCGGCGAAGCTCACCCAGTGATCAAAGCCTGGCTGTGGATCATCGAGCCTGCGTCCGGCTGGCGCCAATTCACCCATGTGCCATTTGCCGACAAAGGCGGTGTTGTAGCCGGCCTTTTGCAAGTACTCAGGAAAGAAAATCGTGCCATCGCGAGGTGGCTTATTGTTATCGACCACGCCGTGGTTGTGCATATACTGGCCGGTGAGAATCGAAGCCCGACTCGGGGAACAGAGTGCGGTGGTGACAAAGGCATTCTCAAAATGGACACCCTCGGCAGCCATACGGTCCATGTTCGGCGTATCTATAACTGGATTCATAAAACCCAGTTCATCGTAGCGCTGATCATCGGTGAGAACATAGATCACGTTCTTCGGTTTGCTGACCGGTTGAGCGTTTTTTGGGGCTGCGCTTTCTAAGCCTGAAATTTGGCCGCCCTCCTCTCTGTCGCTACACCCAACCAGTACCGAAATCAATATTGTTACAGCAGCCTTGCCTATGAAGCCATTTGACCAATTACCTTTAAAACCTTTCATGTATAAATCCTTAAATACTCGCATTCAATTTTGTTTTTTTATTCTTAGCTTTAGTCTTCAACGCGCAGCTGAATGCTTTTTAGATCAGCTCCGCGAGAGGAGGAACCCACCATTAAAGTGAAGGCTCCGGGCTCGACTACCCACTCCATAGCACGGTTGTAATAGGCCAACATCTCAGGCTCCAGGGTAAAGCTAACGCGCTTTGACTCGCCGGCTTGCAGATAGATCTTTTTAAACCCCTTTAGCTCTTTTACTGGGCGGGTTATTTCACTGTAATTGTCACGCACATAGAGCTGCACCGTTTCATAACCAGCGCGATCGCCGCTATTGGTCACGATCACAGAGAGGTTAGTGCTCTCAGTTTTTTGAATACTTTTGTTATCCAAAACTGGCTGAGAGAAAGCAAATTCCGTATAGCTGAGACCATAACCAAACTCAAACAGATTGCGGGTCGGCGCATCGGCGTACCTGTGCTTGTACGCCGAGGGTTTGTGGTTATAGATCGCCTGAGTGTGACCGATGCTGTAGGGCACAGTAATTGGCAATTTGCCGCTGGGGTTAGTCACCCCATAGATAATTTCTGCCAGCGCCTGTCCACCCATTGCACCGGGCTCCCAAGCTTCAATAACGGCAGCACTGTTATCCACGACCCAGGGTTCAGCGATCGGTCGGCCATTAACCAAGACTAAAATCACTGGCGTTCCGGTTGCATGAATAGCCTGGACTAACTCCAGCTGTCGGCCAATAAGATTGATCGACGAGCGGGCAACATTTTCACCGGAGGTTTTGCCTTTACTGTCATAGCGAAGGGGATTTTCACCCACTACCACAACCGCGACCTGAGACTGACTGGCGCGCTTAGCTGCCCCGTGAATATCCTTTGTAGAGAGGTTTTTGACCTGTTTTCCGACGTCGTAAAAGTCAATATTTTCAGGGTTGGCGGCAACCGCTCTAAGTCCTTCGAGTACGGTTGTGACATTGTCCTCTGGCTGTTGCAGCACCCAGTCACCAAGAATCGTATGATTGTCGGCATTGGGACCGGTAACAAAGACTTTAGTATTTTTTTGCAACGGTAGAATACTGTCATTGTTGGTTAACAAAACGATCGCCTGGCGCGCCATATCTAGTGCAGTTTGCTGGTGGGCTGCGGTAAACACCGACTGCTCAATCTGGCTCTCATCGACGTAGGGATTTTCAAATAATCCGAGACGGAATTTGGCCAGCAACATTGGGCCTACTGATTCATCTATGCGCGCCTCGGAGAGTCGGCCTTCATTGACCAGCTCCACCAGCGGCTCAAGAAAATCTGGCCCGTGCATATGCATATCCATCCCCGCATGTACGGTTTGGTACACCGCCTCCTTTTGACTGGTGGCAACTCGATGAAAAGTATGCAAGCGTTCAATGTCCATCCAGTCGCTGACCACAAAGCCTTTAAAGCCCCACTCTTCACGCAACACATCGTTTAACAGATAACGACTGCCGTGGGCAGGTTCGCCATTGATTTCATTGTGGGCAGCCATAAAGGTAAAGACACCGGCATCCACAGCACGCTTAAAAGGTGGAAAGAAATCCTGGCGCAGACTGCGTTCAGAGGCATCCATAGGAGACAGGTTAATACCATTAATCGGATCACCACCAGCAACCCAGTGTTTGGCGTTGGCAATGACCTTCTGGGGTCCATCGAAGTCCCCCTGCTGGAGGCCCTCAATTGTCGCCACACCCATTTCAGCAACGAGGAAAGGATCTTCGCCAAAGGTTTCACCCACTCGCCCCCAGCGCGGATCACGTGCTATATCCACATTTGGTGTAAAGCTCCAGTGAGAACCGGTGGCGCGCATCTCTCGGGCGGTTTCGATACTTGCCTGTTTAACTAAGCCAAGGTTCCACGAACTAGCCATGCTCAGGGGCGCAGGGTAGACCGTGGAACCACTGACCATGGCGTTGCCGTGTATCGCATCTATGCCAATCAGCAACGGGATACCAAGACGGCTTTGTGCAGCGTGACGCTGTAATAAGTTAGCCTCAGTAGCAGTCAATACATGCAGAAATGAACCCACTTTGCCGGTCTCAATAAACGCTGGAATCTGCGACGAATGAAGATCGGGATAGAAGCCATGGGCGTCACTCTTGGCGAGATCATCGATGGACATGTGCTGCTCTGATTCAGCGGTGTGATCAATGCCTACGTACTGACACATCTGCCCTACCTTCTCCTCCAGGGTCATCCGCGGCAATAGATCGGCGACCCGCTGCTCAGGGGTTAAACTGGCGTCTAGGTAGGCGGGCAAGAGCTCACTGCTGATCGAGTTTAAGGACGCAGTAGAAAGCAGAAAACCGGTTAAGCTAAGGAATATTTTTTTCATGATCGGTGTAAAAGGCCTTATTGTTTGATGGTTGTTATTGGATCGTTTCTTGTTCGAGTATATTTTCATGCCAGATTAATCTGCGCATTCACGGTGTCTGATTTCAATGGCACTGCAAAAACACCGCCGTTGCCTGCGCTCACTTTCAAATGGTAGAGACCCTTATAGCCGGTAAAATTAATCTCTCCTCGACTGTCCGTGAGCAGCTCAACGTCGGTTGACCAGTGTCGGTTGACTAGGTCATGCCATACCTGGCCATTGGGTTTTAATCGCAGGTTGCGATCAACCATTGCCGCATCGGGCTTTGGCACGCTGTTTTTAGCATATTCAAATGGCGTCCAAGTAAGCAGTCCGGTCATCTGCGGATGACTGAAGACAGCCGTCATAAAGTCTTCGGTGTAACGTGCCTGAAACTCTAAATCTGGCGTTTCAAAATCGAACTCGGTAACCTGCAACTCGGTATTTAGCGCAGCAAAATCATTCATAATAGAGAGCAATTCTTGCGGCGGTGTAGGCGCAAACCCCTTGGGAATATGCGCCTGGAATCCAATACCTTGAATAGCCGCACCCTGCTTTAAAAGGCCCTCTATATAATTAAAATAAAACGTTCTGTGGCGCACTGAATTTTTGGTCAGTACTCCATAATCGTTGATGTAGCGTTTCACCTCGGGCCGAATCTGCTGCACCTGCTGGAACCAATCAACCGCGACCTCGGGGCCGAGAATATCCATAAACTCGTGACTGCTAAAAGGCTCATTGAGCACATCCCATTCAGTCAGCGGATCGCCATATTGGCTGACCATTTTGTGGATATGGTCATTGAGTACCTTGCGTAACTGCACTTTATTGCCAGAGTATCTGGCATGTTCTACAGCAGCTCGCCTGAAACCGGGCCAGATTAAGCAGTGGCCACGAACGGGAATACTGCGCTCGGCACACCATTCCATAAAAGGTTCGATGTATTGACTATTGTTCTCATGATGCTTCCACTTGAAAGCATTCTCTGGTGTCAGTTTGTGGAACAGTAAATCGCAGTATTCTAAATGACGCTGCCTTATTTCCTGGGGATAGGGGCTGCCATAAAGGCGCCTTAAGCGCGGTGCAGCACCGAAACCAAAATCATGGCGATAGAGTTTTGCTGTAACCGGCAGGTTAGTTAAAGGCATACCTGCGGCGTCTGTTACCTTGACATTGAAGCGGCCTTTGCGAAGCACTTCGATGCGCTGCTTAGCCTCTTTTCGCCAGCTGGCACTGTCTTCCATACCCGCGTAAGACGTGGCTGCAGTAGAGTGATCTTTAGCCTGCTTGGCGAACCCGAAAGACGGAGCTACAGCTGCCAAAGCTGATATAAAACGTCGCCTGTTCACAATCCAATGACCACCCGTATTCAGTTAAAGTAAAAGCAGTTATAAACTGACCATAGTTGCATGTTTGAAAACTATTACCCTCCCAGCGAGGACCGCTAGAAGGGCTATAGTCGGAGCTTTAGAACTTGTAACGCAGACCTAACGCATAGCGACGACCAAATTCACGATAGGAAATAATCCGTGATTCGTCTCCAGCAAAAGTAACTGGCTTTTCATTAGTCAGGTTAATCGCCTCTGCGGTCAACGTAAGGCCTGTATCACCCACCTGATAACTCATGCTGGCATCAACCTGAGAGTAGGCTTTGTGATAGATCGGCAGATTACCCAGGCTTGAGGTGAAGAGTAAGAAGTCATCTCGCTCGGTGTAGGAGATACGACCTGAAAAGTCTTCTTTCTCATAGAACAGCACTAGGTTTATGCTTGATTCCGAGAGTCCTTCCAATGGTAGTTCGTTACCAAATGGATCATCTCTACCGGTAGAGCTATCAATCATGGTGTAGTTGAAAATTGTGCCTAAACCATTAAAGGGAGTCGGCAGCTCAGTGAAATTCTGCTGATAAGAGAACTCAATACCCTGAATAGTCGCGCCTTCACCGTTCGAGGGTGCCGTGACCAAGTACTCTACCGCATCACCGTTATCGTCGGTCTCAAAGCCAGGAACAACTTCGCTGAACTGAGTTGATGAAACATAAGAGCTAACGTCTTTATAAAACGCAGCGGTCGAGAGCAGCCCACCTTTGTTAAAGTACCATTCCAGAGACAGATCGAACTGATCTGCAAGGAACGGATCAAGATCGGGATTACCACGAGTAGCTGTCTGTGCGCCCTGATTGACGTTGTAGCCTAAGGTCAATTGCTGAAAGCTAGGACGAGACATTACTTTGGCGTAACCACCACGCAACAAGAGATCATCCTGAAGTACATAGACAACATTCAGACTCGGCAAGACTTCAGAATAGCTGCGCTTGTCATTCAGTGGAACCAAGGCAGCACCATCGTAGGTATTACTGTTACCGTCCTGATCGGTGCTGACATAGCGCAGACCAAAATTACCGCGCAGTTTTTCAGTCTCGAAGGTTGCCATAGCATAGGCTGCAGTGATTTCTTCGCTAACATCCCAGTTGCTAATACCGTCCTGCTTGGCTCGAATCACTGGGGTACCCAGCTCACCGTCGGCATCATAGGAATAATCTTCCAGAATCATGCTTGCGGATGGCAGAAACCAAGATGAAGGCATGCCGCCAGTAACGGAAAAGTCATCTACCGGAAAGGTACTGTCGCCAATATAATCTGCCAGAGTACAGCTGTGGGCATCATCGCCACAGGTCGACCCGCCTCTAGAGTTAACCGAATCTACAGCCTTGTATTGCTGCTTGGTGCGATCACGGTATTTAGCGCCAAACTTTACACTGGTGATCCAGCTATCATTAATGCTGCGTTTGAAATCCAACTGGGCGTACTCTTCTTCGTCAGTGTTTTGCAGCACTGCGCGAGACAGATTCTGCCACACCAGGTCGGAGGGCGCAGACACCGCGTCACCGCCGGCCGAGGTCGCAGCCAGAGTGGAGAATTGAACACCGCGAGTATCATAGGAAACACTGCTTCCCTTTGGCCCGAAGGTGGCAAATAGGGCTGGATCCTGCATGCCCTCACCGTCGGAAGCGCCGACACGTGCCGACACCAACCAATCTTCAGAGGTCCAATCTACCGACAGATTAACGGCGTCAGTAGAGTAGTTATATTCGCGATCAAAGGCAGCGACAAAGTAGCGCTGATGAAAGGATTTGTTACTGGTACTGTTGGTCACCGCGACAAAATTGTCGCCGTCAAGAACAGCACTCTCAATAAGGGTATTACCGACACCACCTGGGGCATCAGTAAATCGATAAGCACTGTTGCTGGCGTGCTCAAAACGGGTTAAATCAGTGGTCAAATAGTCCAACTTAATGTCAACGTTGTCATTGGGCCTGTACTGAAAAACAACGTTGAGACCCGAGCGTTCACGCTCTTCAAGGCGAATATTTTGACGTATGTCCTTGGGCATATAACCGTAGGCAATACCATCGACTGGTGCCGTCAACTGCGCGGGAGAACCGGCATCGCTTATCGTACCTGTAGCGGCGTTAAAACCCACATAGCGATAGCCAAAAGATTCAACACTATCACGGCGAAAAGGCTCTTCGGAATTGTTGTAACTGACTAGGAAGCCTAACTCGCGCCCCTGAGAGTCGACACTAGAATCGGTGAATAGCAACGAATAGTTTTCACCCTCATCGTCGCGTAACTTGTTAAAAGACTGCTTGAGGTTGACTACCGCGGTGCGGTTTTTAAAGTCCAGTGGTGAGCGCGTCTTGAGATTAACCGTTCCGCCCAGAGACCCTTCATCTTGACTGGCTGAGGGTGTCTTAAACACTTCAAGGCTTTCCACTAGCTCTGGCGAGATAGTGTTGTAGTTAAAGCTTCGTGAACCACCGGATACGGAGGTAGTTGAAATAGTTTGGCCGTTTACCGTGGCGCGATTCAATGCCGGTGGCGTACCGCGAACACTGACTTCGCTGCCCTCGCCGACACCGTCATTGTCGCCTGCACTGACGTTTGTACCGCGGCTAATTTGCACACCGGTAACACGCTGTAGTGACTCGGCTACATTGTGATCGGGGAATTTTCCCAGATCTTCTGATGTTACAACCTCAACAAACTCATTTGAGTTGCGCTTGCGGTCAATTGATTTCTCAAGACTGGCGCGAACACCTGTCACAACAACTTCTTCTATCCCAGCGTCCTGAGCGATAGACTGGTGTGAAAATCCAGACGTGGCTATCACTACACATAGCAGCCTTAGCTTAAAAGACCCATTGGTTAAATTCGACATTGCAAAATCTCCGTGATTACTTTAATTATGTTTTTTTTATTAATACTAATATTTCTGCTAAACATAATTACACTTTGAACTATCTTGAATAATCAGGAATTGCTGAAATGTAGCGTCGGGCAACGGCGCTTTTTGATGTAGGGGTTTCCCTACAGAGAATAGAAAATAATCGACATTGTTACAAAAGTAAACCCGATTTATTGGCATAAAGGGTCAACTCTGCATTGTTTGAAAAACCCATTTTAAGCATTAATCTTGATCTGTGAGTGGCAATGGTCTTGGCACTTACCTGTAATTTCTCGGCAATATCTTTTGCCCTTTTACCTGAAGCCAATTCGAGAAAAATTTGATATTCCCGGTCTGATAGTGACTCATAGAGCGAAAAATCATCTTCACTAGAAAAACTACGACTCATGCTGCTAGCTAAAAGCCCACCGACAATTTCATTGATATAGCGCCCACCTGCAGCAGCAGTTTTCACTGCCTTTACAACTTCTGATTCTTCGGCATCTTTTGATATATAGCCTGCGGCGCCAGCCTGAATCAATCTAACAGCATATTGAGATTCAGGATAACTACTCAGAATCAGTACCGGAAGAAGCGGCTTTTCTGACTTAATTTGTTTTAACACATCGACACCGCTACGACTGGGCAGGCGGATATCCAGTATGACAAGGCTCCAGTCTTCGCTCCTAACCTGCCGTATCGCTTCAATTGCATCATTGGCCTCACCGAATACCACTAAACCAAGATGTTCAATAAGCATCTGTTTTAAACCATTTCTAACTACAGCATGATCGTCAACAAGAAGAATGGATGACATGATTTATCCTATGGGAAGATGATAATGATTTTATTTTGTAGCAAAGTAACAGATACTTGCCAAATCAGGAACCATAAATAGTTGGTTTTTTAAAAATATAACGAAGCTTTTTGTTTCTTTAACTAATATTTCTTTAACTAATATTTCTTTACATAAAATTGTAAGTTCGAGCTGCACACCCGAATTCGAATCTTGGCTAATGAGCTAGGCTAATAGCCCCAATTGACAGACTCGACATACAAGTTTAATAAAGTACACCAACCTACAAACCCAATAGGTCTCAAATGCCAGCACCGCGCCATTTTATTTTTGTATGTGTGACTGCCTGCGCTGCCCTCTTGCTGACTATGCCCATAACTAAGGCCAGCGCAGACATTGAGGTGGAGCAGGCTGCGAATACCGACAAACTAGCACTGCAATCATCACTCACAGAGTCAGAGCGTCACTGGCTGCACCAACACCGAACCATTAGGCACGGCATTATCAGTAACCAAATACCCTTTGAGTATGTCGACAGCAGCGGCCAGTACCGCGGGTTGACCTCAGACTATATCGCCATTATTAGTGAACAGCTGGATATTAATTTTGAGCCATCTTTCTTCTCCGATTTGACCGCGCTGTCAGAGGCAATTCAAGAAAATCAGGTAGACCTAGCCAGCTATCTGCCACCGCCACGGGGAAAGCTAAGCTACAGCGAATCGGTTATAGAAATGCCAATCGCCCTCTTTGGCCGACAAGACTCTGCGCTAATTGTTGGGATTGAGTCGATTCGCGATGAGCGGGTGGTCATTGAAAAACCCTCCAAAGCACAGCAAATACTGTCTAAATTTTACCCACAGATTGCGGTTAGCTATGTGGATACCCCCGCAGAGGGTATTCAAGCGGTGCTCGCTGGCAGTGCCGATATATTTATTCACAATGTTTTTTCCGTGGAATATTACACTCGAAAACTGGGTTTGCCGCCATTAAAAACTGTGTCTAACACCCCTTACACCTTTGAGATTGCATTTGCGGTAACCGACGAGTTCAGGCCTTTTATCCCGATTTTCCAAAAAGTCATCTCAGGTCTAAGTAAGCGAGAAAGACAGCTGATTTTCGATAAGTGGGTCAATATTGAGATAACTCGGAAACTCGACCTAAAACGGATAGGACTCTGGGCCGGTGGTTTGCTAGTGCTTGTTCTACTGGTATTTTTGGCCATTCTGCGCTGGAACAAAATACTTCAAGAGAGAGTTGCCTACAGAACCCAAGAGCTTGAGCTATCAAGTAAAAACTTACGCAGTCTCGCCCGCCATATGGATGAGGTGCGAGAGGAAGAAAAGGCCAAGTTGGCCCGTGAGATACACGATGAGCTCGGCCACACGCTTATTGCTCTGACCATGGCTGTGAGGCGACTCAAGAGCACAGCCTCGAAAAACTTTAACCAGCCGGAGGTAAACAGCTCGCTGATCAAAAGCTCTCCAATCAAAAGCTCTCCAAACAAAGACCCTGCAAACAAAGGCTCTCCAATCAAAAGCTTTGAGCTAAACAAGCAATTTGATGAAATTAGGGCCTTACTGGTGCAGGCCTCAAGTACCTCCAGATCGATCATGTCTGACCTGCGACCCAGTGTTTTAGAGGATTTTGGGCTGGCTGCAGCCATAGAGTGGCTGGCCCATGAGTTTGAGATTCACCATCAAACTCTGTGTATTGTTCGCGGCACTCAGCCCCCCGATACGATTTCAGCAGCCATCGCTATAGCCGTGTTTCGTATCGTTCAAGAGTCTCTGACCAATATCGCCAAACATGCCAAGGCCAAGAAGGTTCAGATTAAGCTCAGCAGCAACAATGGTCTGCTTAAAGTAGAGATTATTGACGACGGCGTTGGCCTCCAGTCTGGCTGGGACAATAAAGAAGGCTCATTCGGCTTTCAGGGTATGCGCGAGAGAGCTATGAGTTTCAATGGTGAAATCAGTGTCGCCAATGGCAAAAAGTCCGGAGTGGTTTTACGGCTCCAAATCCCCTATCAAAAATTAGACATCGACTCTAAACCGTAAATTAATGCAGTCAAAAACCCCTTAGCCAGACCATTTAAAGGGGACATAAATCAGTATCCAAGGGATTTCTAGATGCGTATAAAATTAACAATGGCGATTCATTGTCCCCTGTCCATGCTAGTACTTGCTCTACTAACGACCAGCGCAATTGCTCAGCAGCGACCGAATATTCTATTAATTATGGCCGAGGATATGAGCGCTAGAGTGGGTGCATTCGGCGATAGCGTCGCTGTCACACCTAATCTCGATCGTCTCGCCAGTACCAGTATTCGCTATCCTAATACGTTTACCACTGCTGGCGTCTGCGCACCGAGTCGAGCGGCACATATTCTCGCGGTTCACCAGATGTCAGTGGGCGCACAGCATATGCGCACTCGCTCATTTAAGGAGTCTCCCTATAGGTCAGTGCCGCCAGCACATATCAAAGCCTATCCAGAACTGTTGCGACGCCAGGGCTATTACACCTTCACAAGTTCCAAGCTAGACTATCAGTTCAGTAATGCATCTGCCGGTTCAGGACCTTTTAGCATTTGGGACTATGAGGGTCGACAGCCTACCTGGCAGGGTCGTGCAGAGGGTCAGCCGTTTTATGGTTTTATAACCCTTAAACAAAGCCATGAGGGGCAATTATTCCCGGATACGGTGGCGACCAACAATGCCACAGGAACTCGATCCCAGGTAGTCAATCCCGATCAGGTTCTGCTACCCCCCTACTACCCCGACCATGCGGCTATCCGTGCTGATATTGCGCAGCACTACAACAATATTTTTACCATGGATCAGATGGTTGGCAAATTGCTCCGCCAGCTTGAGGAAGACGGCTTGGCCGACAATACCATTGTTATCTGGACCACCGACCACGGCGATGGCCTGCCCCGGGGCAAGCGTGAAATTTATGACAGTGGCATCAAGGTGCCTTTGATGGTGTACTGGCCCACAAGCCTCAAACCTGCAGGCGTGAATTCCGGCAGTACAGATAAAAAACTAATAAGCTTTGTCGATATAGGGCCAAGTGTTTTGACCCTGGCGGGGCTTCCGGTACCAGACTACATGCATGGCAGTGGCCAGCTAGTTCCGGGTGCCAGCCCAAAAAGAGACTATATTTATGCGGCCAAAGACCGTCTCGATGGCTTTAACTTTCGCGAGCGCGCAGTGCGCGATGGTCAGTTTAAATACATTGTGAACCTGCTCCCGGGCATGCCAGGTGCCACGCATATTGCCTACCGCGATCAACTGCTCAGCATGCAGACTCTCTGGCAACAGTTCACTGCAGGCAAGCTCAATGCAGCGCAACGCTTTTGGTTCGAGCCACGGCCAGCAGAAGAGTTATACGATATAGTCGCCGACCCCTATGAAATCAAGAACCTAATCGATTCTGCCGACTATGCCGCTACTCTGGCGCGCATGAGGGATGCATTAACAGACTGGCGGAGCGCGATTGCCGACTACAGCGAGACAGCGGAATTACAGATGGCAAAGGAGTTTTGGCCCGATGGAGAGCAACCGGTCACTCAAGCCCCTCAGATTTCCATTAATAAAGCGGGCAAGGCGAGCATAGTGCCTGGGGCAGCCAATGATTCGGTTGGATATCGAATTAATGGCGGTGCTTGGAAGCTTTACAGCAAACCTCTATTGCTGCCCAACAGCGCTACTGTAGAGGCCAAGTCGGTTCGCTATGGATGGGCAGAGAGCTCTGTGACCCTTTTTTTATATAAGCGCTAGTGACTAAAGACTACGTCCATACCGACTTAACTAAACTAGCTAGCTAGCTAGCTAATGATCAGATATACCGTAACCAATAGTGCAAAATTTAATATCTCCATGCGTGAATCCTTTAACTGTTCTGTTTTAATTGAGAACGCTCTAACGGCACAAAGCGATATCATCACGTTTTTTGCCAATCCATCTTTTCTAGCTGGCAGCGGCATTTCAGGCATTATCCACAAAGCTGCAGGGCCTCAACTGGAAGCTACGGCTAATCCGTTCGCCCCACTCACACCCGGGCAATCAGTCATCACCCCCGCCTTTAACTTATCAGCTAAATATGTAATCCACACTGTCTGCCCAAGGTATATGGATGGCCAGCGAGGTGAATCTGAGCAGCTTTATAATGCCTGCGCATCCGCACTGGAACTGCATAGCCAAGCTCCTGATGCAAAGAGCATTGCCTTTGTTTCTATGGGGACGGGTGTTTATAAGTGGCCAATGGGGTTAGCCGCTGATATTGCAGTAAAAGCACTGTTAACGAGCACGTTTGAGGAGACGTTGATGTGTGTTATTGATGAAAAGACCAGGCTGATTTATCAAAGGACTCTCGATCGCTATTTGTAGGTTAAATTTTTTCAGAAAATTTTTCGACCTTTACTTCTACCTACCTCTCAATATATCTAACCCTCCCGGGGAGAAGGCCCACCTTCCCCCTTTTATCTATTTGGAACCTTGTTCGCGATTCACGGCAAGGGACCCCCCCCCACGTTTTCTCCTACGCCGAAACCGGTCGGATTCAGTGTTGAAACTAGCTCATAAGAGTTAGTACTACTAAGGGAGATCATCATGAACTTCAGAGCAAAAGCAATGCTCGCAGCCAGCGCCTACGCCAACAAAGAGAAGCTAACCGAGGCCACTGCCTTTATCAAGGAGTACTGGTTAGACATAGCAACAGCAGCTCTCGCTATCTACATAGTCGAAGACATCATTGACCCAGACGCCATCGTTACTACTGAACAAGGAGTACTGTAATGAGATATCTAGCCGCCTACGACGAATATACCCGTGAACCACGTACCACGAAGTTTAACCGCGTACCACGGCGCACGAACCGCGCTCAAGAGCTTGCGGACCGCTACTCGGAGTACACGCGCATGGGCTTCTCTGCTGACGAATCACGTCGCATGGCCTATCACCACCACTCAAACAAGCTATAAGGAGTACATCATGTTTATAGGATCTTTATTGATACTCACCATCTTCGTCATTCTTGGCGGAGGTGTGAGCCTTGCCCACCTATTAGACACGTCAGGCATCATGGATCGTGAACAACGTTCGGAGAAAACCCATGAAAAAGACTGAACGGATCATGCATCGCGCTTCACGGTCCGCGGCTCGTGCCTCGCGCGCCCGCATAGCAGTGTGTACCAGCAACGGAAAATATGTACCAGGTAGAAAACTCGTAAGTGGTACACGCAATAGTGTTATATATCAATAATTTAACTCAATGTGTACCATGTGTACCAGCCTTTTCTAAGTTCATATTAGGACTTCTTTTAAACACTGTTTTATTTTCTAAAAAAAACTTCAACTTGAAAACACCTGGTACACATGGTAAACACTGTGGAACTACTATAAACCCTCACTTTTCTTGTGGAACATCTGGTACACAAGGTGGTACACACCTGGTACACATGACCCTCTAGCTGGTACACACCAAGAATATAGAACTAATCGTGGACCATAATTCACGAATATCGAGCACTATGTCCACTAACCATGAAAATCGACTCACGCTACGCGCTCATCGATCTTTCTGGCGAAGTTTATAAGCAGTTTGCCTTACAGCAGATTCAGATTAACCCGCTCTTCTAGCGGCTTCTACACCGTTACCAGTCTCTGCGTAATGAGCCGCAAATCGTTTCTGATGATCTATCATTAGCTTCTCCTTATTGGCTAGGATTGCCACAGAAGTCAGTGTATCTAATACCATAAATTGGTTCTTTTTTGATCAATAAGCCGCCGCGTTGGCCACGAACCAAGGACCAATAAATTGACAACGGAAATCTCGACCTGTCGCACGGCAAACGTGGCAAAAAGTATGTGTTCCCCACGCATGAAGTCGCAGCTTACCTTGATAACAAGCTGGAAGAGACTAGGCTATAAATCAACTAAGTCTTCAGGTCTCAGATTCACGTAACGCGATAACTGATTGAAACTACTGTGGCCGCTAACAACTTGAACTTGTTCTAGAGTCATTTTTTTAATCTCGAACATTCGCGAAAGTGCCTCATGGCGTAAGTCATGGAATGTAAGGTCATGTATGTTTGCCTCTTTGCATACCAGAGCAAACTTGTCAGAGATAGACGCTGCGTTGTTTACATGAAACAGGGTATCTGCCTTGCCAAAGTAGTTCTGGCCGCTTAGGAGCACCTCTCTAACGCCCTTAAATAGCGGTATTACAGCCTTTTTCTTACCCCCGATACTCTTCTTATCCTTACGCAAAAGCGTAATCAGACCCTTTTCTAGATCAATGTCAGTGTGCTTCAGCGCGTGTATTTCCCCTTGGCGCATACCCGACTCCAACGCAATGTCTACAGCGAGCATGATCCACTTGTGATTACCCGCCGCTTCTTTGATTCGATCGTATTCTCCAGGCTTTAACCGCCTATCCCTATGAACACTCCCCATGATTATTTTACGATCCACTAATTCTTTAATGGCTATGCCTGTAACGTCTTCCTCCACCTTTACTCGACTTACGCGAATAGCCTGCTGCAGGTAACTCATTTGTTTTTGTAAAGTGCTAGGGCTAACAGTACGGCGGCGGTGTGCTGCAAAGTCCAAGACGTCATCAACAGTGAGGTCGTGTATTGACCACCTCTCGAAGTATCGTTTGAGTTGATTCAGAGCGCTCATCTTCGGACCGGCTACTTCGAGGTCAAAACGCTCAAAAGAATGTATGAGGTTATCGATGATGCCATCGATAAGCGTGAGCCGTGTACCGCGAGTATCGATCCACGATCCGTTGTCCATGCTTGTTTCTATACGGCGCGCCCAGGCTGCTGCTGGGGCTTTTGACGTAAACGATTTACTTTGATCAGGGTAATCTTTACGCCTGATTTGTACCTGATAATAACCGCCCCTCTTCCTAATTGTAGCCATATCATCCCCTCATGGGTGTGACACTTTTGTGACTGGGGGTTTATTATTATCAATGTTTCAAGCTAAATCAATAGCTTACAAACCTGGCGGAGAGAGAGGGATTCGAACCCTCGAAACGCTATAAACGCTTACACACTTTCCAGGCGTGCTCCTTCAGCCACTCGGACACCTCTCCATAAACTGCTGCCGTTTTCTGTTCTATTAACTCGTCAGGAGCACGGCGTGCTCCTTGCTTCTGTCCATGACACTCGAACAGCTCTTTAGAGCGCGCGGGAACTGTACACAACCAGTCTTGCAAAAGCAATCAAGACTGGCCTGTACAGGGATGTTTCTCTTCTGGAACCTAAACTTCGTCGGTTTCGTAATCAGAGATCGAGGGGCAGGAGCAGATTAGGTTGCGGTCGCCAAATACGTGGTCGAGTCGGCCAACGGGTGGCCAGTATTTACTTTCTCGCAGTGAGCGCAGTGGATAAGCGGCTTGGCTGCGGCTGTAGCTGCGTGTCCACTCGTCGGCGCCAACCACTTCGGCTGTATGAGGAGCATGAACTAGTGGGTTGTCAGCCAGTTCTAGCTGCCCTGCTGCCACTTGGTTGATTTCGTGCTTGATGGCGATCATGGCGTCGCAGAAGCGGTCGATCTCGGCTTTTGATTCACTTTCGGTTGGCTCGATCATTAGGGTGCCGGCAACTGGGAATGACATGGTTGGGGCGTGAAAGCCGTAGTCGATTAGTCGCTTGGCGATATCGTCGACGCTGATGCCGACGTCGTCTTTAATCGAGCGTACGTCGAGTATGCATTCGTGGGCTATACGTCCCTGCGCGCCGGTGTAGAGGATTTCATAGTCGTCCTGCAGGCGGGTGGCGATGTAGTTGGCGTTGAGGATGGCCATTTCGGTGGCTTGCTTGAGGCCGCTGCGGCCCATCATGCGGATATACATCCAGGTGATCGGCAAGATGCTGGCGCTGCCGTAAGGCGCTGCTGAAACCTGTGCGCCTTGACGATCGCCGTCTGCGGTTTCTCTGGGCATAAAGGGTGCTAGATGTGCGCCTACGCCTATGGGTCCTACTCCGGGGCCGCCGCCACCGTGTGGGATACAGAAGGTTTTGTGCAGATTGAGGTGCGAGACGTCGCCGCCAAATTTGCCGGGCTGGCAGACGCCGACCATGGCATTGAGGTTGGCGCCGTCGATATAGACTTGGCCGCCGTGGTCGTGAACAATTTCGCAGATCTCGCCGATGCGCTCCTCAAAGACACCGTGGGTCGAGGGATAGGTGACCATAATTGCTGAGAGTTTGGCGGAGTGCAGAGTGGCTTTGGCGGTCAAGTCGTCGACATCGACGTTGCCCTGGTCGTCACATTTAACCACTACGACTTTCATGCCACACATCTGTGCCGAGGCGGGGTTGGTGCCGTGGGCTGAGCTGGGTATCAGGCAGACGTCACGATCGCTGTCGCCGCGGCTTTCGTGGTAGCCACAAATGGCCAGCAGTCCGGCGTACTCGCCCTGGGAGCCGGCGTTGGGCTGCAGTGACATGGCGTCATAACCTGTCGAGGCGCAGAGCATATCTTCGAGCTGGTCGATCATCAGGCGATAGCCCTGGGTTTGATCGGCTGGGGCGAAGGGGTGCATGGTGGAGAATTCGGGCCAGGTGATCGGCAACATCTCGGCGGTGGCATTGAGTTTCATGGTGCAGGAGCCGAGGGGGATCATGGCGCGATCGAGGGCGATGTCCTTGTCTGAGAGTTTGCGCAGGTAGCGCAACATTTCAGTTTCGGAATGATAGCGATTAAAGGTTGGATGAGTCAGGAAACTCTCGGTGCGCATTAACTCGCCGGGCAGTGAATCAATCGCTTGGTCGGCGAGATCGTCGATGTCGATTTGGTGCTCACCGATCAGAATCGTCCACAGCAGGCTAATATCGCCGCGGGTTACGGTTTCATCAAGTGAAACACCCACTGTGGTTTCGTCGATGCGACGGAGGTTTACTTCATGGGCTGCGGCGCTTTTCATAATCTCTTCAGTGCGGCTGCCAGTCTCCAACGTCAAGGTATCAAACCAATGGCTATTGGTTGGCTTGATGCCGTGCAATGCCAAACCCTGAGCCAATACAGAGGTCATCAGATTAACGCGACGAGCTATGCGCTGGAGGCCATCGGGGCCGTGGTAGACGGCGTACATGCCAGCAATTACTGCAAGCAGCACCTGTGCGGTACAGATATTGGAAGTGGCCTTCTCACGGCGGATATGTTGCTCGCGAGTCTGCAGCGCCAATCTATAGGCTGGGTCGCCGTTGGCGTCTTGGGAAAGGCCGACTAGACGACCCGGCAAGTTACGTTTGAAGGCTTCACGAGTGGACATATAGGCGGCGTGTGGCCCACCAAATCCGAGCGGTACACCAAAGCGCTGGGTTGAGCCGATAACCACATCTGCGCCCAAGGAGCCGGGGGACTCCAGTAGGACCAGGCTGAGGATATCGGCTGCCATAACCACCAGCGCGCCCTGCTGCTGCACCTGCTGAATCACGTCGCGGAAGTTGCGGATTTCACCGCTGGCTCCTGGATACTGAAACAGTGCACCAAACAGATTTTCTGGCAACTGATCTGGGTTGCCGACAATCACTTCAATACCCACGGGCTCTGCACGGGTTTTGATCACTTCGATGGTTTGCGGCAGACAGTCACTGTCGACAAAGAAGCGCAGAGACTTGGACTTGGACATGCGCTGACAGAGAGACATGGCCTCTGCGGCGGCTGTACCTTCGTCGAGCATGGAGGCGTTGGACATCTCCATGCCGGTGAGGTCGGTAATCATGGTTTGGAAGTTGATCAAAGCTTCTAAACGACCCTGGGAAATCTCGGGCTGGTACGGGGTATAGGCGGTGTACCAGGCGGGGTTTTCGAGGATATTGCGCTGCACTACATTGGGGGTAATGGTGTTGTAATAACCCTGGCCAATAAAGCTGCGGAAGACTTTGTTGTGGGATGCGATTTCACGCAGTTCGGCCAGTGCCTGTGCTTCGCTGCAGCCGTCGACTATATCCAATTCCTGGGTCATGGCGATGGCTTCGGGAACCACTTGGCTGGTTAATTCCTGGAGGCTGCTGCAACCCAGAGACCTGAGCATTTTCTGCTGGTCATCGGCGCTGGGGCCTATATGGCGGGCGATAAATTCGGCGGCATTTTCCAGGTCAGTCAAACTGCGTGTCTTCTGTAACATCTTATTATTTCCTCTCAAAAAATTAGGTCTGGCCACAGGCTACAAGATTAATCGTTTAGTCTTAGCCTCGAAAATAGCGCTGTTCGACCAAGGGCATTTTGGTCACAGTAATCGGTAGTGATCTGCCACGTACCACGGCATTGAGCTTAGTACCCACGGCCGCCAAATCGATGGTCACATAACCCATGGCAACGGGTGCCTGCAGAGTTGGACCAAAGCCGCCGCTGGTGATTGCGCCGACTACATTGCCAGCCTGATCAACAATCTCTGCCCCTTCGCGAACTGGGGCACGGCCATCGACTAAAAAGCCGACGCGCTTTTTGCTAACGCCATTGGCGATCTGGGCCAAGATAGTCTCGGCACCTAAAAAGCCACCGGTTTTGGCGCCATCGACGCGACGGGATTTGCTGATGCTCCAGATAATGCCCGCTTCTACTGGTGAGATAGTCTCGTTCATATCGTGGCCGTAAAGGCAGAGACCCGCTTCAAGGCGCAGAGAGTCCCGTGCGCCGAGACCAATCCAGTTAACCAGATCGTAGCTGAGCAGTTTGTCGGCCAGTTGGTGCGCGTCGCTGGGGTCTACGGAAATTTCAAAACCGTCTTCGCCGGTGTAACCAGAGCGGGTGATATAACATTCAATGCCGTCGATGCTGCTGTGACAGCCATTCATAAATACCAGTCTATTTGCTGCAGGGGACAGCTCGGCCATAATTTCTGTGGCGCGCAAGCCCTGCAGTGCCAGTAGGCCGCGCTCACCGAGGTAGCGAACAGCAAATCCTGGCAAATGGCTGCGAATATGCTCGAGGTCCTGCATTTTGCAGCCGGCATTAACAATCAGAAAAAAAACATTTTCGGCCCAGCGAGTGACAATCAAGTCGTCCATCACTCCGCCCTGCTCATTGGTCAGAGTGGCGTAGGTCTGCTGGTTGATGGCCAGAGATTCGAGATCCACTGGCATCAGCTTTTCCAAGGCCTCGGCGGCACGCTCTCCTTCGACAATAATCTGCCCCATATGAGAGACATCAAACAGACCGGCATTGTCTCTGCAGTGCAGATGCTCTTGCATAATGCCGCTGCTGTATTGCACGGGCATCAGATAGCCAGCAAAGGGCACCATTTTGCCGCCGGCAGCAAGGTGATAATCATAGAATACGGTTTTCGAAATAGCGGAATCTGTCGACATGAGTCTCATTCTCTAAAGAGTGAAAAAAGTAACGGGCCGAGATCAAGTTACATTGGCAATAAAGGGTTAAAACCCTGTTCGAGCGCCATTTTAAACCCAGGACGATAATTTGTTAAATTAATAGCTATAATGCCAGCATTAATAATCTAAATGCTTAATCTGACTTTATTCTAGAGGCCATACGATGAAAAACCTACCTATGGACCTGCTGCGGGCCTTTGTCTCGGTGGCGCAACTCAATAGCTTTACCAAGGCTGGCGAGCTACTGGGCCGCTCCCAGCCTGCTGTTAGTCTGCAAATACAGCGCCTCGAAGAGCTCGTGGATGAGCAACTGCTGCTGCGCAATGGCAAACACCTGGAACTCAGTGAGGCTGGGGGCAGTCTCTATGGTTACGCCAACCAGATACTAAACCTCAATGACCTGGCCATCAGCCAGCTATCAAAGAGCACCGTGGAGGGCAAAATTCGCCTTGGAATTCCCAGCGAATTTGCCACAGTATTGATGCCCAAGATTGTCAGTCGCTTTGCCAAGGCCTATCCCAATGTAACCCTGGAAGTGAATTGCGAGCTGAGCAAGAGCCTGCTGTCAAAGAGCGGCAAAGCCAGCCATGATTTGATTTTGGCCCTTGAAGACGGCCCCTCCAAAACCAACTCTAATCTGGTTAAGACCGATGAACTGGTCTGGGTGGCCAGTGTTGACCAGCCGATTGGCAAAACCAATGTGGTGCCGCTGATTGTTGCCGCTCAGGGCTGTGTCTACAGAAATCGCGCGATCAAAACCCTAGACCAGGGCAATCAACCCTGGCAGGTTGTCTACACCATTCCGGATTTAACCGGTATTCAATACGCTATCCAGGAAGGCTTAGGTGTCACGGTGTTGGCTAAGAGCACGGTGCCTGACAACCTTAAAATACTCACACCTTCGGCGCGCTTTCCGGCACTCGGCGAAGTGGGTATTAGTTTGATTAGCTCAGCGCGGAGTCGAAAGAATGAGGCGGTGCATCTGCTGATTGAGTTTTTGCACACCAGTTTGGCGTAAGGTACGCTTGAATAACAGCTTATGCCTGCAACGGCTGCCAAAATTGGTAGGGGTAGTCTTCCATCGATAGGGGGAACATTCGCTCGAGACCACAGTGCTCAAAGAAGCTGATAGAAACCCGCTCTGCCTTGATCAAGAGGCCCTCTATATCACCCTCTATATCACCCTCTATATCACCCTCTAGATCACCCTCTATATCACCGTCTAAAACTGAGACTGCGACTGCGTCTAGGACAAGTTCTTTCACATAAGCCATCAGTGCTTTACCAATACCCCTGCCCTGAAAATCTGGGGAGACATACAGGCCGTGTAACAACAGGGCATAGCCCTTTTCGGTTTCTATGGGCCTATCCGAATCCCAGACAGCAATGCCAATAATTTGCTGATGGTTAATCCAGACCAGGGTTTTATAGTAGCCGAAATCATCTTCGCTATAACAGAGCACCGGAATAATTAGCCGTTTGGCGCGCTCGGCGATTGTCCAGACCATCACCGCATCGGTAATAACCTGATTAATACCTGCGAGGTCGCCTTTCTTAGCGTAGCGGCAATACATTGTCGCGTCGCCCTTCACTTGCTTAAAGTCCATTTGCTCACAATCCATTTGCTGAGTGTTTGGTTACGTACAATCCAATTATCTAGACCAGTCTATTCATAAATGAGTATATCAGACTGTCACCCCGTTTGTTAATCCTCGATCGGGCATTGGAGATTGGCAAAACGCTCAGAGTCATCGTCCAGAATGGTCTTCACATCGGTAAACTCATCGGACTGATCACAGAGCTGCACATGACGGAAATACCCTGGGTTGTAAGCCTGATTAGTCGTTTCAGCGCCACTTGTAGCACTCTCCAAAGCGCCGGGGAAAAACAGATTAAACGAGGGCGCATTGGCCAGGGTATCCAGAACAGTTGCACCCAGAGCAGGGGCCTCTGCCTGGTTGTAGTCGAGACTGTCCAGAGCAGCACCGCCGAGATCGCAGTCGGTTAATGAAATCGTCGCCTCAAAGAACAGACTCATATTATTGACCTATTACTCACGAAGCAGTGGCTTCCAGTAAAGGATGCCGCACAACATAACCCACACAAAATTCATCAGACCGGAGTGGCCGTGGTTTAGCAGTTTTTTTGCGCATCACCACAAATTCAATCAAATGCACCGCTAGCATTGCTCCACCGATCCACATAATCCACTGACCGGCAGGCGCTGCGAAGGGCATAAAAATATTGACGATAAAGACTAATGAGAAACCCAGTAATAGAAGCTTATTAACAGCGATAAATTTATTCATAGTCCGACGGCCTCACATTGATTATTGTTATTATTTTGAGCTGCTGCCAGAGCGCGGTTGCATGTAGAGCGCGGTTGCATGCATAGCTCGGACTGACGTGAACAGACTAGATAATCTCAAACCTAGTCGAACTATGCAAACTCTAAGACCTGCTCTGAGACTCTCTAGTGCCCTCTAGTACTCTCTAGTACTCTCTATTACTCTCTATTACTCTCTATTACTTTCTATTACTCTCTAGTCCTCTCTAGTCCGAGCAATGATAATACTCAGTGGCACTCAAATAGCGGTGCTAGACTAGTGTTTATGACATGGAAAGCATTTATTTACCCCTCGCCAAAGTTGCAGGAGCTCTATCGGCTGGCACTCTGTATATGCGGCGTGACTATCTTGCTGGGTGCCTGGCGCAACATTGGCTACCACTCGGGACTTCTCGCCGTGCTACCGGCGCTGTTTATCTATCAGTTTGGCAGCTACTTAACCACTCATCCGGCACTCTCAACACTCAACCGTCAGCGCTTATCCCTGGCCATGGAATTTAGCGACGGTGTGATCACCGGCCTGTTAATTGCCCTTGCCGCATTTGATCCGATTATTACGCTGGCCCTGGGAGCCGCCTTTTTGGTAACCATTGTTGGCGCCATGAAAGCCACTGCCCCGCTAGATCTATTCGGTCTCTTTAGCGGTGCCCTGCTTGGCTTCTGGCTGCTGCCCTTTTCAGTTAGCGTATCTCCACAGATGCAGTTGCTGGTCACCTGCATCGGCTTCTCATACTGCCTATTTAACGTCAATATGGCCCGCCAGACTCACTCCCTACTCGCCGAACAACACGACTCGGTACTGCGGCAAAATGACTGGCTAACCCTGCGTACCTATCACCTCTCCAAGTACATCTCTCCGGCACTGCGCAAAGCCATACTCACCGGCAAAGATGTTAAGGCCGGCACTCAGGAGAAAACGTTGACAGTGTTTTTCTCCGGTATGGAGGGTTTTACTAAGTTGGCTGAAGAGTTAGATCCAGAACAGCTGACCTCGCTACTCAATACTTATTTAACTGAGATGTCGGAAATTGCCTTTCGCTTTGGCGGCACTGTGGACAAAGTTATCGGCGACGCCATTATGGTATTTTTTGGTGATCCGGAAAGTCGCGGTGTGCGCGCTGATGCGCTGAGCTGTGTGCCCATGGGCGTGGCCATGCAGCAGGCCATGAAAGAGTTGCAGTCGCGCTGGCGGGCTGAGGGCATTGCCAATCCTCCGGCACTGCGCATGGGTATCAATAGTGGGGGCTGCAAGGTGGGTAATTTTGGCACCGAAAATCGCCTCGACTACACCCTGCTGGGTCGCACAGTTAACCTTGCCAGCCGTCTTGAATCCGCCGCGGCGAGCAATGAAATTCTGATCTCCAAAGACACCTATGTGCTGATCGCCGACGCAGTTGATTGCACCGATAAAGGGCAGATCAGCGTCAAGGGCTTCACCGCGCCAGTGAATGTTTTTAGCGTCACCGACCTGCATAAAAACATTGCCATCAAGCAGGCTATTGAAGATCGGGCGCTGGTCCAAACGGTTTAATGCAGGCTATTAGCTTTAGAATAAAATCAATAAATCACCTGAGATTATCATCTTAA
>CAXAFJ010000024.1:0-26292 GCA_963968025.1 uncultured Pseudomonadales bacterium | reverse complement strand
CGTGACAATTCATCTCACATAACACTGTCATCCTGAGCGCAGCCGAAGGATCTCCCGAACAGTGCGGTGCAGGTTGCGTCTCTGCCGGTATCATTGCCTAGCTTAACGGGATGCCAGACTAAACAATTCCGACGCATGGGAGAGAGTCTGCTCAGTGACCTTAGAACCACCCAACATCCTAGCCAGCTCTTCAATACGCTGTTGCTGGTTGAGAGGCGTCATCAAGGATTCGGCGCTAACATTGTCGACAATTTTGCTGGCACGATAATGGTGATGGGCATGAGCCGCCACCTGGGGCTGGTGAGTGACACTGATCACCTGGCCGCGCTCACCAAGTTTTTTCAGTAGCTGACCGACGATATCCGCGGTGCTTCCGCCAATACCCACATCCACTTCATCAAAGACCAATGTTGGAATATCAGAGTGGGCTGCGGCCACAACCTGAATCGCCAGACTGACTCGCGACAGCTCGCCGCCGGATGCAATTTTTGCCAAGGGCTTGTGCGGCTGTCCTGGATTTGTGGCGAGTAAAAACTCAATCTCTTCGAGACCACCGGTGCGATACTCGCCATCGCTCATGGGCGATAGCTGCACCAGTAGTTCTGCGCCTTCCATAGAGAGGTGCTGCAATTGTTGGTTAATCTCTGCGGACATCGCTTTGGCGCCTTTCTTGCGCTTTGCACTGAGCTTGGCGGCCTTGCCTTCATATTTGCTGGCTAATTCGGCCAGCTGCTGCTGCAGTGTTTCAATACTCTCTCCGCCATCCTTTAGCCCCTGTAACTCCTCGTCGAGGGCCACTAGAGTGTCGCTGAGTTGATCGGCGTTAACCCGGTGTTTGCGGGCTAACTGGAAGATCAGACCAAGCTGTTCTTCGATTATAATTAGGCGCTGGGGGTCCGCTTCAAAACGGTCGATATGATTTTCAATCTCGCGAGTCGCCTCTTCAATTTGAATCAGGCCACTCTGAAATAATTCTTCTGCACTGCTTAGGGCTTCAGGTTTGTGTTTTAGGTTGGCTAAGATAGTCAGGGCTTGATTTAAACCATCGCGCAGATTAAACCCTTCAGTCTGATCACAGATACCCAATAAACTGTGACTGTCTTGCAGAATTTGCTCTGCATTGGCCAGAGTTTGCTGTTCAATCTCAAGCTTTGCCAGTGACTCAGGCTCAATATCTACCTGCCTTAATTCATTCACCTGAAAACTCAGCAAATCTTTGCGGGCAATGAGTTCATCTGAGCGCTCAAGCAGTGACGCAAGCTTTCGATCGACTGCATGCCATGCTCTGAAGTGAACGCCTACATCAGCTGCAAGTACTATAGCGTCGCAGTATTCGTCTAAAAGTCTGCGGTGAGTTTCGCGACGTAACAGCGATTGATGTTCGTGCTGACTGTGAATATCCGTGAGCATCTCGCCCAGAGCTTGCAGCTGCTGCATAGTGCAGGGCTGGCCGTTGATATAACCACGGGAGCGCCCCTCTATGGTGTACAGGCGACGCAAAATACATTGTTGATCTTCGGCGCGAAAATCCTGCTGCTCAAGCCAGGCTTGGGCCGGATCAATTTTGGCTATATCAAAGGTGGCGGTGATCTCAGCGCGGTCTTTGCCGTGGCGGATGGTGCCTGTATCAGCACGATCCCCCAGCGCCATACCCAACGCATCCAATACTAATGACTTGCCCGCACCGGTCTCGCCGGTAATCGCAGTGGTGCCGCTGGCGAATTCTATCTCGAGAGATTCGACCAATGTGTAGTTATTAATATGGATGGATAGCAGCACTTTTCTCAGACCTGTTTTTTCACCGGCTATTCTTCACAGCTAATGTTGAGTAAATAAAACCATTGATTGGTTTATACAGAACAGATTGCTGTTACGCAATCGCTTGAAACTGAATAGTTTGTCCCCATATTGAGGAAGAGCCAAAATTAACGGCCAATATAACCAACGATATGAGGAATTGGTGTGTCGAACGAAACAGAAATAGATCAACCAAATAACCAAGAACCTGTCGACTCAGGCGCTAACGACGCCGAGCAGACTGGATCTGTAAGCAATGAAGAAATTGAACAGGAGCTGTTGCAGGAAGAGCAGGTCTCAGAGACTGAGCAGCTGCAACAGCAGGTTGCCGAAGCCAATGATCAGGTATTGCGAGTTCAGGCTGAGATGCAGAATGTCCGACGCCGTGTGGAGCGTGATGTTGAAAACGCCCATAAATATGCCCTGGACAAATTTTCTGCTGACCTGTTACCGGTAGTGGACAACCTTGAGCGCGCTCTGGGGTCTATTTCCGCGGATGACGAAAGCCAGAAAGCCGTCGCCGAAGGTATTGAGTTAACTCTCAAAAGCCTTGTCGATGTCTTGATACGTTTCAAGATTGAGCCAATCGATCCGGCGGGCCAGCCCTTTGATGCCAATCTACATCAGGCGGTATCTATGGTGCCCAATCCTGATCTCGAACCCAATACAGTGATGGATGTGTTCCAAAAAGGTTACACCCTTAATGGGCGTCTAATTAGACCGGCCATGGTGATTGTGTCTAAGGCGCCTTAATCCTAGCTGGCGGTGAACAAAAAAGGGTTCAGGCCTTGAATTTGTGCAACTAGCACCCACCTATGAGAATAAGAACACAAACAATTAATGACCAACCCTGGCAACAGGCTTTACAGAAAAGTAATGGAGAAGTAACTGATGGGCAAAATTATCGGAATCGACCTTGGAACGACCAACTCTTGTGTTGCAGTCCTTGAAGGCGATAAACCCAAAGTAATAGAAAATTCAGAAGGTGCTCGCACCACACCATCGGTTGTAGCTTACACCGATGAGGGCGAAATCTTAGTTGGACAGTCGGCCAAGCGTCAGGCAGTGACCAACCCACACAACACTGTCTATGCGGTAAAGCGTCTTATCGGTCGCCGCTTTGAAGACGATGTTGTGCAAAAAGATATTAAAATGGTGCCTTACAAAATTGTTAAAGCAGACAATGGCGATGCTTGGGTCGAAGTCAAAGGCGACAGCAAGGCAGCACCGCAGATCTCTGCTGAGATCCTCAAGAAAATGAAGAAGACCGCTGAAGACTATCTCGGCGAGAAAGTAACAGAAGCGGTTATTACTGTCCCTGCTTACTTTAATGATTCCCAGCGTCAGGCGACTAAAGATGCCGGCCGTATTGCCGGTCTCGACGTTAAGCGTATTATCAATGAGCCAACCGCCGCAGCACTGGCCTACGGCATTGATAAAACCGCTGGCGATCGCGTAGTAGCGGTTTACGATCTCGGTGGTGGTACTTTTGATATTTCAATTATTGAAATCGCCGATGTAGACGGTGAAAAGCAATTTGAAGTTCTGGCAACTAACGGCGACACGTTCCTCGGTGGTGAAGACTTTGATATGCGCCTGATCGAGTATTTATCCGCTGAATTCAAGCGTGAGAGCAGCATTGATATTCACGGTGATCCACTGGCCATGCAGCGTCTGAAAGAAGCCGCTGAAAAAGCCAAAATTGAACTCTCTTCAAGCCAGCAAACTGAAGTGAACCTGCCTTACATCACTGCTGATGCAACAGGTCCTAAGCACTTGGTTGTTAAGCTGACGCGCACCAAGCTGGAATCACTGGTTGAAGATCTGGTTGAGCGTTCACTGGCGCCACTGAAAATCGCCCTGAAAGACGCTGGCAAATCGGTTGGCGAAATCGACGAGATTATTCTTGTGGGTGGTCAGACACGTATGCCTAAGGTTCAGGAGAAAGTGACTGAGTTCTTCGGCAAAGAGCCGCGCAAAGATGTTAACCCAGACGAAGCGGTTGCCGTAGGTGCTGCCCTTCAGGGTGCAGTACTGGCCGGTGATGTGACCGACGTGCTGTTGCTCGACGTAACACCGCTGAGCTTGGGTATTGAAACCATGGGTGGCGTTGCCACACCAGTGATCGAGAAGAACACGACGATTCCTACCAAGAAATCACAGATCTTCTCAACCGCTGACGATAACCAAACTGCTGTAACCATTCACGTGGTTCAGGGCGAGCGCAAGCAGGCGACAGGCAACAAATCACTGGGTCGTTTTGATCTGGCTGATATTCCGCCTTCGCCACGTGGTATGCCTCAGATTGAAGTGACCTTCGACATCGATGCCAACGGTATCCTCCACGTCGGCGCGAAAGACAAGGCTACAGGCAAAGAGCAGTCGATCATCATTAAAGCCTCTTCAGGTCTCTCTGATGAAGAGATCGATGCCATGGTTAAAGATGCTGAAGCCAATGCCGCTGAAGATCAGAAGTTCGCCGATCTGGTTCAAGCTCGCAACACCGCTGATGGCCTGGCTCACGCTGCCAAAAAGACTCTTGAAGATGCTGGCGACAAAGCCTCAGAAGAAGAGAAGACAGCAATTGAAGCCGCTATCAAAGGTGTTGAAGAAGCCGTTCAGGGCGAAGATAACGACGCCATTGAAGCTGCGACTAAAGTACTCTCAGAAGCCTCTGCAGCTCTAGCCCAAAAGCTCTACGCCGAACAGGCTGAAGCTGGCCAAGCTGAAGGCGGCGAGCAGGCTGCTGGCGACGATGCAATGGATGCTGAGTTCGAAGAAGTCAAAGAAGAGACAGCAGAAGAAACGGTAGAAGAGAAAGACGACAAGAAGTAAGTCTTCCTCGGTTTTTTCTACTTTAATTAGGCGCGGGCAAAGTCCCGCGCCTAATCATATTGGCTACAGATTGGAAAAAAGAATTAAGTTATGGCAAAACGCGATTACTACGATGTATTGGGTGTGGACAAAGGTGCCTCTGCTGCTGAAATTAAGAAGGCATTTCGTCGCGTCGCGATGAAGTTTCACCCGGACCGAAATCCTGAAGGCGCGGATGCCGAAGATAAGTTTAAAGAAGCTCAGGAAGCCTATGAGATTCTCGGTGACGACGACAAGAAAGCGGCCTATGACCGCTATGGCCATGCCGGTGTTGATGGCAATAGCGGCGGCGGTCAACGCGGTGGCGGCGGTGGTGGTTTCGGCGATGTCTTTGGTGACGTTTTCGGCGACATCTTTGGTGGCGGCGGCGGAGGTCGCGGCGGTCCAGCTCGCGGTTCCGACCTGCGCTATGACCTGCAGCTAGATCTCGAAGATGCCGTACGCGGTAAAACCGTACAGATTGACGTGCCCACTCTGAGCCCCTGCGATCCCTGTGATGGTTCAGGCGCGCGCAGAGGCTCTTCCCCGGTGACCTGTACTACCTGTGGTGGTGCCGGTCAGGTGCGTATGTCACAGGGTTTCTTCTCCGTACAGCAAGCCTGTCCTCAGTGTCGCGGTCGCGGTCAGATGATTTCTGATCCCTGTGGCAGCTGTCATGGCCAGGGTGTTATTGAAGAGCAAAAGACCCTTTCAGTGAAAATTCCTGCGGGTGTTGATACTGGCGATCGAATCCGTCTTGGCGGTAAGGGTGAAGCCGGTCCTCAGGGTGGCCCTCCGGGCGATCTCTATGTACAGATGGTAGTGCGTGATCATCCGATATTTGTTCGCGATGACGCCAACCTACACTGTGAAGTGCCGATTAGTTTTGCTCAGGCTGCCCTCGGTGGTGAGCTTGAAGTGCCGACGCTGTCAGGCAAGGTTAAGTTAAAGATCCCTGCGGAAACTCAGAGCAGTAAACTGTTTCGTCTACGTGGCAAGGGCGTTGCCCCAGTTCGCGGTGGTGGAACAGGTGATCTGCTGTGCAGAGTAGTGTTGGAAACGCCGATCAATCTCAGTGCCGAGCAGCGCGAGCTGTTGAAAAAGTTTGAAGATAGCTTGGATGGCAAGAGTAAGCACTCGCCACGGAGCAGTAACTGGTTCGACGGTGTAAAGAAATTCTTCGATAATTTGACCAGCTAAAATCGATCCGCGTAATATAACGAGCTTCTTAACGGCGACTCGTCGCTAAAAAAGCGAAATTACCAACAGTTATAGGATAAGACCATGAGCAGAATAGCGATTACCGGAGCCGGCGGCCGTATGGGCAAGGCCTTGATTGACGCTATATTGTTGAATGACGGCGCTCAACTCACAGTCGCCCTAGAGCGCCCAGAAAGCTCTCTTATCGGCGTTGATTCCGGCGAGTTGGCCGGAGTGGGTAAAAACGGGATTCTAGTGGTTAGCGCCATCAGTGACGTCGCCGATCAGTTCGACGTGCTTATCGACTTCAGTGTGCCCAGTGCCACGGCAGCCAATGTTGCCTTCTGTGCCGCTCAAAATAAAAAAATGGTTATTGGCACCACCGGTTTGGATGCTGAGCAGTTGGCTCAGGTTTCAACCACTGCAGCCAGTAGCTCTATCTGTATGGCCTCGAATTTTTCCACTGGCGTCAATCTGTGCTTTAAGTTGGCAGAGTTAGCGGCAAAAGTCCTCGCAGATGAAACCGATATTGAAATCCTTGAAGCCCATCACCGTCACAAGGTCGACGCCCCTTCAGGCACGGCATTGTCTCTGGGTGAAGCAGTCGCCACTGCAGCGGGTCGCGACCTCAAGAAGGTTGCTGTCTACGGTCGCGAAGGCCATACCGGCGCCCGTGATCACGACACTATCGGTTTTGCCACAGTGCGTGGCGGCGATATTGTCGGCGACCACACAGTGTTGTTTGCCGGTGAAGGTGAACGCGTAGAGATTACCCACAAAGCCTCTAGCCGTTTGGCCTTTGCCCGCGGTGCGGTCAGGGCGGCCCTATGGTTGTCGCAAAAGGACTCAGGCCTATTTGATATGCAGGATGTGCTCGGTCTTAAATAGGCGTCCCATAGCTGTGTAAAATAGTTATATCAGTGATGGACAAAATGCGCTCTTTTCACTAAAATACCCGCCTAACACCACAGCCAAGATGTGGTCTCGTTCCGAGAGGTTAGAGCACAGCAGAATATTATATTTAGCGAGATGAGACGCAGAGTTTCATCTCGCTTTTTTGCACATATTCACAAGCTACTGATGCCGTAATCGGAGATGCCTGACTTCAGGTCTACGTTACATGTAAATAATTAGGAGGTTGTGTGAATTCCCAGACTCACCGGGAAGCCGTACTTGCGCTAGCAGACGGAACAATTTTCAGAGGAACTGCCATCGGTTCGGATGGAATCTCTGTTGGTGAAGTAGTCTTCAATACTGCCCTCACCGGGTATCAGGAAATTCTTACTGATCCCTCATACGCTCAACAAATCGTAACCCTAACCTATCCCCATATCGGCAACGTCGGCGTTAATGACGAAGATGCTGAGTCGGATAGAATCTGGGCATCGGGTTTGGTGATCCGTGATCTACCTTTAATGGTATCCAACTTTCGTAGCCAGCAAGGTCTAGATGACTATCTCAAGGATAACAATATCCTCGGAATAGCCGATATAGATACCCGCAAGCTGACACGTATACTGCGTGAAAGTGGTGCTCAGAACGGTTGCATTATGGCCGGCACTCTAGACGACGAAACTGCTCTTGCAGCAGCTCGAGGTTTTGCCGGTCTTAAAGGGATGGATCTGGCCAAAGAGGTCACCACCGAAACCACCTACCAATGGTCTGAACACAGTTGGGAGCTGGGTATAGGTCATAAGCCCCAGGATCCAGCCAGCACAAAATACAAAGTGGTTGCCTACGACTTCGGTGTGAAGCGCAATATCCTGCGCATGTTAGTTGATCTCGACTGTGAGCTGATTGTTGTGCCGGCGAAAACACCCGCCAGCGAAGTCTTGGCCATGCAGCCCGACGGAATTTTCCTTTCCAATGGTCCTGGCGATCCAGAGCCCTGTGACTACGCTATTGAAGCGATTCGTGACATTCTTGAAACCGATATTCCGGTTTTCGGAATCTGCCTGGGTCACCAATTGCTGGCACTGGCATCAGGTGCTAAAACCGTGAAGATGAAATTTGGTCACCACGGTGCTAACCACCCAGTTGAAGATCTCGCCGGCAATGTGGTGATGATTACCAGCCAGAACCACGGTTTTGCAGTGGATGAAGAGAACCTTCCGGATAACCTGATTGCCACCCATCGCTCGTTATTCGATGGCAGCTTGCAGGGTATCCAGCGTACCGACAAGCCGGCATTTAGCTTCCAGGGTCACCCTGAAGCCAGCCCCGGCCCACACGACGCAGCATCCCTATTTGAACACTTTATCAAGTTAATGGAAGATCGACGCTAGTCGCTTTCGGAGAAGACATGCCAAAAAGAACTGACATAAAAAGCATTCTCATCTTGGGTGCAGGACCAATCATTATTGGTCAGGCCTGTGAGTTTGACTACTCCGGCGCTCAGGCCTGTAAAGCCCTGCGCGAAGAGGGTTTCCGGGTAATTCTGGTGAACTCCAACCCCGCAACAATCATGACCGATCCCGCCATGGCCGATGCCACCTATATTGAGCCGGTGGAGTGGCGCACGGTTGAGCATATTATTGCTCAGGAAAAGCCCGACGCTCTGCTGCCCACCATGGGGGGTCAGACCGCTCTGAACTGCGCACTGGATTTGGCCAAGCACGGCGTACTCGAGAAGTATGGCGTAGAAATGATTGGTGCCAATGCCGATGCCATCGACAAAGCCGAAGATCGCGAGCGCTTTGATAAGGCCATGAAAGCCATTGGTCTGGATACACCGAATTCCGGTATTGCCCACAGCATGGAAGAGGCCATTCAGGTTTCAGATCGCTTTGGTTTTCCCTGTGTGATTCGTCCGTCTTTCACCATGGGTGGCTCTGGCGGGGGTATTGCTTACAACCGCGAAGAATTTGAAGAGATCTGCCGTCGTGGCCTAGATCTCTCGCCGACCAATGAGCTGCTTATCGATGAGTCGCTGATTGGCTGGAAAGAGTTTGAAATGGAAGTGGTTCGAGATCGCAAAGATAACTGCATTATTATCTGTGCCATTGAAAACCTCGACCCCATGGGTATCCACACGGGCGACTCGATTACCGTTGCCCCGGCCCAGACCCTGACCGACAAAGAATACCAAATCATGCGCAACGCCTCGATCAAGGTACTGCGTGAGATCGGCGTTGAAACCGGCGGTTCCAACGTACAGTTTGCGGTGAATCCAGAAGATGGCCGACTGATTGTTATTGAGATGAACCCACGGGTATCGCGCTCTTCAGCACTGGCCTCAAAAGCCACTGGCTTCCCCATCGCGCGCGTCGCAGCGAAACTGGCTGTAGGTTACACCCTCGACGAATTGCAAAATGAAATTACGGGCGGCGCAACCCCGGCTTCCTTTGAGCCAAGCATTGATTACGTAGTAACCAAAATCCCACGCTTCGCTTTTGAGAAATTTGAGAAAGCCGATCAGTCTCTGACCACGCAGATGAAATCTGTGGGTGAGGTAATGGCCATTGGCCGTACCTTCCAAGAGTCCCTGCAAAAAGCCCTCCGTGGTCTCGAGGTTGATGCCTCCGGTTTCGATCCGAAGATCACTGCTGAGACTGAAAATCCAGAAGCGGTTCTCAACAGCGAGCTGGCCGTAGCCGGTCCCGACCGTATCTGGTATCTGGGCGATGCCTTTAGACATGGCATGAGTATGGAAGACGTATTTGCCCGCACCAAGGTTGACCCCTGGTTCCTGGTGCAGATCGAAGATCTGATTAAAGATGAGCTGGCCCTGGCGCAACATAGCCTTAGCGACCTGGATGAGAAAAGCCTCTATCGCTTAAAGCGCAAAGGCTTCTCCGATCGCCGCATTGGTGATGTTTTAGGCTGTGGCGAAACCGCCGTGCGCGAACTGCGTTACGAGCTGGGTCTGCACCCCGTTTATAAGCGCGTCGATACCTGTGCCGCAGAGTTTGCTACAGATACTGCCTACATGTACTCCACCTATGAAGAAGAGTGCGAGGCACGCCCCAGTAATCGCGACAAGATTCTTGTTCTCGGTGGCGGCCCCAACCGTATTGGTCAGGGTATTGAGTTTGATTATTGCTGTGTTCACGCGGCCCTGGCAATGCGCGAAGACGGTTACGAAACCATTATGGTCAACTGTAACCCAGAGACCGTATCCACAGATTACGACACCTCCGATCGACTGTTCTTTGAACCAGTGACTCTAGAAGATGTGTTGGAAATCGTACGTATCGAAAAGCCCAAAGGTGTGATCGTTCAGTTTGGTGGTCAAACGCCGCTTAAACTGGCCCGTGCCCTTGAAGCTGCCGGCGTGCCCATTGTTGGCACCACGCCAGATGCCATTGATCGTGCCGAAGATCGCGAACGCTTCCAGCAGATGATTCAAAAGCTTGGCCTACTGCAGCCACAGAATGCCACTGCCCGCAGTGCTGACCAAGCCGTGGAACTGGCCAAAGAAATTGGCTACCCACTGGTTGTGCGTCCCTCCTATGTACTGGGCGGACGAGCCATGGAGATTGTCTACAAAGAAGATGAGCTGCGTCACTATATGAAGACCGCCGTACAGGTCTCTGATGACTCTCCTGTGCTCCTCGACTTCTTCCTGCCCAACGCCATTGAGATGGATGTGGATGCAGTCAGTGACGGCGAGCAAGTGGTTATCGGCGCCATCATGCAGCATATTGAACAGGCTGGTATTCACTCTGGTGATTCTGCCTGCTCGTTACCGCCATACAGTCTCGGCGAAGATATTCAGAATGAGATGCGCGAAGTGTGCAAAAAAATGGCCCTAGAGCTAGGTGTACGCGGCTTAATGAATGTGCAGTTGGCACTTCAGGATGGTCTGATCTACGTGATTGAGGTTAATCCTCGCGCCTCGCGAACCGTGCCCTTTGTCTCCAAATGTATCGGCACCTCTCTGGCGAAAATTGCCGCCCGTTGCATGGTCGGTCAAACTCTGGCGTCTCAGGGTTTCACCAAAGAAATTATCCCCCCGTACTTCAGTGTTAAAGAAGCGGTGTTCCCGTTCAATAAATTCCCCGGCGTTGACCCGATTCTCGGGCCAGAGATGAAGTCTACCGGTGAAGTGATGGGCGTGGGCGCAACCTTTGCTGAGGCCTATGGCAAAGCCGAACTCGGCGCCAGCGACGAAATTCCTACTAGCGGCACCGCCTTTGTCAGCGTCCGTGAGCGCGACAAGCATCAGGTTGCAGCACTGGCTAAGCAACTGGTTGATCTCGGCTTTAAGTTAGTCGCCACCACCGGGACAGCCAAGATTATTGAACAAGCTGGTCTGCCTGTGACACTGGTCAACAAGGTTAAAGAGGGTCGCCCGCATATTGTCGACATGATTAAGAGCGACAAGATCGACCTGATTATCAATACCACAGAAGGTCGTCAGGCGATTTCCGATTCTTCGGCAATTCGCTACAGCGCTGAACAGCATCGTGTCTATTACACTACAACAATGGCCGGTGGCGACGCAGTTTGTCAGGCACTGAACTTTGATGGTGAAACCACGGTGCGCCGCATCCAGACCCTGCACCAGGAGTTAGCGTAATGCAAAAGGCCCCAATGACAGTTGAAGGTGAAATCGCACTTCGTGAAGAGCTACATCATCTGATTAAAGAAGTGCGACCCACTATTATTGAGTCCATTGCCACGGCCCGTGAACACGGCGATCTCAAAGAGAATGCCGAGTATCACGCAGCCCGTGAACAGCAGAGCTTCACTGAGGGTCGGATTCAGGATATCGAAGGCAAGCTGTCGAATATTCAGGTTATCGACATCCATAAAATTCCCCATGGGGATCGTGTGATCTTTGGTACCACTGTTACCATTATCAACCTTGATCTGGATAAGACCTTTACCTACAAAATTGTCGGTGATGATGAGGCTGATGTTAAAGCCCACAAAATTTCCTACCAATCGCCTATTGCGCGAGCCTTAATGGGTAAAGAGATCAGTGAAGTTGTAGTGGTTAAAGCGCCGAGCGGCGATGTCGAATATGAAATCGACAATGTTGAGTTTATCTAAGGCTCGATTTGAATAGAGAGATTATGCAAGGCAGCGCATCAGCCTGTCTCGCTAACCTCAGGTAAAACACCCTCAGGGCTCTCAGCCCGTGCAAACGATTCCCTGCATCAAGCCACCCTATTGCAATAGACTCATCTTCCATCAGTTCAACAGAAGTTCTCTTATTACCTAGGAACTGGCGATGCATAAGCAGCGCTTTCCGCGCTATTAATCCGCCAACTGTATATCTCCCCGGCCAAAGCCCCCTCTGTATCTATCAAAAGCCCCTCTGTATCTATCAAAAGCCCCTCTGTACCTATCAAAAACCCTTCTTTACCTATCAAAAAGCCCCTCTGTACCTATCAAAAAGCCCTCTTTACCCCTCTTTACCCCTCTTTACCCCTCTGTACCTATCAAGCGTTAAATGTCAGCACTGTTTATGCCGAGCTCTCGATATAGATCTGGGACACAGTCGCCAACTCTCATGGGCATAAGCTGGCGGGCCCTATGATTTGCGTAGTTATAGGGAGGCCATTCTGTATAAACAATATGGATAAATTCGCCTCTTGAGCAAAATGGTTTGTTTGGGGGGACTATGCGGATATCAGATCTAACTCAGGTTGGAAATGTGTATCGGTCTTACCAATTTAATATAATTGGATATTAATAATGGTTGACATAAATGCTTAAATTGGATTAGATGCGCTACGGGCTGTTGAGCTCGATATAACAATTAGAATTTTCTTAGGGGAAACTAGATGAAAAATCATCACAGTATGATCAGGATGCTAGCCTTGGCTGCAGCCACATTGCCTCTGGCACTGTCGGTTACCGCGCAAGCACAGACTGAAACATTAGAAGAAGTAGTAATAACCGGAATTCGGGGGTCTCTTGCAAGTGCGCTTGAAGAGAAGCGATCCACTGCTAATTTAATCGAAATTATTCAGGCAGATGACATCGGTAAGCTACCGGATCAAAATCTGGCTGAAGTGCTTGAAAATATCACCGGTGTTCAGATTACACGTACAGCGGGTATCGGTACTGGTGTTCAGATCCGTGGTACTAACGCAAACCGTGTAGAGATCAATGGCATTTCGACTGTAGGTTCGGGCTCTGGTCGTAGCGGTATAGATTTTGAAGATGTGAATGCGTCCATTATCTCTTCTGTTGAAGTGACTAAGGCGTCCGACGCTAAAACCATTGAAGGTTCTGTTGGTGGTACTATCAACCTGAGAACTATCCGACCTCTGGAGTTGGAAGAAACTCTGGGGTCTATTCGAGTTCAGGCAGAAGATAGCAGTCTTTCTACTGAAGGTTATCTGCCTAGATTTTCTGGCGCTTACGGTGACACCTGGTCCACTGACATGGGTGATTTCGGTTTTGTGATCAGCGGTAGTATCACTGAGCAAGAAGCGGTTTCATTCCGTCCTCGTACTGACCGTGACAACATTGCTACTCCTGCTGGTGCAGACCCATCTGAATTCCTTGGTATCCAGTTCCTGGTTCAAGAGCAAGAGAATGATGACTACGAGACGACTAACGTTGCCACAACGTTTGAATGGGCGCCTAATGACAACTTAAAGTTTCATTTCGACGCCATTATCAATGAGCAGGAAAGAAGTCGCGATCAGTATAGACTCCAGGCTTCTGGTATAAGCTCTTTGCGTCAGATCAGTATACCTACTGCTTTTGAAACAGTAGACTTCGGCGTAGGCCGTGGCGTAGTCCAGGCTGCACTTGCGGGTGAGCTTGTTCCGGATCTAGCTAATGATGACGACGATCCAAATTTGCGCTTCAGCAGTGAAACCGGTTCACGTATCACTGATAGCGAAATATTTTCGTTTGGTGGTGAGTGGCAGCGCGATAGGCTGACTGCAACCTTTGAAGTTTCGACCACAAAGTCGGATACGTCTAATCCTACTTTGAATACTACAATGAACTTTATTAATCCCAACTGCCCGCTTGATGGCGCCGCTACCGGTGACGCAAGTACGAGCAATGATAACTGCGTTCCTTTTATCTATGATTTGTCTGGTGACAGCTTATCGTTTGGTATTAATTTTGATTCAGCGTTCGCTCCATCAGTTGCTGACTTAACCAATCCAGCCAACGTTGTTTTGGATCAGGTTGATGTTGGTCGCAACACGACTAACAATGAAGAAAATGCTTTCCGAGTTGATTTGTCATACGCGCTTGATTGGAACTCTATTACGTCTGTAGATGTCGGTTATCGTTTCAATGAGTCTTCAAGCAGATTTGAAGATATTGATGATCGCATTGGTGGTTTCAGCAAGCTGGAAGATAGCCCAAACGGCACTCTGTTTTCAGAGCTGTTGGTTAAAGGTCCCAGTAATTATGGTGATGCAGATGGTCGAGACCTGTTCATTAGTAATTTCTTGTTGATCGATCCAGATCGCTCATTCTCAGATCCAGACGGTGTTGTTAGTGTTTTGGAAGCTGCTCTTGCAGCACACCGCCTCAACGAGCCAGGAGCTGATGGCGATCTTACTCTGAATCTAGAGTCTGATAAGAACTCGTTCTTTGATGTTGGTGAAGAAACTCAGGCGCTCTATGTGCAAGCTAATTTTGAGCATGGTATCTTCCGCGGTAACCTCGGTCTGCGTTATGTAGATACTACAGTTGATTCAGTGGCGTTTGGTCCTGAAGATGTTAACGGTAACAGGGAATTGCAAACTACTTCTGGTAGTTATGACTTCCTGCTGCCACGCTTGAATCTGGTTGCACAGCCAACTGAGGATCTGATTGTGCGCTTAGGTTACGGTACTGATATTCGACGTCCAAACTTTAGCGATCTGAACACTGGCTTTACCTATGACCCAAGTGAAAACGCGGTTGTCTCATTAGGTAATCCTGCTTTGGAACCTGAAGAAGTTGACTCCTTTGATCTGTCGGTTGAGTGGTATTTTGCTCCTTCAGCTATTGCCAGCATCGGCTACTTCACTAAGGATCGTACCAATATCTTTGGTCAGAGTTATGAAGGTGCCCTTCTGGTGTCAGACTCGTCAACTACAGGTGGTTTCGCTCGTGAGACAGATGCTAACTGTCCTGGCGGCGGTATCTACAACCCTGTCGTGGTCCCTAATCAGTTAGGTGATCCAAATGTTAACGGTATGTGTGTTGACTTTACACAGCCCGGTAACGACGCTGTAACCACTACTCAATCAGGTATCGAGCTTGCTTTCCAATACGACCTTTCTAGCTATGAAGATCAGCTGGGTTGGGCTTCTGGTTTTGGTGTGATTGCTAACTACACCACTCAGGAATTCAAAGGCGGTTCAGCAGCTGACACCACTTCAGGTCGCGGCCTTACCGTACTGGGTGATGTAACTATTCCACGTGGTCTGCTTGATTTTTCTGAAGACGCTTATAACTTCACTGTTTTCTATGAGAAACACGGTATTTCAGCTCGAGTACGTTACACATGGCGCGAAGAGTTCCGCACTAATGATTTCGCCGGCGGCGCTAACACTAGCGGCAGCAGTACCTTCAGCTTCCCAGTTGTAACTGCTGATCGTGGCCAGCTAAATGCCAGCATTAACTATGATGTGAATGACAACTTGAGTGTTGGTGTTGAAGCGGTAAATCTTACCGAATCAGGCATCGTACAAAATTGTGTAACTGGAACTGGTCCTACATGTTTCGTAGGCCTTCCTGATCGTAGAGTAACTTTAGGTGCTAGCTACCGTTTCTAATTAACGCGCGTTAGTCATCTATAAGCAAGGGGGTGCCAGAGTTTTACTTTGGTGCCCCTTTTTTTATTTTGCGAGCAGGCATAAGTTGATGCTCTGAATCAGGCTGTGTTGCCTAGACTACACGCCAGAATAAAAATTTAAATGGGTTGGCATAACGTTTGATTAACCCTAATTCGAAGGAAAAATCATGCGTGAATCTTGGCGATGGTTTGGGCCCAATGACCCGGTGACCATCAGTGATATTAGGCAGACCGGTGCCACGGACGTGGTGAGTGCATTACACAGCATACCTACTGGAGAGATCTGGCCGATTGAAGCGATAAGAGAGCATCAGAGATTGATAGAATCCTCTGAGCTTGGCGCGGCGAGCCTTGCCTGGACGGTGGTGGAAAGTATTCCAGTTCACGAGGATATCAAGTTGGCACGGCACGGCTATGAGACCTATGTGAATAACTGGATAGCGTCTATGGAGAATTTAGCCGCCTGCGGTATCAAAACTATCTGCTATAACTTTATGCCGGTCATCGACTGGACACGCACGGACCTTAAATTCAAACTTCCAAGTGGCGCTTATTCACTGCGCTTTGATCAACATAAATTTGCTGCCTTCGATCTGTTTATTCTGCAGCGCGCTAACGCGCAAAAAGAGTACAGCGAAGAGCAAATCCTCGAGGCTAAAAATGCCTTTGAGTTGATGCCTGAGGCTGAACGGCAACAGCTAACCAATAATATTATCGCCGGGTTGCCTGGCAAGATGACCGAGGCTTATGGGCTTGTGGATTTTCGCGCCATGCTGGCCAACTACAGTCAGACAACGGCCGATATTCTGCGTATACGCCTAATCTCATTTCTCAGTAAGGTGCTGCCGAGAGCTGAAGCTCTGGGCGTTAAGCTGGCGATCCATCCCGATGATCCGCCACGAGATATGCTTGGCTTACCGCGCATTATCTGTACGGCAAGTGATCTTGAGCTGCTATTTGATGCGCTACCCAGCCCATCCAACGGTATGACCCTCTGCGTGGGCACCTATGGCAGTCGGCCGGACAATGACCTTCCAGAGATGGCGCGAAGGTTTGGGCCACGTATCCATTTCTCTCATTTGCGCGGTGTCTGCCTAGACCCTAAAGAGCCGCGCTCATTTTACGAAGCCAGTCATCTAGATAGTGATATCGATATGGTCGGGGTAATTAATGAACTGCTCAACGAAGAGACGCGACGCAGGCAAAGTGGATTTGAAGATGCTGAGATTTTTATCCGTCCCGATCATGGGCATCAGATGATGGATGATATCGACAAAGCAGTGAACCCGGGGTATTCCGCAATAGGGCGCCTAAAGGGCCTGGCGGAAGTGCGCGGAGTTATCCGCGCGCTGTCTGCGCAAAATAGAAAGAAATTACAATGATCAATAGAACTGACACTGGTTCCCAAGCGCCGACTTCTCTGCGCCAGAAGTTCTTTGCTGGGCTGGCTCTGTTTCTTCCGGGAATCTTTTTGCTCGGCTTCAATATTGGTACTGGCAGTGTTACCGCTATGGCCAAAGCAGGTGCAGATTATGGTATGACCCTGCTTTGGACCATTGTGGCATCCTGTCTATGCACGTTTTTTATGATCAATCAGTATGGCCGTTACACCTTGATAACCGGTGAGACGGCACTGCAAGCCTTTCGCAAGCACCTGCACCCCTCAGTCGGCATCTTCTTTATTGCCGCTTTGACCGCCGGTGTGTGCGGCAGTGTTATGGGTGTCATGGGCATTGTTGCTGAGATCTGCTACGAGTGGTCAAAATCCTTTGTGGTTGGCGGTATTTCGCCAATCTATTTTGCCGCTTTTTTTGTCAGCTTGGTTTACTACATATTTTGGAATGGCAGAACAGCGTTTTTTGAGCGCAGCCTAGCGGTAATTGTGGCCATTATGGCAGCCTGCTTTTTGATTAACTTCTTTATCATGATGCCGCCACCGGAGGACATAATCCGGGGGTTGATACCCAGTATTCCTCAACCCTCTGGCGACGCAGGCAAAGGCGCCTATCTGGTTGTCGCCTCAATGGTGGGCACCACGGTGTTTTCTGGTTTGTTTATTATTCGCACCACGTTGGTTAAGGAGGCGGGCTGGACTTTGGTCGATTATAAAAAGCAGCGCAATGACGCAGCTTTTTCGGTAGTACTGATGTTTGTTATCAGTGCCGCAATTATGGCCGCCGCTGCAGGCACCCTACATGCAGAGGGTATAAGTCTATCAAAGGCCTCTCAGATGGTGGCCTTACTGGAGCCGCTTGCCGGTCCTATGGCGGCGTCAATATTTGCCTTTGGATTGATTGCCGCGGGGGTGTCTTCGCAAATCCCCAATGTGCTGATGCTGCCCTGGCTGCTGTGTGACTATACAGGCGCGGAGCGCAACATGACTCTCGGCCGTTATAGAATATTGGTTTTTCTGATTTCGCTGCTCGGCCTGGTAGTGCCGATTTTTGAAGCCCGGCCTGTATTGGTAATGATTGTGTCTCAGGCTTTTAATGCAGTGATTCTTCCGGCCACAGTTGCCTGCATTTTTTATCTCAGCAACCGAAAAGACCTGATGAAAAAGTATAAAAGCGGTTGGATTGCCAATAGTATTTTTGGGGTAATTTTTCTATTTTCCCTATTTACATCTACAGTGAGTATTAGAGGTCTATGGCAAATGATGTGAGCGGGGCTAATTGCGCGTCAAAGGGTTTGTTAGTTAACTCGAATACGGATAATTTAGTGTATCCTAAGGGGCAACACAAGCCAGAAATATTGTCTTACCAATTTCAATGTGCTGTAATACAAAGTGTAGATTGTGTCATAGAGATCTGTTTGCTATTTCCAACATACGAGCGAAAGTATACCGATGAGCAACTCGAACAAGCGTTTATATCGTCAAATCGCCGACAAAATATTGGTGCTGGTGGATTCGGGTGAATACCCGGTCGGCAGTCGGCTGCCTTCTGAGCGAGAATTGGCAGAGCGGTTCTCGGTTAGCCGGCCGACTATCCGTGAAGCGGTAATTGCACTTGAAGCAAAAGGGCGAGTTGCAGTTAAAACTGGCTCTGGAGTCTATGTTCTGGAGCCCAGCGCTGGATTTTCAGGCCTGGCAAACTCGGTAAGCCCCTTTGAGTTGATTGAGTCGCGCGTATTTATCGAAGGTGAGGCTGCCGCCCTGGCGGCGGTGTTAATCACAGACTCCCAGCTGATAGAGCTAGAAAAAGCACTTGAAGATATGGCCCTGGAGAACATTGAGGGGCACCTTGCGTCGGTAGTGGCTGATCGAAAGTTTCATGAAATTATTTCTGAGGCCACGAATAATCGCGTTTTATCGATGTTGATTTCCCAGCTCTGGGATGTCCAGGAAGAGCTCGATAATATCCGTTTGGCACACCAAGCTGTCTGTATGAAAGACGATGCTCAGCGCCTTGCTGAACATCGAGCCATATTCGAGGCAATGGTAGAGAAGGATTCGGCTAAGGCACGTATTGCGATGCGTAATCATTTCTCTCGTATGTTAACGGCGTTGCATGAAACGATTGAGCAAGAGGCGGTGTCAGAAGTGCAGCGCAAGGTTTCTCAAATGCGTGAACGCTTTCCGGTAGGGCGCCTCGATCTCTAGTTAGTCCATGCCGTAAGCCCCATTTAATTCGAATAATTTTTTCCGTTGGTTGCCTGTTTCCTCAGTGCGAGCCAGCGGCCTTCCTGCTTATAAAAAATCCTCAGGGATGCCCCCCCCGGTTAAAAATCTTGTGTCATTTACGGCCCTATTGTCCTTACTTGAGCCGATGCGGCCCCGCCGATTTCAAAAAATTACCTTGCTAGCCAATATTGAAAATTGGTATTACAAAGATGTTTGACAATTAGGCATAAAGAAGGTAAATTTTGCTCTGCAAATAGGGTCTGTCAATTCCCTCAGCACGGTGGCCGATTTGACTTTTTCTTTGATTGTCATATCCCAGTCCTGTGATATTTAACTAATGAGAATAATAATATGCGGCCAATGATTACCGTTCGACAGATTACGCTAAGCCTCTCATTGGTACTGTTGTTAGCTGCGGTAGGTTGTACGCCAATTAAGCCAGGCGAAATAAGAGTTCAAGATCAGGCAGAATTTGAGCAGGCTGTGGCAAACGCCAAACCTGGCGATGTTATCAAGCTTGCCAACGGCACCTGGAAAAACTTTGAAATACTGTTTACCGGTACCGGTGAAGCAGATCGGCCCATACGCTTAACCGCTGAGACCAAGGGCAAGGTGTTTATCACCGGGCAATCTAACCTCAGCCTGGCAGGCGAGTACCTCGAAGTGTCAGGGCTTATTTTCAAAGATGGCTATACGCCAACTCTTCAGGTTATCAGCTTTCGCCGCAACAAAGAGCATCTGGCTAATCACTCGCGAGTGACTGAAGTGGTTATCGATAATTTTAGCAATCCAGAGCGCTTCGAAGCGGACTACTGGGTCGCCATGTACGGCAGGCATAATCGCTTTGATCACAATCATCTGGAAGGCAAGCGCAACAAAGGTGTGACCATGGCGGTTCGGCTCGATTCCGAAGCGAGCCAGGAAAACCACCACCGCATAGATCACAACTATTTTGGCCCTCGACCTGTTCTGGGGTCAAATGGTGGGGAAACATTGCGTATTGGCACTAGTCACTATTCCCTCTCTGATTCTTTTACGCTGGTCGAAAATAATTATTTTGACCGCTGTGATGGTGAGGTAGAAATAGTCTCTGTTAAGTCTGGTAGTAATCAGGTGCGTGGCAATCTGTTCTTCGAGTCCAAAGGCACACTGACTCTTCGCCACGGCGATAACAATATTGTCGAAGAGAATATCTTCTTAGGCGGTCGAGTTGATCACACTGGTGGCATTCGCGTAATCAATAAGGGCCAGATTATTCGCAATAATTACCTAGAGGGCTTAACCGGTTACCGATTTGGTGGCTCTCTTGTGGTGATGAATGGCGTGCCTAATTCCTCTATCAATCGCTACCACCAGGTCGTTAATGCCCAGATTGAAAACAACAGCATGATAAACAACGAACATATTCAGCTGGCTGCTGGCAGTGATGCCGAGCGTTCGGCGACACCGGTTGACAGTCAGTTCACGAGTAACTTGATCGTTAATGATAATGGCCGTGACACATTTACATTGTATGACGATGTCAGTGGCATTCGCTTTGCTGACAATGTGCTGAACAATGTTGAGAGCCCGCAGCTTGCTGAGGGCTTTAGCAGTCAAGCGGTGACTTTAACAAGAGCCGCCAATGGACTGCTTTATCCTGAGTCACCCGGCCTAAACGACGTCGGTGCCAAACAAGATCTCGTGGTGTTGAATAAAGATGACACTGGCGTCTCTTGGTATCCGAAATCAGATGCATCTATACGATTTGATACCGGGCGCGCCATCGACGTTACGCCGGCACCTGGTGAGTTGCAGCAAGCAATTGACCTAGCGGAGTCCGGCGACATTATCCGTCTCGCTGCAGGGGATTACCTGCTGAGCAAAGTAATCGATATCGACAAGCCTCTCACGCTGCTGGGTGACAGTCGATCTAAGATTGAGTTTGAGCGTTCCACACTGTTCGAGATTGCGGATGGTGGCAGCTTGAAGCTGAGTGGCCTGGTGATCTCTGGCGCTCGTTCACCGGACAATGTGGGTAATTCTGTTATTCGTACCAGCCCCTATTCGATGTTGATCAACTACCAGATCAAGGTGGAGAACTCCGAGTTTATACAGCTTGATGTTAACCGCCATTTCAACTTTCTAAATGTCGCCAAGAGCACTATGGCAGACAGTGTCGTCATTCTCGATTCCCGCTTCAGCGACGTCAGTGGCGCCATACTGGCTATGGATAAGGAGGCCGATGATTACGGCATCTTTAACGTGGATTACGTGGTCGTCAAGAATTCCAGCTTTACCAACGTGCAGGGCGCGCTTGCTAGCTTGTATCGCGGCGGAACGGATGAAAGTACCTTTGGGCCGCATTTTACCCTTACCAATTCTGAGCTAACCAATGTGGGTACTGGCAGTAAAAACAAATCTAAAGCGTCGATTTATTTGCACGGCGTGCAGGTAACAACCATTGAAAATAACCGTTTCTCGAATACCCCTGCGATCAAGATAGAACATACCGTCGGTGAGCCGGTGACGCGAATTGTTAAAAATAGCCTAACAGCAACTCCCTTACCCTCAGTGAGTGAGTTGCACAGCCAGGCGGAAAACACTGCTGTGATTACAGATAATATTATTAGATAGGCCTGCTCTGCGCAGGTAAATAAACCCGTTTAGTAACAGTACCCAGACCAGGATTTGGAGAAATAAAACATGCAAACAGCACCTTTTCTATTTGGAGAAGAGTTATTAACCGAACCTGTTGCTCCAGGTGTTACAAGAAAAATCATGGGTTTCAATAATCAGATCATGATGGTCAAAGTCTATTTCGATCAGGGCAGTGAGGGTTATGTCCACAGCCACTTTCACTCCCAGGTTGCCTATGTGGAGAGCGGTGAATTCGATGTCACCGTGGGCGACGAAACCAAAACCCTGGTAGCTGGGGACTGTTTCTTTATGGAGCCTAATATCAGCCATGGTGCTATTTGTAAGAAAGCCGGTGTATTGATCGATGTGTTTAGTCCAATGAGAGAAGATTTTTTAGCGGAGAATAATAAATGAAAATAACGAACCTTCGTTGGTGGGTGATCGCACTGATCGCGCTTGCCACAGTGATTAACTATATTGATCGCCAGGCCTTAGTAGTACTTTGGCCGAGTATTGCAGGAGATCTCTATCCGGATAAAAGCGCAGATGAGCACAAAGAAATTTATGCGTTTCTGTCTGTTATCTTTATTTTTTCCTATGCCTTTGGCCAAGCTATCTTCGGCAAAATATTCGATTGGATTGGCACCCGTTTAGGCTTTGCTCTGTCCATTAGTGTTTGGTCTATAGCGACCATAATGCACGCTTTTGCCAAGGGCGTTGTCACTTTCAGTATTTTCCGCAGCCTGTTGGGTTTGGCCGAGGCGGGCAACTGGCCTGGTGCAACTAAAAGTAATGCGGAGTGGTTTCCAACTAAAGAGCGGGCGCTGGCCCAGGGTATATTTAACTCAGGCGCCGCGATCGGTGGCTTGGTGTCCATACCGTTGATTGGTACGCTGGCGATCTACTTTAGCTGGCAAATGATTTTTGTTCTGATTGGTGTGCTGGGTCTGCTATGGCTTATCCCTTGGATGATTCTTGTAAAAGCGCCGCCGAAATACCATCCCTGGATCACTGATGAAGAGCGTGAATATATTCTCAGCGGGCAGGAAAACCAAGCTGTCACAGATCACAATGAAAATGATGAAGGTTATAACCCCTCAACAGGCGAGCTGCTTTCGCATAAGCAGAGCTGGGGTGTGATTATCGCCTCCGCCTGTATTGACCCCATCTGGTGGTTATTTATTTTCTGGATTCCAATCTACCTTTTCGAAGTGTATGGGATGGATGTTAAGCAAGTTGCGCTCTATGGTTGGGTTCCCTATATGGGTGCAATGCTGGGTGCCTTCTTTGGTGGTTTGCTGGCGCAAAATAGGTTTAAGGCCGGATGGTCCACTGACCATACTCGCAAGCTGGTCATCACATTAGGTTGCTTGACTATGCTCCCGGCACTTCTCGCTATGTCGAATCCTGGTTCGCCGATTACCGCCGTCTTGCTGATGGCCGTTATTTTGTTTGGCTTCCAGACAGCCATTGGCAACGTTCAGACTCTGCCGAGTGATTTCTTTGGTGGCAAAACAGTGGGCACGCTGGCTGGGTTTTCTGGTATGGCCGCTAAGCTTGGCGCTGTTGGCTTAACCGCATTGGTGCCTATGCTCACTGCAGGTGGCAACTACACTCCGGCATTTATGATTGGCGCTGGACTGGCTGTATCAGCCCTCGCCAGCGTCTGGATTCTATGCCCAAAAATTGAGCCACTAAGCCCGAAGTGCTAAGTGCTAAGTGCTAATCAGAAAATAATTATACGAACTTAACTAACAGAATTTTAAATAGGGAGAATTACATGACAGTTCCCGTCATCGGTTTTATCGGCCTGGGTCTCATGGGTGGCAACATGGTCGAGAATTTACAAAATAGAAACTTCAAGCCAATCGTAATGGACCTCAACAAGGAGATCGTTGCCTCTGTTGTTGCTCGCGGTGGTTCCGAGGCGTCCTCTGCTGCAGAGTTAGCCGCGGCATGCGATATTATTATGCTGTGCCTTACGACCTCTACTGTGGTTGAAAAGGTTATGTATGGCGAAGACGGCATACTGGCTGGTATCAAAGAAGGCGCCGTGGTGATTGATTTTGGAACCTCGATTCCGGCATCCACCCGTAAGATCGGAGCCGACCTTGCCGCAAAAGGTGCAGGCATGGTTGACGCTGCACTGGGTCGCACACCAGCTCACGCCCTTGATGGTCTGCTTAATATCATGGCAGCTGGCGATCAAGCGACTTTTGATAAGGTTAAGCCGATCCTCGAGATGCAAGGTGAGAATATCTTTTACATGGGCGCGCTTGGCGCTGGGCACACCACCAAGTTGATTAATAACTTTATGGGCATGACCTCGGTTTGTGCTATGTCTCAGGCGTTTGCCGTGGCTGAAAGTGCGGGCGTCGATCGCCAGCAGCTGTTCGATATTATGTCGACGGGTCCTTCTACTTCGCCGTTTATGAAATTTTGTAAGAATTATGCCGTAGACGGTGTCAGTGATTTAGGTTTCTCTATTGCTAATGCGAACAAAGATCTGGCCTATTTCCTCGAGATGGTTGAGGGCTTGGGCACTCGATCTCAAATAGCTGAGGGCACCTCGGCAAATCTCCAGGCCGCCTTTGATGCCGGTATGGGTAATGGCAATGTTCCTGAAGTATTCGACTATTTCCGTACGCTCGAAAAGTAGTTTGGCGTGGTTAGATAGGCAGCTACAGATTAATAAATTTGATATAGATAGAGTAAAAGTAATATGAAACATCAGAACAAAGTTGCAGTCGTGACCGGTGGCGTGAGAGATATAGGCAGAGCCATATCGCTTAAGTTGGCTGCAGAGGGTGCTAAGGTCGTAGTGAATTATCATGGCAGTCATGATCTGGCCCAGCAAACTTTAAACGACATTGAGTCCGCTGGTGGTCAGGCCATTTTATACAAAGGTGATATGACCTCGCCCGCTGATGTAGAAGGATTGATTGCTAAAACTATAGAAGCCTTTGGCTCTAGTATTGATATTTTGGTTAACGTGGCCGGAGGTTTGGTTGCACGTAAAACCATCGAAGAAATGGATCTTGAGTTTTTTAATTATGTTATGCAGCTAAATATAAGCTCTACCTTCCTGGTAACTAAAGCGGTTGTTCCTTATATGTCTGAAGGCGCCTCGATCATCAACTTCGCCTCACAGGCAGGACGTGATGGCGGTGGCCCCGGTGCCAGTGCCTACGCAACTTCAAAGGGTGCGGTCATGACATTTACGCGCTCTATGGCAAAGGAGTTGGGGCCCAAGGGTATCCGGGTTAATTCTCTCTGCTGCGGCATGATCAGCACAACATTCCATGACACATTCAGTAAACCCGAGGGGCGAAAAGCCACAGCTGGGAACACACCACTTCGTCGTGAGGGTGCTCCCAATGAAGTCGCTGACACAGTGAGCTTCTTGGCTTCTAGTGATGCGGCATTCGTCAGTGGCATAAATATGGACGTTAACGGCGGCTTGGTGTTTTCGTAAGCGTATTCGTTAAGGCTTCTTAGGCGTGGATTAGACTCTATGAAAAATAAGGTCGCTGTTATTGGCGAATGTATGTTGGAAGTCAGCAGTATGGGGGCGGGCAGAGACCAGTCCTCATTACCTGCAGGGCTCTCATTTGGTGGAGATACTCTCAACACTGCTATATACCTTGCTCGCCTGGGCGCAGACGTCGATTACGTCTCTGCGCTTGGGGACGACAACATGAGTTCGTGGATGCTGGACCAATGGCGTGCCGAAGGCGTCGGCTGTAATCTGGTGACTAGACAGCAGAACGCGGTTCCCGGTCTGTACATGATTCAGATTGATGAGCATGGCGAGCGATCATTCCTCTACTGGCGCTCTAATTCTCCCGCTACCCATATGTTTAATAATGCCACTGAAGCAGAAGAAATATTTGAAAAGCTGTTTGCCTACCAACATATCTATTTGTCGGGAATCAGTCTTGCTATTTACACTGAAGCTGCCCGTCACCGCCTGTTTGATTTTCTCAAACGGTATCGCACCAAGGGTGGCGATGTCATATTTGATGGCAACTACCGTCCGCGTCTCTGGGCCAGTCCCGAGGTTGCTCGCGATGCCTATGAAAAGATGTACTGTCTTGCTGATTTAGTGCTGCCAACCGATGAAGATGAGGCCCAGCTGTTTGGTCTCGAGACCCCAGAAGACGTTGTGGCACGACTAAGGTCCTTTGGGGTGTCAGATGTTGTGCTTAAGATGGGCGAGAAAGGTTGTTTGGTTGGCACCGACTCGGGAATGGATGCAGTGCCCGCAGAAGTGGTTAAGGTTGTGGATACCACGGCTGCCGGTGATTCATTTAATGCTGGCTTTATGGCATCGAGATTTCAAGGGCAAGACATGATTGCTGCCTGTGGGGTTGCAAATCGACTGGCGTCAGTTGTGATTCAGCATCGCGGCGCAATTATTCCCCTCGAAACTATGCCCGAAACTATGCCCGAAACTATGCCCGAAATTAAGCCTGGTTAACATTTTGTGATA
>CAXAFJ010000023.1:0-26351 GCA_963968025.1 uncultured Pseudomonadales bacterium | reverse complement strand
AGAGCCGCCATTAAGCCAAAGACCCCTGCCCAAGTATCCACCCTGTTCACTGCCTACACTGCAACAGAGTTGCAGCCACCAGCTTGCAAACCGGCAAATATCCTCCGCGATAACTTGCCACTTTGCCGCTTTGCAAAAATACGCTCTTATAAAATCTGGCCTGATATGTTTTATCTATTAGATGTTAAGGCCTGTAATCACTCGACTTATCCAGCAATGAAGGCGACTCAAAATAGTCTTTGCATTCTATAGGGTTGAGTGGCAGTTCCCGGTTTAGAAACTACAAGCCTGAAAAGCCGCAACCAACTAATTTACAGCCCTTAACTGGCTGCACTGAAAGGCATTTACCATGACAATCATTAATACTAATGTTGCGGCAACAATTACCAGTAATGCACTGGCTAAAAATGATCGCGCGATGGGCCAGGCTATGGAGCGTCTGTCGACGGGTCAACGTATTAACTCCGCATCCGATGACGATGCTCTGGACGATAATTTTTTGCGAACTGGTCAAAGAATAGCGCTCCTGTGGTCGTCATTAATCTGCTGAAAGTGTTTTGCGTCGTCACTGGCCGAGAGCCTAACGCCGTCCTTCCAACAGTATGCATTTCTTAGAAGCGCAGATAAGCATCAGTGCAATATGCTTTATATACAGCATTAAAACACAAATTCTAAGCAACGCAGGCAGCCACAACGCCGACGTATTTCCAACCCAATCGCTGGTCTAGAATCTTTGACCGGGCCGCCACTACTGGATAAGCTGTGGCGCATCATCGGCAGCAGCACCCTAGGGGAGTAGCAATAGCATGCAAAAACTACGCGATGCTTTAATTGAAGTAATTATTATTATTTTGATCGGCGGGTTGATTGGCGCGGTGCTTGCGGTGGTCTCCAATTTGTTTGTGATCGGCGTGCAGTGGTTTGGCCAACAGCGCGAAGCCAGCGACATGCTGTCAGTCACTATTGCCGGGGATAGCGTCTCTTTTTCCAGCGTGATCTTTTTATGGGCCGCAGCCGCCGTGGTGGTGGTATTGAAAACCGGTCTTGGTATTGCCCGCTGGGCTGGCCCAGCCGACTCGATGTATGCCGCCCATCAGGTCAATGAACCTCTGGATATCAAAACCGGCCTGACCTCGACACTGGCGGCTTTTGCCTCGGCCAGTGGCGGTGCCTCGGTGGGTCAGTACGGGCCGATTGTGCACTTTGGTGCGACCATGGGCATCTGGGTTAAACGCTTTATCTCCAGCCGTCTGTCCCATGAAATCTACTTGGGCTGCGGTGTTGCCGCGGCCATTTCCGCCGGTTTTAATGCCCCCATCGCCGGGGTTATTTTTGCCCATGAGGCGATCCTTAGACACTTCTCTGTAAGAGCCATTGCGCCAATTACCGTGGCCTCGGTCTCGGCCAGCGCACTGGGAAATCAGTGGTTCCCCCATACCACCACCTTTGAAATTAGCTCGGTGTTGCCGCCTCTGGCGGAAGTGGTGCCCGTATTGGTAATGCTGGCCCCGGCCTTTGCCCTGGTGGCCATCTGCTTTATGGCGGCGCTGCGCTACTCGGCGCAAACGGCGGCGAAAATGAATACTTCACCGATGCTACTGCCGTTTATCGCGGCGACGATTTGTGGGCTTGTGGGGGTCTGGATTCCACAGATTCTCGGCCTTGGCATTTCTAGCATCAATGAAATCATTGCCGGGGAGTTTGCCCTCTGGCTGCTGCTCACGGTGCTGGTGGCCAAGCTGTTGATGACCGCTCTGTGTATCGGTTTTGGTCTGTTTGGCGGAGTCTTCTCCCCCTCCCTGTTTATCGGTGTTGCCGCCGGTGCGGTAGCCGGTGAGCTGTTAATCCTCTTTGGCTTTGCCGATATCGCAAGCATTATTAGTGTTGCGGGCATGGCCGCGGTGAGTTCTGCGGTGATCGGGGCGCCGGTGTCGGCGGTGCTGATTATTCTCGAGGTGACCCAATCCTATGAATATGCGGTGGCGGCAATGATTGCGGTGATGGTCTGCAATCTGCTCACCAACCGCCTGTTTGGTAATTCATTTTTTGATCGACAGCTGCTCGATCGTGGTGTGGACCTGCTTAAAGGCCGGGAGGCGATTGCACTTAATCAGCAGCCTGTGGGTCCCTTTGCCAGTCAGGACTATGTGCGCGCAGAGCCTTCCGTGAGCGGCTCGGTGCTACGCGAGGAAATGCGCAAGCGCGGTCACACCGAAGCTTACATTATTAAAAGCGACGGCCAGTTTGTCGGTAAGGTTTCTATTTATGAAGTGATCGAAGCTGCCGGTAGTAGTATTAATGAATTCATTGATACGCGACCACTGACACTCTATGTGGATGATAGTCTGGCCGACGCCATGGCCAAGGTAAGCCAGTTTGTCGGTGAAAGTCTGCCGGTTGTGGATATGGCCAGCGGCGAGTTGCAGGGCAGCTTGGCTGAAGGCGAGTTGTTCCAGGCGGTTATCGATGTACAGAATCAGGCCCGCGGTATAGAGCGCGCTTGAGCCTTTGATGAATACACTTTTTTAGCTTTAGAACAACTGAGCAAGAACCATTATGAAACAGTTACAACTTGTCCTTTTATGCTTCACCTTAATCAGCGGTTCGGTTTATGCCGGACCCTTTGAGGCGGGACTCAGCGCCCTTAAGCGAGCCCACTATTCCACGGCCATGCGCGCCTGGCTAAAGCTTGCCAACCAGGGCGCGGCGGAGGCACAAAACAATGTCGGTCATCTCTATGAGCAGGGTTTTGGTGTCTCGCAGAATTATACCGAGGCCATGAACTGGTATCGACGGGCTGCAGATCAGGGTCTCGCCGAGGCTCAGCACAATATGGGGATGCTCTATTATCACGGCTATGGCGTCGCTGAAAATCAGCGCACCGCGGCAAGCTGGTTTAAGCGCGCGGCACTGCAAGAGTTAGTAGATTCTGAATATATGCTGGGTCTTGCCTATCACGAGGGCAAGGGTGTGGAGCTGAACTATCAGCTGGCCAAACACTGGTTTAAGAAGGGCGCTCTCAAGGCCTACGGCAATGCTCAATTTATGTATGCCTTTATGTTGCAGGCCGGTGAGGCGGAGAAGCCGAAGCCGTTTGAGGCATTGGTTTGGAGTGAGGTGGCGCGGCTCAATGGTCAGGCGGCAACATCGGATATCAGCTATATCGCTAAACTCAAATTAGAGGATGAACAGGTTGTCGCTGCAGAGATGGCGGCCAAGCGCTGTGTCGAAAGTAGCTATAGTGACTGCCCCTAATTGGCGGTCAGGCTAACGCTCAAGTCAAAAATGAATAAAAACGACATTAAACGCCATTTGGCCCTAAAGAAATCGCACTAAATCCCGATTCTACTATTAACCAACAGGAAATAGACAATCGGAGTTAGTCAGAATGGCAATGAACAGAAAAGCGCTCAACTCATACCACAGTGTTCACCTGGCATCTTCAGCTCCCTATGCCGACGGTGTCCAGCTTATTCAAATGCTGTTTGATGGTTTGATCGATACTCTGTCCTCTGTCCTCTGTCCTCTGCCGAAGGCGAGATCGAGCGTAAAAATATTCAAGAAAAGTGTCGCGCTTTAAATCGCGCCACCAGCATTCTCTGCGGCCTGCAAGACTCCCTCGACTTCAACAAGGGTTCTGACCTAGCGCGCAACCTCAGCGATTTATATGAATATATGATTCGCCGGGTCATGTTTGCCAATCTGCACAATGACGTCAATGCGCTGCAAGCAGTCAAGGGTAGTGAAGGCGCCGCCAGAGACAGCGAAAACGATGTGACCTGGTATCGCTGCTCCGCAGGACAGCGCTATTCAAACTATCGCTGCAAGGGTGAGATAGTCTATCTCAACTGGCAAGATGCCATGGACTATGCCGTGGAGTTCTCAGAAAAATCCGGTATAACCTGGCGCCTTCCACAGAATGGTGCAGACCAGCATCACGCCAATCAGCATGGAAAATATATTGGTTAGATCATAGCCTTTGAGGCGGCTGACTTCCGGCCTGATCCACATAATCAGAATAATCGGCACTGCAACCAGCAGATAGATGCGGACTAATTTGCATACAGCGCAGGGTGGCTTTTGCTTTTTCTCCTGCATGATTAAACGCTCCTCTGGGCATTTTTAAAAACATTACTCTATCAGTTTTGCACTCTGTGCCGCGATGCGATATCGGGCCACTTGCTGATCTGGCAAAAAATAGTTCAGTCCAGTATTAATCGTCAGTTGTTGTCCCGACTGAAGGTCTTTGGTCATATTAATGGTTCTGCTTTGACCTGCCGGGCCATTGACCTTGAGGACAATACTGCGCATCGCACGGGGACTGGTATTTACCACAGTCACCAACAACGCACCTTTACTGCTGACAGCCTGGCTAAAGGCTAAAAAAGTATGAGGCTGCAGCTGCAAGTTGACCTGCTGAATTTTTTCGCGGCTCTGAATACCCAGCTGACCGCGATCCTGAGCGGCCTGCTGAAAATAGCTCTGGGCCTGCTGGTACTGTTGTTGTCCCAGCGCCAACTCCCCAAGATAGTAGCTGGCGGTGGCCGTGGGCAGTAGTTCATAGCTGCGCTTAAGGTCGGCTTCGGCGGCACTTTTGTGGCCCTGGTTGTAGCGCAGGACACCACGGCCCAAGAAAGGGCTGTAGAGCGCAGCGTTTTTGCCAATTGCGGTGGTATAGGATTTTTCCGCATTGCCCGGCTTGTCGAGCATCGTCCAGGCTTGACCGCGCAGCAGCCAGAACTGTGCCTCGGCTGGCTGCAGGGCGACCGCTCTGTCCAAATGTGCGACCGCGGCTTGCGGCTCACTGTCCGCCAGAGCCTTCACCGCTAGCTTTTCCGCGGCGTAGGCCGGGGCATCTTTTGTCAGCTGGGCGATAGCATGCTGATAGCGCTGTCGATAACGCTCGCCGGAAAAAAAGTCCGCGACGCGCAATTTGTTGGCTGCAACACGCTGAGCCGAGGGTGGATGGCTGGTAAATAGGCCGCTGAGAAAATCTGCCTTTCGCGACTTGCTGAGCTCGACAAAGGTCTCTTGTAATTCCACTGCCCCCTGCACTTCATAACCGGCTTTGGCCATATAGCTCATGCCGTAGTAGTCGGATTCCAGTTCATCATCGCGTCCATATTTTGCCATCCAGGCGGCGCTGCCCAGCTGCGAGGCCATGCCATAGAGCTGTTCTCCTGGCTGACCCTGGGCCGCCACACCTACCGCGACCATGCCAATATTGGCCAGGGTGCCGGTGGTCATTTGAGTTGCCCCATGGCGGGCGGCGGCGTGAACAATCTCGTGACCCAATACCGCGGCAAGCTGTGCCTCGTCGTCGAGTAACACTAGCAGGCCAGTGTTAATTGCGATCTTGCCACCAGGTAGAGCCCAGGCATTGGGCACGCGATTGTTGAGCACAACAAATTCATAGGGGAGATCGGGGCGGTCGCTGACCGCGGCGAGCTTATTGCCGACGCCGCGAATATAGGTTTGCAGCGTCGGATCAAGATAGTAGTCACCGCCCTGAGATTGTCGCGATGGGGCGTAGTTTTTCTCACCTATGGCAACTTCCTGTTGCGGCGAGATAATGGATAGCTGGCTTTTGCCCGTCACTGGGTTGACTGAACAGCCGGTCATCACCAGCGACAATAGAATTGCCATCAATCCCTTTCGCATCCCCTGTCTCCATCGATTTTGCATATTATTTCCCCGTCCATGAGATAAAACTGAGACTTGCCGAGTTTAAGGCTAAGCTAAAAATAGAGCCTCGCGCGCTTCTCGCAAGTTGATATAATAACATTACTAATTCTAGCTAATTTCCACTAAACGGTGCAGTTTACTTATGTTAGTTGTTATATCCCCGGCAAAAAAACTCGATTATTCAAGCTCTGTTGAAGCACCTCTGCTGTCACAACCGGCGTTGTTAGATCATGCGCAAGAGCTTTCTCAGGGCCTAAAGAAGCTGGCGCCGCAGGATGTTTCTAGCCTGATGCATCTCAGCGATAAGCTTGGCACACTCAATTATGAGCGCTTTCAGGAGTGGCAGACGCCCTTTAATGCCGATAATGCCCGAGCGGCAGTATTGGCCTTTAAAGGCGATGTCTATCTGGGTTTGGATGCCGACAATATGAGCGCCGCGGACCTGCACTGGGCTCAGGATCATCTGCGGATTCTCTCTGGTCTCTACGGCGTACTGCGCCCCCTCGATCTAATGCAGGCCTATCGATTGGAAATGGGCACCAAGTTTGCCACCCCCCGGGGCAAGGACCTCTATCAGTTCTGGGGCGATATTATTACCGGTGAACTGAATCAGCTGGCGTCGTCGGTGCTGGTTAATCTGGCCTCCAATGAATATTTTAAGGCGGTACGCAAAAAAGACATCACCGCTCGCATAGTAACGCCGGTGTTTATGGATATGAAAGACGACAAGTACAAGATTATTAGTTTCTATGCTAAAAAAGCCCGGGGCATGATGAGCCGCTACATTATCCAAAACCGCATTACTGAGATCGAGCAGATTAATCAGTTCGACAGCGATGGTTATCGGTACAATGCCGCGCTCAGTGAAGCGGATGCGCCGGTGTTTTTGCGCGGCTGATCTGTGCCGCGCTTTTTAGGCAGGCAAAGATCCAAACTAAACCGTAGTAACCCAATCAGGAGCAGTCGCTATTTTTAAGGATAAACCGTTCTCTCGGGCCTGTGAGAACAATAAGGCGCCTATATTTCATCTACTGGCGCCGCTGCTGCAGAACAAAACCCACCTGCTGGAGATCGGTTCCGGCACCGGCCAACACGCGGTGTGGTTTGCCAACGAACTGCCCCATCTAATCTGGCAGACCAGCGATCTAGTTGAAAATCACCCGGGTATTTTGCAGTGGATCAGCGACTATCCCTCGGCCAATCTGCGCGCACCTATCAGTTTAAATGTCACCGGGGAAGACTGGCCAGATAGTCCATTCGATGCCATCTACAGCGCCAATACCGCCCATATTATGGCTTGGCATGAGGTTCAGGCGATGTTCCAGCAGGCGGCATTAAGCCTGCAAGCCAACGGCTTGTTTTGCCTTTATGGGCCGATGAAATATGCTGGTGAATTCACCTCGGAGAGCAATCGACTGTTTGATCAAAGATTGCGTGAGCAGGTTGCCCATCGCGGTATTCGAGAGTTTGACGCGATCAATAAATTGGCTATGGACGGTGCAATGATGCTGCTCGACGACCATGATATGCCCGCCAACAACCGCCTGCTAATTTGGCAAAAAATTAGCTAACAAAAAGAGCTTTGGCAGAAAATTAGCTGCTAGAAAGTCTCACAGCCCTTATCGCCCCCCCCTAGGGATTGAGCAGGTAGTCCCCGGCGAGGCCAATAAAAATAATCATACCAACCCGGTGATTGCTTAAAAACGCCTTGAAGCAGGCGTCGCGATCGCGTCCACGACTGACCCAATACTGATTGATAAAGTACCCTGCCGCCACCGCAAGTCCCGCAAAATAGATCGGGCCACGGCCAAAGAGCATTCCCGCGGTCACCAGTAATATCACCACCGCGAGCTGCAACAGACCAACAATCATCAGGTCGTAACGACCAAATAATATTGCCGTGGATTTGATCCCAATACGCAGATCATCTTCTCGGTCGACCATGGCGTAGTAAGTATCAAAGGCAATCGTCCAACAGACCACGGCGGCAAATATCACCCAGAGTTCTAGAGGCAAGCTGTTGTTTTGGGCGGCAAAGGCCATTGGCGTGGACCAGGCCCAGGCGACACCCAAACCCAGTTGTGGCCAGTGAGTAAAGCGCTTTAAAAAAGGATAGAGGATCGTTGACGCGGCACCACCAAAGGCCAGGGTTATGGTTAATGTATTGGTTAGCAGAACCAGTATTAGGGCGATAAAAAGTAGCGCGAAAAATAGCGCTAGTGCGGTGCTCGCCCTCACTTCCCCCGAAGGCAGTGGCCGCAGGCGGGTACGCTCCACATCTCCATCAACATGGCGGTCGGCGTAATCATTGATCACGCAACCCGCGGCGCGCATAACGATTACCCCGAGACAAAAGATCAGCAGATTGGCGCCGCTGGGCTGACCGGCGCTGGCAAACCACAGCGCCCAGAGGGTCGGCCACAGCAGCAGGTAGGTACCGATAGGTTTGTCGAGGCGCATCAGCCGTAGCCATCGATTAGCCTTTGGGGGCCGGGCGACTGGGGGCTGAGGAGCGTCGAATTGAGGATCTGAGGGCTTAGTCATAGGGTACAAAACTCGGTAAAAAGACTTCGCAGACCAACAGCGGTTTGGCCGACAATTTAAACACCGAGCGACGTCCCCAGGCGCGCTTATCCAGCGGCGCCAGCTGCTCAGACAATGATTGGCCATTGGGTTCTATGCAGGCCCACTGCAGTGGCTCGCGGCTCATGCTCGGATCACTGAATAATAGTGCCCCCAGGGGTCGGCTGTCGAGATGGCGTAATTTGCGCAGGCGACCGGTAAGGGTTGGTAGGGGGATGACACTGCGCGCAAAGACCCAGGGCAGGCCACGGCCGCTCAAAATAACTTCCCGCACTAGGGCCAGACGATGCTCCGGCAACGACAGCGCGCGACGTTCCGACAGACTCGGCCGCTGCAGTGACTGGTTGAGCACCTGAACCTTAAACTGGCCATCACTGGCGTCGAGCAGGCGCTCGGTGAGCGAGCGTCGGTCCATTAGCCAGTCGCGCCAAAAGGCTGATATTTGAGTGCCACTGGCGGCAGTAGATTGACGCCAGATGGCGCGGTCAGAAAAATGTGCTGAGTCCGAAGGGTGAGGGCTTTCGAGACCTCTAAGGCCTCTAAGTGTTCTAAGGCTTTTTGGCATAGATATCACGCCCGCCGGCCTGCCCCCGAAAGCGCTTGTATTCCCACTGGTACTGTTCCGGGGCGAGCGCCACAATGCGTGCGACATCCTGGTTTAATGCGCTGACCGCGGCAGCTTGATCGTCGCTGTAAAGTCCCTCGCTGACCGCTAAAAAAACTATTCTCCAGCCACCGGGCTCACGCAGAGCGGTAGCCAATAGGGCGCGACTGGCGGTGCGGTTTATGAGGTTGGTGACCAGAGTCATAGTGGGGACTGGCACGCCCATAAAGGGGACGAGGATGCCGCTGTTGGGTCCCGGCTGTTGGTCCGGCAAAATGGCGGTAGTTTCGCCGCGCTTTAAAGCCTTGATCAGTCCAGCAACACCACGAACATCGGTGGGCACTAGGGTGGCTCCAGACTTTTCCCGGGAGGATTTTATCCAGCGTCCCAATGGAGCGATTTTTGGCGGCTCATAGAGTGAGGTCATCTTGGTTTGCGGGGATATCCACAGGCCAATCACTTCCCAGTTACCTTGATGGGGAACGATCAATAGGGTGCCGGGGTCGGCAGCCAAGGATTCCTGCAGCAGTTCCAGGCCCTCTACGGCGATTATCTTTTTGTCCAACCAGGCACTGGTACTGCTCCAGACCCGGGGTGTTTCAAAAAACGCTTGGCCCAGCTGTAACATGCGCTGTCGGCATAGCTGTTCGATGGCGGCGTCGGCAAGCTCCGGATAGCAGAGTCGCAGGTTGACCCGGGTGACACGCACTGGGGCGAGTTTAAGGGCGTAGATCAGACCGCCGACACCGCGACCTATGGCGCGGCTGAGTCGCAGCGGTAGGAAGGCGAAGCTTCGCAACAGCAAGACTAGAATAGAGTTTTTCAAATCTGTTACACAACCTCGCGCTGAGTATCCTGTTGCTTTTGGCCCTTGCTAGAGCTTGTTTTGCTAGAGCTTGGCGATCAACTCGTCACGCAGATAGGCGCGCAGATCACCGCCAATTTCACCGTGTAACAGTCCCAATTCGATATTCGCCTTGAGTAAACCCATCTTGCTGCCACAGTCGTATCTAGTGCCAGAATATTCATAGGCCAGCACCTGCTCTTCGGTGAGCAGTGTTTGAATCGCATCGGTGAGCTGAAACTCGCCGCCAGCGCCTGGCTTTAGGTTGGCTAGGTGCTTAAAAATTTGTGGAGTGAAAATATAGCGACCGGTGACGCCCATATCCGAGGGGGCATCTTCAAAGGCGGGCTTTTCAACAATGCTGTCCAACAAGTGAACCCGGTCAGCCTGGCGCTGGCCGCTGATCACACCGTAGTTTGAGATCTCCGGGCCCGGGACTTTTTGTACCGCAACCACTGAACTTTTGTAAAATTCGTAGAGCTCAACCATCTGCTGAACGGCACCTTTTTCGCCGTGAATCAAATCATCGGCCAAAATCACTGCAAAGGGCTCATCGCCAATTAGGTGGGCGGCGGTAAGTACCGCATGACCAAGACCCAGAGCTTCGTTCTGGCGAATATAGGTACAGCTGACACCTTTGGGCACGATATTTTGGGCGATATCAAGCAACTTGGTTTTATTGCGCTTTTCAAGTTCGTGTTCCAACTCGTAGGCTTTGTCAAAATGATCGGCAATGCTGCGCTTGTTGCGTCCGGTGATAAAGATCATTTCAGTAATGCCGGCGGCGACGGCTTCTTCAACCGCGTACTGAATTAAGGGTTTGTCGACAACCGGTAACATCTCTTTCGGGTTGGCTTTGGTGGCGGGCAAAAATCGTGTACCCATACCTGCTACCGGAAATACTGCCTTGCGAACCTTGTCGCCGTGTCGTACATGTGCCATGGGAACCCTTCCTTTGGATAATTTATCTGCGCTTGCCACGTAGGTTATTACTGCAGCCTAGTTAGTGACGAGTATTATATCCACAACCGATTGGATTTCGGGGACTTTAATTAAGGCTTTAGCGCCCTTCCGGCCTTTCTTTATTGGGCTGCCGCTCTATAATTGCCCATTCGCGATAAAAAGACCCTTTTAACTGTTTCTCACATCCGCAGGTATCCACCTTGAACAATGTCGGCACGCCCCCTGAAACATTTCAGGCGCTAATTATCAGACTGCAACAATACTGGGCTGACCAGGGTTGTGTGGTACTTCAGCCCCTGGATATGGAAGTGGGTGCTGGCACCTTTCATCCGGCAACTTTTTTGCGCGCCATTGGTCCGGAAAATTGGAACAGCGCCTATGTGCAGGGCTGTCGCCGTCCCACTGATGGTCGCTACGGCGAGAACCCCAATCGACTGCAACATTACTACCAGTTTCAGGTGGCCATGAAGCCGTCTCCCAGTGACTTTCAAGAACTCTATCTGAGTTCACTGCGCTCTCTTGGTATAGATACAGAGGTGCACGATGTGCGCTTTGTTGAAGATAACTGGGAATCGCCGACATTGGGCGCCTGGGGAATCGGCTGGGAAGTCTGGCTCAACGGTATGGAGATTACCCAGTTCACCTATTTCCAGCAGGCTGGCGGACTTGAGTGTTTCCCGGTCACCGGCGAAATTGCCTATGGTTTAGAGCGCATCGCCATGTATCTTCAGGGTGTCGACAGTATCTATGATCTGGTCTGGGCGCATGGCCCTCAGGGAGATGTGACCTACGGCGATGTCTTCCACCAAAACGAAGTGGAGATGTCGACGTATAATTTTGAGCACGCCGATGTGGATGCCCTGTTTACCCAGTTTGATCAGTGTGAAAAAGACAGCCTGTCACTGGCCGCCAGCGGTTTGCCCCTGCCCGCCTATGAAATGGTGATGAAAGCCTCACACGCCTTTAACCTGTTGGACGCCCGTCACGCCATATCGGTGACTGAGCGTCAGCGCTATATTTTGCGCGTGCGCACGCTGGCCCGCACTGTGGCTCAGGGCTATTTTGATTCGCGCTTGGCGCTGGGCTTTCCCCTTGCCGACAAGGATCTTGCTGAAGAGGTGATGGCGCGAGTAGCAAAGGAAAAAGCCCAGCAACAGGCCAAGCAAGAACGAGCAGATAAAGCGGGAGCAGCAAAGTGAGCAAAGATTTTTTAGTTGAGATTGGCACTGAAGAGTTGCCACCAAAAGTATTGCGTCAGCTGTCAGAGACCTTTGCGGCAGGCATTACCCAGCGCCTCGGCGAGCAGCAGTTGAGTTTTGGCGAGATGACCGCCTATGCTGCGCCGCGGCGTTTAGCGGTGCTAATAAGTGATCTCGCTGAGCAGACCCCGGATCAGGATGTTGTCAGCTGGGGACCGCCCGCTAAGGTGGCCTTTGGCGCCGATGGTGAGCCGACCAAAGCGGCTGAAGCCTTTGCCAGAAAGAATGGCCTTGAAGTGGCAGCACTGGCTGGACTGGTGGAAAGCGATGGCCAACAGGATAAGCTCTGTGTGCGCCAAACCGTTGCTGGTAGCAAAACTACCGCGCTGCTGGGTGAGATTATCAATCAATCGCTGGCGGGGTTACCGATTCCCAAACCCATGCGTTGGGGCCGCAGCCGACAGGAGTTTGTCCGGCCGGTGCAATGGGCTGTCCTTTTGTTTGGCAGCGACGTTGTCGACACCACCATTATGGGTTTGACCAGTGGCAACCTCAGTCGCGGTCATCGCTTTCACAGTAGCGGCACTATCGAAATTACCGCCCCCAAGGCCTATCGCGATACGCTCTACAAGGCCTTTGTTATGGTTGATTTTGCTGAGCGCAGAGAGTTGATTCGCCAGGGTGTTATTGACGCCGGCAAAAGCGCCAATGGCCATGCGGTAATCGATGAGGGCCTGCTCGAAGAGGTCACTTCACTCAATGAGTGGCCGGTTCCTCTGATGGGGCGCTTCGAAGAGCACTTCTTAAAGGTGCCCGCTGAAGCCCTGATTTCATCAATGGCTCAGCACCAAAAATACTTCCATGTAGTAGACGCCGATAACCAGCTAATGCCACTGTTTATTACGGTAGCCAATATTGCCAGCCGCGATCCCCAACAGGTTATCGACGGCAATGAGCGGGTTATCCGTCCGCGGCTGGCCGATGCAGCGTTTTTCTATAACACCGATTTAAACAGCACACTTGAGGCACGGCGCGAGTCGCTGCGCAAGATTGTCTTCCAATCCCAGCTTGGCAGTGTCTATGACAAGACCGCTAGGGTCAGTGCGTTAGCGCAAGCACTGGCACCCATTGTCGGTGCGGATATTGCCGTCGCTGGCCGTGCAGCTGAGCTATGCAAGTCAGATCTGGTCAGTGAAATGGTTGGTGAGTTTGCCGATCTGCAGGGTGTGATGGGCCGCTATTACGCGCTCAACGATGGTGAGGATGCCGCCGTAGCTGATGCGTTGCTTGAACAGTATCTGCCGCGTTTTGCTCGGGATGCTATTCCCGCAACAGCCACGGGTGCAGCACTGGCCTTGGCGGATCGATTGGACACACTGGTGGGTATCTTTAGCATTGGCCAGCCGCCATCGGGATCGCGAGATCCATTTGCCCTGCGACGCGCCAGTCTCGGTATTCTGCGGATTATTATTGAACGCAATATCGATATGGACCTAAGGGTTGCAATTGAGGCGGCAGCACAACAGTTGGCCCTCAATGACGCACCTGATGAGATATGTATGCAAGTACTCACTTACGTCACCGAGCGTCTAAAGGCTTGGTATCGCGACGATGGTATTAGCCCTGAAGTGTTTGCCTCCGTGGCCGCATTAGAGCTCTCTAATCCCTTGGATATTGACTCCCGAGTGAAGGCGGTGGATCAGTTTTCCCGCGCCCCTGAAGCCGTGGCTCTAGCCTCGGCGAATAAGCGCGTATTGAATATACTGGCCAAGCAAGATGAGAGCAGCTTGGTGTCTAAGGTTGATTCATCGCTGTTTGAAGATCCAGCAGAGACTCAGTTGGCGGCCGATATTGAACATTTAAGCCAGCATATTGCGCCACTGGTGCGTGAGCGAGATTATATTGGCGTACTTGCCGCTTTGGCGACGCTGCGAGAGCCGGTGGATGTGTTTTTCGATGGCGTTATGGTGATGGCGGATGATTTGAAAATCCGCGCTAATCGCCTGGCTTTGCTCCACAACCTGCGACAGTTATTTTTAAATGTGGCGGATATATCCCATCTGGTGGTGAGCAAATAGTGGCTGCAGCAGAGGCTCAGGTCAGGGAGCAGCTTGTCAGAGTACCAAGGCGCTGGTTAAAGAAACATAGCAGGCTGTGTTAATCGGGAGTATCAATGGAATGACAAATATTTTTCAGAGTATCAGGGCTTTTTGCTTTTATATTGGCTTGGTTTTATTGGTAGTGCTGATGCTTCTAGTACTCTGTGTAGTGGGCTTTTTGCCCTTCCGCTATCGCCAACGCTGCGTCACCTCAGGTAATAAACTATTAATGCTGTGGCTGCAGTTCACCTGTGGCGTTCGCATTAAGGTCCGTGGCCTCGAGAATATTCCCAGCAGCGCCTGCGTGGTGCTAAGCAACCATCAGAGCACCTGGGAGACATTCTTTCTGCAGCAACTATTTGTCCCCGCAAGTATGATTCTCAAGCGCGAATTGCTCTGGATCCCCCTGTTTGGTTGGGGGTTGTATTCGATGCGCGCTATTGCCATCAAACGATCAAACCCCGCTGGCGCTATTCGCCAGGTGTTAAAGCAGGGTAAGCAACGTCTAAGCCAAGGCATCAATGTGGTGATTTTTCCGGAGGGGACGCGCATTCTCACCGCCGAAGTGGGTTCTTTTATGACCAGCGGTGCGGCACTGGCGAAATCCGCTGGGGTGCAGATACTGCCTGTGCGCCACGATGCAGGGCATTGCTGGCCTGCCAAGAGCTGGCTAAAGACCCCGGGCACGATCAATTTGGTGATTGGGCCGCCGATTGATACCGCTGAGGGGAAGCCTCGGGAGCTGACCGAACAGGCTCATCAATGGATTGCAAACGCCCTGTAGCCAACAGCCGGGCGGGCTTGGACTGGATATCATCTAAGCTGAGGGCTCTCCCAATAAGCTGAGGGCTCCTAATAAGGTGAGGGCTCTCCACCCTAAGACTCCGTTACAATCACAGCAGTGAACAAACAAAAACGCCGCCTCAATTAGGGCGGCGTTTTTGTCTCTCAGTAACGATTCAAGACAGGTTAGACGTCCAAATTAACCACTGACAGCGCATTGGTTTCAATAAAGTCACGACGGGGTTCGACCTGATCACCCATCAGGGTGGTAAACATCTGGTCTGCAGCGATGGCATCTTCAATGGTCACACGCAACATGCGTCGCGCATCCGGATCCATAGTCGTATCCCAGAGCTGGCCCGGGTTCATTTCACCCAGTCCTTTATAGCGCTGGGTGCTAATGCCTCTGCGTGACTCGGCCATCAGCCAATCCAATGCCTCAGTAAAGCTTTCAACCTGAGCGTTTCGCTCACCGCGCTTAACATAGGCGCCTTCTTCAATCAGCCCCTGTAAAACCTCACCTAGACCGGCAATAGCCCGGTATTCATTGGCAGCAAACAGTTCGCGGCTGAGCAGGTGATAATTAGGAATGCCGTGGGCGGTGATCTCGACCTTCGGCTGGAAAATATTGCGCTCTTTATCCTCATCTACCACGACTTTATAGCGATGGGTGCCATTATTGGATACTTCAAGCTTTTCCTGAAGTTCGCCACACCAGGCCGCAAGATCGCTGCTACTTTCAAGAAGTTCCCCAGAGAACTTCGGCGCATAGACCAGCGCATGAAGGATTTCTTTGGGATAGACAAGCGACATGCGATCAATAAGACCGATAACATGGCGGTACTTGCTGACCAGGTCCTCAAGGGCTGTGCCTTGAATGCCGGGGGCGGTAGCATTAACGTGCAACGCCGCGTTTTCAAGGGCCTTGGCGGTCAGGTATTCGAGAAGCGCTTCGTCATCTTTTACATATTTCTCGCTCTTGCCACGATTGACCTTATAGAGTGGCGGCTGGGCGATAAAAATATGGCCCTGCTCTACCAGCTCACGCATCTGACGGAAGAAGAAGGTTAATAAAAGAGTCCGAATATGCGACCCGTCCACGTCCGCATCGGTCATGATAACCACGGTGTGGTAACGCAGTTTCGCCACATTGAACTCTTCAGTACCGATACCACAGCCCAAAGCAGTAATCAGAGTGCCTACCTCAGCACTGGAGAGCATCTTATCGAAACGGGCTTTCTCGACATTGAGAATTTTACCCTTTAGGGGAAGAATAGCCTGGGTGCGGCGATCGCGGCCCTGTTTGGCCGACCCACCTGCAGAGTCTCCCTCCACTAAGTAGAGTTCAGAGAGTGCCGGATCTTTTTCCTGACAGTCAGCGAGCTTGCCGGGCAGGCCAGCAATATCCAAGGCCCCCTTTCGGCGGGTCATCTCTCGGGCTTTGCGGGCCGCTTCACGGGCACGGGCCGCGTCGATCATCTTGTTGACGACGGCACGGGCGTCCTGGGGAAACTCGAGCAAGAACTCGGTAAATTTCTCACCCATCTCCTGCTCAACAGCGGTTTTCACTTCAGAACTGACCAGCTTGTCTTTGGTCTGGGAGGAGAACTTGGGGTCCGGCACTTTTACCGAGACGATGGCGGTCAGGCCTTCACGGGCGTCATCACCAGTGGTGGCGACTTTGGCTTTGCCGTTAATGCCCTCTTTCTCAATATAGGTGTTGAGACCGCGAGTCAGGGCTGAACGAAATCCGGCCAAATGTGTACCACCGTCACGCTGGGGAATATTATTGGTGTAACAGTGAATATTTTCCTGAAAGCCGTCATTCCACTGCAGGGCAACCTCAACACTAGTGCCGTCCTCGCGACTAGTGTTGAAATGCAAAATCTTGTTAACAGTGGTTTTGTTGGTATTCAGGAACTCAACAAAGGCTCGCAGGCCACCCTCGTAGGCGTAAACCTCTTCCTTGCCGCTACGCTCGTCAGCTAGCACAATTCGCACACCAGAATTGAGGAAAGACAGCTCGCGCAGACGCTTGGCCAACACTTCGAAGTGGAATTTAATATTGGTGAAGGTATCTACTGAAGGCACAAAGTGTACCTCTGTACCAGACTCTTCCGTGTCTCCGACAATGGTCAGAGGACCCTGAGGCTCACCGTGGGAGTAATGCTGCTCGTGGACCTTGCCGCCGCGACGGATAGTCAGGCGCAGCGCAACGGATAGGGCGTTAACCACGGAAACACCGACACCGTGGAGACCGCCAGAAACCTTGTAGGAATTATCATCAAACTTACCGCCGGCGTGCAAGACGGTCATAATAACCTCTGCTGCCGAGACACCCTCTTCGTGCATCTCTGTGGGAATACCCCGACCATTGTCAGAGACAGTAATGGATTCATCCTGATGAATAACGATTTTGATCTCGGAACAATGGCCTGCGAGGGCCTCATCAATCGAGTTATCAACCACCTCAAACACCATATGGTGCAGACCGGTGCCGTCATCAGTATCGCCAATGTACATGCCCGGACGCTTGCGTACGGCATCTAGGCCTTTCAGTACCTTAATACTCGAAGAATCGTAATTCTGTTCGTCAGTCATAAACTCTCTATTCCTGTTGTCTCATCAATCGAAGCCACGCCATGTTCCATGTGGAACATCTTGTGTGGCATCTTTTCCAGCAAACATTCAAAATCTTGCTTGTCCACACCAGTAATAAAGTACTGACAGCCAAGCTCATTAAGATAAGTAATCACCTGGCCTCTATGCTGATAATCAAGCTCAGCGGGCAAATCATCTAGTAGGAAGAGGCAGGATTCACCTGACTTTTCACGGTAGTGGCTTGCTTGCGCTAACTTAAGTGCATAAACCAAGAGCTTTATCTGCCCTCTAGAGAGATGGTCCGCCGCGGGCTGGCCATCTACCTTTATTCTTATATCTGCTCGGTGCGCACCATGATTCGTCGTCTTGGTGGCCATATCGCGAGTCTTATCCTGCTCATAAACCTCTGCAAGTGGCCGACTATCATCCCAACCGCAATAGTAGTCAAAGCTCACCTCACCTAGCCCATCAAATGCACCTACGGCGCGATTGATCGGCTCCCGCAGCTCAGCCAGGTAAGCCTGACGAAACTGGGTGATCTGCTCACAGAGAGGCGTTAATTCAGCCGTCCAGGTGCGCAGCAGGGCGTCGTCCATTCTACCATGGCGAAGCAGTTGATTGCGCTGTTTTAGCGTTTTTTGAAAGCGCCTCCATAGCTCTGTGTAACCATGTTCCACGTGGAACACACCCCAATCCAAAAACTGCCGTCGCTGCAAAGGACCGCCTTCCAGCAACATAAAGCTGTGGGCGTCGATTAACTGAAGGGGTAACTCGGAGACTAGCTGGACTGCGGACTGCAGGGATTTACCGTCAACCCGCGCCTCAAAACGGCCTTTGGCGGTGCGCTTTATGCCAAGCTGATGATCTGTGGCGCTTAAGTCACGGGTTAGGCGAGCAGAGACAACTAGCCCTTCCGCCTGATTATTCACCACCACTTTAAGGTCACGATGGCGGAAAGATCGACCCCGACCGAGCAGATAGATGGACTCTAGGCAGCTGGTTTTTCCGCTGCCGTTGGCACCATAGATAATATTGGCTTGAGGGTGACAGAAAAGCTGAACCGCTTTCAGATTGCGCACCTGAAATATATCCAGCTTGGAGAGAAACATTAGTTAGCAGCGACAGCCACTATAGAGAAGTAAAACAACGCCTCTCTACAGTCGCATCGGCATAACAACGTAAACAGCTGACCCATCAGCGGCATCTTCTACCAGGGCACTGCTACTTGAATCGGATAATGTTAAACGAACAGCATCCCCTTTCAATACATTGAGCACATCCAGCAGATAGCTAACATTGAAGCCAATCTCTAATTCTTCTCCAGCATAGTCGACGCCCACCTCTTCTTCGGCTTCTTCCTGCTCCGGATTGTTGGCGACCATCTTAATCGCGCCATTGGAGAGCATAATGCGCACACCGCGGTACTTTTCATTGGACAGAATCGCCGTGCGACCAAAGGCCTGCTTAAGCTCAGCGCGATTGCCCTCAACCAACTTGTCGCCACCTTTGGGCAGTACACGATCGTAATCCGGGTAAGCGCCATCCACTAACTTGGAGGTAAAACAATAATCACTGCCATTGACACGAATATGGTTTGATCCCATAGCCACACGTACCGACCCTTCGTCGGCAACCAATCGAGACAGCTCAATAACACCTTTGCGCGGCAGGATAGCCTTGGTTAACTCAGGCACTTCAATACTGCACTCAGCATCACAGAGCGCCATGCGATGGCCGTCTGTGGCTACTGCGCGGAGTTTGTTGGCGCTTACTTCCCAGAGCATTCCATTAAGATAGTAACGCACATCCTGTTGCGCCATGGCAAAGGAAGTAGCATCGATTAAATTCTTTAAAATGGCCGCATCAATATCAAATTCAATAGTGTTTTCGCCGTTGTCTACAGAGGGAAATTCATTCGCCGGCAAGGTTGCCAGCGTAAAACGACTGCGGCCACTGACGACCTGCGCTTTGCCATCACTGCTGGAGAACTTAACACTGGCACCCTCGGGCAGAGACCTGCAGATATCAAGTAGCTTGCGTGCCGAAACAGTCACTTCACCCGCCTCGTCTGCACTTACCACATCCGCATGGCCAATAATTTCCACTTCCAGATCAGTGCCTGTTACCGCCAAACGCGAACCATCCAGGGTCAACAGCACGTTAGACAGGATCGGCAGGGTTTGACGTCTCTCTACTACACCGACAACCAGCTGTAAGGGTTTGAGTAAAGCTTCACGGGAAAGGCTAAATTTCATGGTAAGGATTAATCTCCAGCACGGTTTAAGTTATCTGTTCAAAATCTAATTAGTGTCTATTAAAAGTTGCGCTACATAGCCGATTGACAAGCCCAACTATTGAGCCCGATTAGACAAGCCCAACTAAACAACCTTATTAATTCGATAGCGTGCGATAGAGATTCTTTAAATCCCGCTCCACATCTCTATCGGTACTCTCTAATTCTTTTACCTTTCGGCAGGCATGCAACACTGTTGTATGGTCTCGACCGCCAAACGACTCCCCTATCTCGGGCAAACTGTAGTTGGTCAACTCTTTGGCCAGAGCCATTGCCACCTGTCGTGGTCGCGCCACGGAGCGACTGCGTCTCTTTGAAAGCAGATCGGACATTTTAAGCTTGTAGTAGTCCGCCACAACTCTCTGAATGTTGTCTATGGTAACCAGCTTATCCTGCAGCGCCAACAAGTCTTTCAATGATTCTCGAATTAAATCGATATCGATAACCCGACCACTAAATTGCGCGTGAGCCATTACCCGTTTAAGTGCACCTTCGAGCTCTCGCACATTGGAACGAATACGCTGGGCAATAAAGAACGCCGCGTCTCGGGACAGGTCCATACCCGCCTGCTCCGCCTTGTTAATCAAGATCGCCACACGAGTCTCAAGCTCTGGAGGCTCCACCGCAACGGTTAAGCCCCAACCGAAACGGGACTTGAGCCGCTCTTCGACGCCATTGATCTCTTTCGGGTAGCGATCACAGGTGAGAATCATCTGCTGACCACGCTCAAGTAGCGCATTGTAGGTGTGGAAGAACTCTTCCTGACTGCGCTCTTTACCGGCAAAAAACTGAATATCATCAATCAGCAGTGCATCCACCGAGCGATAGAACTGCTTAAACTCATCGATCGCTTTTAATTGCAGCGCCTTAACCATATCCGCCACAAAGCGCTCTGAGTGGAGATAGACAATCTTAGCATCGGGTTTACGCACCCGCAGAGCATTACCCACTGCGTGCATTAAATGGGTTTTACCCAGACCCACACCCCCGTAGATAAATAGTGGGTTATAGGAGCCCCCAGGATTCTCAGCTACCTGCTGGGCTGCGGCCAGGGCCAATTGATTGGATTTTCCCTCAACAAAGCTGTCGAAGGTAAAGGCGCTATTGAGATTACTTTTAAGGCTGTGTTCCGCGGCAGAGGTAATAATCGCCGGTGCGGTAATACGCTGAATAAGCGGCGGATCCTGAGGGGCAAAGCCCGACGACAAAGGTCTTTGATTGGACTGCTCTGGGATCACCGGCACCGCGGCACGGACCACGCCTGGGCCGCCGTTAGCAATAAACCCACCGCCCTTGTTAGTATTGGGGCCGCTGGCTCGAGAGCCATCAGCCGGAAAGGTCTCAGCAGAGGAGCCCTCAGCCACAAAAGCGTCAGCCTTAAAGGCCGGTGCTTTTTCAGCCTGAGCCACGACCGCCACAGCGCACTGACCCGCCTTAAACTGGGCAAATAACTCAGCAATACGGGTTAAGAATTTATTTTTCACCCAGTCTTCGATAAATCGATTGGGGGCAATCAACTGTACTCGTTGGGGTAACTCTGGCGCATCGACATCGCCAATAAACAGCTGCACTCGCAGCGGACGTATCCAGGTATTGAACTGCTGAGCCGGGAGCTCACCGCTCAATTGCTTACTGCAACTCGCCCAAACCACCTCAAGTGCGCTTTGATCGATCAACTGTTCACAAGCTGACAAGCTCGGGGCGCTGTGCCCTGCAACTGGATTTTCGCCGACTAATTTTGCTTCTTGATTCAATTACAACCCCAAAACTTTAACCCAGTGGAATATCGACGACATCCTACGCAAGGACCAACGCCGCACTGCTTGGTGGATAAAACCCCATGGCTAATCGCCATAACGGAAGCGGACATTCAACGCTCAAATTGACGCCATTACTGTTCTATTCTTGTTACCTTTTTATCCTTGTTACTATTCTATTTTTTTCCATTAACGCGCTTTTGATTGTTTTTTTGCCGACCTACATTCTCTAATTAAGCTTTTAACTAAGACCTCAACGCAAGTTGCTTACACCCTTAACCCACTCTTGACCCTCTCTTGCAGAACCTCTTTCAACCACTCTTGCAGCTGACCGAATCAGATACCGAAAACCCGTTCAAAACGATAAGGGCTGCGCATTTATCATCAGGTTTGGATTCTATACGGCTGAATTGAATTTATCCACACCGGAAACATGTGGACAGTTTTGAGTAAAAAAACAAAATGCAATTATTTCAACAGGTTACTGAATATCAATATAATTTTTATTAACAGCAAGATAAAAAATACTGGCTAATAATTAACCAACATCTGTTGATAACCTGTTGATAACCAGTTCAAAACCAGTATTTTAACCCCTTCGAAAGGGTTGATTGAGCCTTTGGTGATAAGCAACGGTTTGGAAGGTGACTGGACAAAACAAAGGGGTCACTTTCCAATACAGAAGGAAGAAAAGATATGCCCCAAAAGGTCATCAGAGCTGAAGGCTCCGGTGATTTCCGAAAGCTGGTTTTGCGCCAGTCTCAGGTCTTCCGCGAGCAACTCACCGGCGCCACTGCCACTCAGCTGCTGCTGACCGACCACCACCAAATCAAACGCCGCCTGTAGCGCGGTGAGATGACGACGGCGTGCAGAGAAAAGCCCTTCAGCACGCTCCTCAAACCCCATGCTGGCCTGCAGAAAAGCCACCAAGCTGCCCATCCCGGTCTGGTGCTTGGCGGAAATAGCAAAACTGTTTATGCCCTGCTCGACTCTACCCCCAGGGTGACCCGATTGGTCGATTTTGTTCAGTACCACCGTAATAGAATGCGTAGACTCCCCAAAACGGGCAAAGTATTCGGGCCAGATCGCGGTGAGATCGGGGCTATCAGTTTCATTGGCGTCGACTAGAAAGAGCACCTGATCGGCCTTTTCAATTTCCAGCCAGGCGCGCCTGATACCCTCTAACTCAATCTCGTCGTCACTCTCGCGCAATCCTGCGGTATCCACTATATGCAGTGGCATACCGTCCAGGCTAATGGTTTCCCGCAAAACATCTCTGGTGGTGCCGGCCTGGGGCGTCACGATCGCCGCATCCCGTCCCGCCAGGGCATTTAGCAGACTCGACTTGCCAGCATTGGGCTTCCCCGCCAATACCACTGTCATGCCATCGCGAAGCAGCGACCCCTGCTGTGCCTTACTCTGGGTATCGGCAATATCCGCGATAAGTTGTCTGAGATTTTCTGCGAGCCGCTCATCGGCCAGAAAATCGATCTCCTCTTCAGGGAAATCAATCGCCGCTTCAACGTAAATGCGGATCTTAATCAACCGCTCCACCAACTCGTCAACCAGCCGGGAAAAGTCCCCCTGCAATGAGCGCACCGCAGAGCGTGCCGCCTGGATAGAGCTGGCGTCAATTAAATCGGCGATCGCCTCGGCCTGAGCCAAATCCAACTTATCGTTGAGAAAGGCCCGCTCACTAAACTCTCCAGGTCGCGCAGGCCGCGCCCCCAACTCAACACAGCGCTGCACTAAGGCATCTAAGATCACCGGGCCACCATGGCCCTGTAGCTCTAGAATATGTTCCCCGGTAAAGGACGCTGGCGCCGGAAAATAGATCGCCACGCCCTCGTCGATCACCTCGGTGTCGCCCCCCCTAAAGCGACAAAAAGTCGCCTCTCTTGGCACCAATGGCTTGCCGATTATGGCAGCGGTAAAGGCGGTGATATCCGCGGCAGATACACGCACGATACCCACACCGCCGCGCCCTGGTGCAGTGGCTATAGCAACAATACTGTCTAGACTGTTTTGCACAAATACACCTCAATAGACGGGCTTGAATAGAGGGCCTGAATAAAAAGCCCCGGATAAAAAACCCTAGATAAAAAACCCCGATAAAAAAGGCCCTCGAAAGGGCCTTTAAGATTATGACATCAACGCTTTGCCGCTCAACTATTTTTTAGCCGCCGCAGAGGCACTCGCCAACTGCCGATTCACATACCATTGCTGGAACATCGATAGCAAATTGTTCACTGTCCAGTAGAGCACCAGCCCCGAGGGAAAGATCATAAAGAAGAAGGTAAAGGCGATCGGCATAATCTTCATCACCATAGCCTGAGTGGGATCAGTGGGCATTGGCTGCAGTTTCTGCATCAACAACATGCTGGCACCCATAATCAGCGGCAAGATAAAGAAGGGATCTTTCGCCGAGAGATCATCAATCCAGAAAATCCACGGCGAGTGACGTATCTCAACACTCTCAAGCAACACCCAGTACAGCGCCAAAAATACCGGCATCTGCAATAACATAGGGAAACAACCACCGGCAGGGTTAACCTTTTCTTTCTTGTAAAGGCCCATCAATTCTTGCGACATCTTTTGGCGATCATCGCCATAGGTCTCTTTCAGACGCTCCATTTTTGGCTGCAGGCTGCGCATTTTAGCCATAGAGCGCAAGCTTGCCGCTGAAAGAGGGTAGAGCAGAATCTTAATGCCAATGGTCAGCAGAATAATCGACCAACCCCAGTTGCCGACAACAGAATGAATAAACTTCATCGCCGCGAATATAGGCTTTGCCAACATCCACAGGAAGCCATAATCCACCGTTAAATCCAGGTATTCAGCAAGCTCTTCGAGTACCACCTGATCTTTAGGACCCACATAAAACTGCGCGCTATACTCACCGTATGACCCCGGTGCCACATTGATTTTCTCGCCGGTAAAGCCCAGCAAGTAGACATCTTGCCCAGAGAGCTTACGCAGACTGAAGTTATTGTTTTGATCCCCTGGCGGCACCCAGGCACTGACAAAGTAATGCTGGACCATAGCCACCCAGCCACCTTCAATGCTGCTTTTAACCGTGCCATCTTCAATATCGCCAAAATCGTGTTTGGCGAAATTTTTATCCGCTTCTCTTAACGCAGCGCCTAAATAGGGCTGTATGCCACCACTGGATTCAACTAATGGCTCATGGGAATCACGCTTAATCTGGCCATAGAAAGTTGCTTCCCAGGGCTCAAAACTGCTGTTGTTAATCAGGTAGCTGACGCCAATCACATAGCCAGAGCGACTAAAGGAAAAGCGCTTAACCAATCGCGCCCCATTTTGATTGAGCGTGAGATCAACGTTGAGCTCTGATTGGTTCGCATCGAAGTTGAATGCCGTGGCGGATGCGGAATACACCCCACGGCCCTCTCGAGTATCCGTTCCGTTTTTACCAATCAAGCCACTTTGAGCAATATATTCATTTTGCTCAGAGCGGGTCAGCAGCGTAAAGGGTTCGCCGCCATCGTCAGCCATCTTGGTGAGATGATTGAGCAGTTTCACCTGAACGATATCGCCACCAAGGGTATCGACTGTCACTTCAATGGCATCGGTGGTCACCGTCACCAATCGCGCATCAACGCGTTTTTCAATTACCGCAACAGGGGCTTGATCAAGGGAGGGCAATTCATTGGACAGCTGGTTGACCGACTGAACCTCAAGAGCCGGTAGCTGCGATGCCTGAGGAATGGTTAATTGTGACGCTGGGGCCGGGGTCTGCGCCGCAACCTCGTCTTGAAAGTTGCTCCACTCGATAATGAGCAACCAGGCAACGAAACCCATTGCGGCGATATTTAGACTTTTCTTCCAATCCATTCGATTTATGACTCTGTGTGATTATTGTTAGCGGCGCTTTCTACCCTATCCGATTTACCAGAATGTTCTACCGGTAGCACTGGATCGTAACCCCCTGAATGGCAAGGCTGGCATTTTACTAATCTCACCAGTGTAAGATAACCCCCTTTTAATACCCCAAAACGCCTGAATGCTTCTTCAGCATAGCTGGAGCAGGTGGGGTAAAAACGGCAGTTCGAGCCAAGCAGTGGGCTGATGGCATATTGATATGCTTTGATCAGGCCAATCGCCAATCTACGCATCAGTTTTACTCTGTTTGATAAGACGCGCGCCAAGTCTACCCCAAGATTGCTGAATAAGGGTGGCCAATTCCGCTGAGGATAACTTACCCAGGTCTTTTCGCGCGAGAAATACTAGATCGACAGCCACGGGGAGCTCTGTCAGGCGAAAGATTTCACGCACAATGCGCTTGACCTTATTGCGTGCCACAGCCGTGGGAACATTTTTTTTGCCTATCACTAAACCCAAGCGCGACGTTTCCGTGCCGTTGGGTTCAGATAGAATAAGGAGATTGGGGTGAGCAACCCGAACGCTATTATTATCAAACACCTCTTTAAAGTCAGAGGAGTTAAGTAAGCGTCGGTTTTTACCGAAGGTTGCTCTGGGCACAAGCAGCCCTGCAGACACTTAGGCGGCTAAACGCTTACGGCCTTTGGCACGACGACGGTTCAACACGGCACGGCCGCCGACAGTTGCCATACGAGCTCTAAAACCATGGGTGCGCTTGCGCTTAATGATGCTAGGTTGAAATGTTCTTTTCATAACGTCTAATCCGAGATATACATAAAATTCACTAGAACCTGCGGTACTCTTTATCTGCTATCAAAGGTAGTAGCGGGTCAGGGCGCAGGAGTTTAATGAAATTCAGCACAGGGATCAATGCTTAAATCAAAAATCACTGAGTAATTGCCGCTTCCATTGGTCTAATCACCCTATACAGAGTAGCAACATCCCTATCCCCAGACATTGCACAGGTTATCCCCAGCATCAGCTCTCAACCAGCCTCTCAATCAACCTCTAAACCGGCCGTGACCTGATACCTGTTG
>CAXAFJ010000022.1:0-27765 GCA_963968025.1 uncultured Pseudomonadales bacterium | reverse complement strand
AAGTCTGAGTCTCTGCCACTGTCGAGAGATCCCTCCACTACGGTCGGGATGACAGTGCTGGTTTGGAATGACAGTGTTGGTTTGGGATGACCCTGGTCGTTTGGCGTGGGATGGCAGCCTGTAAGTTAGGCCTGCATCGCAGACACAAAAAAGCCCGGCAATGCCGAGCGTTTTACATTGGACTGAAATCAAGCTACAGAATCAACCAAACTTCAACGCCTGATAATCATCCAGATCGATAGCCAAACGCGCCAACCAAAGATCGTAGTTATCTTGCATTTGCAACCAACTCTCTGGGGAGCGACCTATTACCTTGGAGAGCTTAAGCGCCATCAGAGGAGAAATATCGGTTTTCTCATTGAGTAACCGACTAACCAAACCAGGACTGACTTTTAACTGTCGCGCCAGCTGATTAGAGCCCACATTAAACGGCTCTAAATAGACTCGGCGAATAAAGGCGCCGGGGTGCATGGGTTTGTGCTGCTGGATATCCATTAGTGATAATCCTCATAGTTAACAACATAGACATGGCCATCGATAAACTCAAACACAACACGCCAATTGCCACTGACGTTGACGGCCCACTGCTTATTTCTGCTGCCCTTGAGGGGATGCAGGCGCCAGCCGGGAATATTCATATCGTCGACATAACAGGCTGTGTGTAAAGCCTGGAGCCGCTCTTCCAGCCGAGCTCTGTGCTGCGACTGGATCCCAGCTGTATTACCCGTGGTGAAGAACTTCTCGAGCCCTTTGTGCTTGAAGCTTTTAATCATCCTGTCCTTCCATCATAGTAGATGGGCGCTTACTGTTATGCAACAGCAAACACTCATCTTCCGCTACTCTATTGTCAGTAACGGCTGATCAAACACTATTCAGGACGCATATGCGGGAACAACAGCACATCTCTAATAGAGGGTGAATCAGTCAGCAGCATCACCAAACGGTCGATACCAATGCCCTCACCTGCAGTAGGTGGCATGCCGTATTCCAATGCGCGAATATAGTCCGCATCAAAGTGCATAGCTTCATCATCACCGGCATCTTTCTCGGCAACCTGCTGCTTAAAGCGCGCTTCTTGATCTTCGGAATCATTCAGCTCCGAGAAGCCATTGGCGATTTCGCGGCCGCCAACAAAGAACTCAAAGCGGTCGGTGACATGGGAATCTTGATCATTGCGTCGCGCCAGTGGAGAGACTTCGGCAGGATACATGGTGATAAAGGTGGGCTGCTCTAAAAGGTGCTCAACAGTCTTTTCAAAGATCTCAATCTGCACCTTGCCCAGACCCCAGATATCTTTTAACGGGATATGTAAGTCTGTGGCGATTTTACGCGCACCGGCTTCATCGGCCAGCTGCTCGGCACTGATATCAGGGTTGTATTGCAAAATCGAATCAAACACCGACAGGCGAATAAACGGCTCGGCAAAGTCATAGTGAATTTCGCTAACCACTTCGCCATCGGCATCCTTAGTGGTGTTAACCACTTTGGTTGAACCCAGTACTTCGGTAGTCATCTTGCGCAGCATATCTTCGGTGAGATCCATCAGATCATTGAAGTCAGAATAGGCCTGGTAGAACTCGAGCATGGTGAACTCGGGATTGTGCCTTGTGGACAGACCCTCGTTGCGGAAGTTGCGGTTAATCTCATAGACCCGCTCAAAACCGCCAACCACTAAACGCTTTAAATAGAGCTCAGGAGCGATACGCATATACATATCGATATCCAGGGCATTGTGATGGGTAACAAAAGGTCGTGCCACGGCGCCGCCGGGAATAACCTGGAGCATGGGTGTTTCAACTTCTAGATAGTCGGCAGAATTTAAATAGCGACGAATAAAGTCGACTACCTTAGAGCGTATGCGGAAAGTATTGCGCACATCGGGATTAACAATCAGATCGACGTAGCGCTGACGGTAGCGCATCTCTTGATCAGCGAGACCGTGGAATTTGTCTGGCAGCGGACGCAGGGCTTTGGTCAGCAGCTGGTAGTTGTCCATCTGGACATAGAGATCGCCTTTGCCTGACAGGTGCAGGGCTCCAGTGATACCGACTATATCGCCGAGATCCAGTGACTTGGTAAAGGGTCGCGCCTCTTTGGTGACATAGAGCTGGATGGTGCCTGAGCTGTCTTGGACCACGATAAAAGCACCGCGGTTGCGAATCACACGACCCGCAACGCTGACCACTTTACCAAGTTCCTCTAGAGCAGCTTTAGTCTCTTCGCCAAAGCCAGCCTGCAACTCTGCAGCGCTGTGCTGGGGACGGAAGTCATTGGGGAACGGGCTGCCACCCTGCTCACGCAGTGCAGTGAGTTTGGCGCGGCGCTCGGCGATTAGTTTGTTTTCGTCTAGTTGGTCGGTCATAGCGTATTGGGTTTCTTGGTTATTAATTTGATTTTTTTGGTTTTCAGTATCTCTTTGTCGTCTCGCAACAACCTGCGGTGTCATCTTGACTCGCCCTACTCTGTCATCCCGACCGCAGTGGAGGGACCTCAACCAGTCGGCAGGAGATCCTTCGGCTTCGCTCAGGATCACAGGTTGGCGGTGACAGTCTTTACCTAAAGCCCTGCCTTCAACGACGCCACAATAAACTGGTCCAGCTTGCCATCCAACACGGCACCGGTATTCCTTGTCTCAACACCAGTACGCAAATCTTTAATCCGCGCATCATCCAATACGTAGGAGCGAATCTGACTGCCCCAACCAATATCAGACTTAGTATCTTCTGTGGCCTGAGCCGCTTTCTGGCGAATACTCACCTCAAGCTCATAGAGCTTAGCCCGCAACATCTGCCAGCACTTGTCACGGTTCTGATGCTGCGACCGCTGACTCTGAGACTGCACCACTATACCACTGGGCCCGTGGGTCAAACGCACCGCGGAATCAGTCTTGTTAATATGCTGACCACCGGCACCCGAGGCGCGGTAGGTATCGGTGCGAACATCCGACGGATTAATATCGATCTCAATATTGTCATCAATCTCAGGAGAGACATAAACAGCAGAAAAAGAGGTGTGGCGACGATTGCCTGAATCAAAGGGCGACTTGCGTACCAAGCGATGCACACCAATCTCGGTGCGCAACCAGCCATAGGCATATTCACCAGAGATCTGCACAGTAGCGCCTTTAATACCCGCCACATCACCGGCGGAGCATTCGACTAATTCTGCTTTAAAGCCTTTATCATCGGCCCAGCGCAAATACATGCGCAATAGCATCTCGGCCCAATCTTGCGCCTCAGTGCCACCAGAGCCAGACTGAATATCCAGGTAAGCATTATTCGGATCCATCTCACCCGAGAACATACGGCGGAATTCTAACTTGGCTAACTGGGCTTCGAGGGCAGCGATTTCCACTTCCACATCGGCAACCGTATCGGCATCATCTTCTTCAACCGCCATGGCCAATAGCTCGCGAGAATCAGCGACACCAGAGTCCAGGTCTTCAATGGTTTTCACTACAGCTTCGAGAGCCGAGCGTTCCCGGCCCAATTCTTGAGCGCGCTCAGGTTCGTTCCAGACATCGGGTTCGCCGAGTTCTAGTTCAACTTCAGAGAGACGATCTTTGCGGTTATCGTAGTCAAAGATACCCCCTCAACACGTCGGTGCGTGTCTGCAGGTCATCGAGGGCATTATAGAGCGGATTAACTTCCATGAAATAATCTTGTATCAATGGCTAATAAGCCGCGCATTTTACATGACCGGCCACAGCAGACCAAGGGAAAACCGCAGACAGCTCGAGGTTGATTAAGCCGAGGCACTAGCGCACCATGCGCAGCAGAGCTGACTAATAAATTCTTCATTACACCTTATTAAAAGAGCCGGGAGCAAACCACTATGCTAAAAACCAGCCTGTTTATTATCATCGCCCTTTTTGCCTACCTACTATTGTGGCCAGTGCCCATTGATCCAGTCAGCTGGAATGCACCGGCAAACCAATATTATGTTGGCGATTTCGAGCAGAATACTCGCCTCGATAAAATTGAAATATTGGAACTCGAAGACACACACGGCCCTGAAGGGCTGGCGTTGCTCAATGGCGAAATCTATATCGCCACCCGCGAGGGCTGGATTATTCGTTACAACGAAGCCACGGGCACCATGACTAAATGGGTCAATACTCAGGGTAGCCCACTGGGGTTAGCCTTTGATGCTGAGGATAATTTACTCATTGCCGATGCGTATAAAGGTCTGCTCAGTGTGTCCCCTGCGGGTGAAATCAGCGTGCTCACCGACAGCTACAATGGCCTGCCCATGGAATATGTCGATGACGTGGATGTGGATGCCGAGGGCAAAATCTATTTCAGCGATGCCTCAACCAAGTTTGGCGCTCAATCAAATGGCGGCACCTACGCGGCCAGCCTGCTCGACACTATGGAGCATGGCGGCCATGGTCGCTTAATGGTCTATGACCCAGCGGATCAATCGACAAAAATGCTGATGGATGGACTTAACTTCTCTAATGGCGTCGCTGTCGCCGAAGACAGCAGCTTTGTTTTAGTGAATGAAACTGGTTCCTACCGACTGCATAAATACTGGCTGCAAGGTGATAAGGCAGGTACTTCAGAAGTGCTGATCGACAATCTACCGGGTTTCCCAGACAATATTGTCCGGGGTCGCGATGGACGTTTCTGGGTCGGCCTAGTATCACCTCGCAGTCAACAGTTAGACGATATGTCAGCCTCGCCATTTTTGCGTAAAATTGTCCAGCGCTTACCCGCCAGCGTGCGCCCCCAGGCAGTGTCTTACAGCCATGTTTTTGCCATGGATAAAGATGGCGCGGTGATTACCTCACTGCAAGACCCCGACGGGGAACATCACACCAATACCGGTGCGATGGAAACCGATAACTGGCTCTATATCAGCAGCCTTCACGCAGACAATCTCGCCCGTATCAGTAGAGAAAACGCCGGAATCTAATGACTTTATTTATCGACCGCTTAGAACATACCTATTTTGAACGTTTTAAAGAACAGGAAGACTCGCACTTTAGTCCGGTGATGGCCTCTCGCTTGCTCGATCCGGTAGTGGTCAGCAGCAATAAGCTGCTGGCAGAAGAGCTGGGTATAGATCCGGACAATTTAGACAGCCCAGAAATGCTCGAAGTGATGAGCGGCAATTTTATGACCGCCAATATCAAACCGATTGCGCTGGTTTACTCGGGACATCAATTTGGTGTCTGGGCGGGTCAGCTTGGGGATGGTCGGGCTATGACATTGGGTGAGTTGCCGGTGGTCGATGCGGTTACAAGTAGTACTGAGCTCTTGGATAGTGAGCTCTTAGACAGTGAACTTTGGGATATCCAACTCAAAGGCGCAGGACCCACCCCCTACTCCCGCTTTGCCGATGGCCGTGCAGTGTTACGCTCTAGCATTCGTGAATATCTCTGCTCCGAAGCCATGCATGGATTGGGTATTGCCACGACCAGAGCACTGAGTCTGGTAGACAGTAAAACAGCAGTCTATCGCGAAGAAGTGGAGTCTGGCGCTACAGTCTGTCGTGTTGCCCGCAGTCATATTCGCTTTGGATCATTTGAACACTTCCATTATCGCAACCAACCGGAATCGGTTCGCGCTCTCGCCGACTATGTTGTGCAGCGACACTTCCCACAGTGGGTAGAAGACCAAGATCGTTATTTAAAATTATTTAAAAATACGGTTTTTAAAACCGCCAGAATGATCGCCCAGTGGCAGTCAGTTGGTTTTAATCATGGTGTGATGAATACCGACAATATGTCGATACTGGGTGACACTTTGGATTTCGGTCCCTTTGGTTTTTTGGATAACTATGATCCGGAATTTATCTGTAATCACTCGGATACCAATGGTCGTTACTCCTTTAAGAATCAGCCTTCTGTAGGACTGTGGAACCTCAATGCACTGGCGACGTCTCTCACCTCTTTACTGAGCAGCGATGAGCTTATTGATGTACTCAAGGAATATGAGCCAGAATTTTTAAACCAGTTCCGCGCCATTATGGCGAGCAAGCTGGGATTGGAGAAATATCGGGCTGATGACGAGCTGTTATCCAATGAGTTGCTGGATTTAATGCATATCAACAATGTGGATTACACCATATTGTTTAGATCGCTCTGTGATTTTACTGAGACTAACCAAGCGGTCAGAGATCAGTTTATTGATCGAGAAGGTTTTGATCAGTGGGCGGTAAAGTATCTTGCACGACTGGGTCAGCAAGACCTGAGTGATGCACAGCGCAGGGATAATATGCGCGCGGTGAATCCAAAGTATATGCTGCGTAATTATATGGCCCAAGCGGCAATCGAAAAGGCTCAGGCGGGTGATTACTCTGAGGTGAACCTGCTGTTGAAAGTGTTGCAGAGCCCCTGTGATGAACATCCAGAGGCACAGCAGTACGCTGGGCTGCCGCCGGATTGGGCAGAGAAAATATCGGTTAGCTGTTCGTCGTAAAAGGCGGGTTAAACGTAAAACTAGCGCTTAAAAGTATCAATCAAACGCTGGGCCGCAACAGTGGCCGGCAACAGACCATCGAGCACTGCCTGTTCCAATTCGGAAACCAGTGCTTTGACCCTGGCATCACTTTTCAGATCACTGACCAAGGCCTCGGCGGTTTCAGCCCACATCCATGAGCGCGCCTGCTGGGCGCGCTGCTGTTGCAGCTCACCATCGGCATCTAGCGCGTTGCGGAAGGCGTTAACCTGCTCCCAGACTTCTTCTATACCTTTGTTTTGCGTCGATGAACAAGCCAGCACCTGAGGCTGCCAATGGGCAAAGCGCGACTTCATAAAATGCAGTGCGGCGGCATAATCGCCTTTGGTTTGCTTGGCCGCATTGGCCTGATCGCCATCGGATTTATTCACCAGAATCAGATCCGCCAATTCCATAATACCGCGCTTGATGCCCTGCAGTTCGTCACCGCCGGCGGGTAATAACAGCAGTAGAAACATATCGGTCATATCCGCCACCGCCGTTTCGGACTGGCCCACCCCAACGGTTTCGACCAGAATCACATCAAAGCCGGCGGCTTCGCAGAGCAACAGGGATTCTCGGGTTCGGCGTGTGACGCCACCCAGAGTTTTGCCTGCAGGTGAGGGGCGGACAAAAGCATTTTCGGCAAAAGCCAGGGTTTCCATGCGCGTTTTGTCGCCGAGGATAGAACCGCCAGTGACTGCTGAGGTGGGGTCGACGGCGAGTACTGCGACTTTGTGGCCCAGTTTAATCAGGTGATTGCCGAAGGCTTCGATAAAGGTGGATTTGCCGACGCCGGGGACACCTGAGATGCCGAGGCGGATGGATTTCCCGGTGGTGGGCATTAGAGTTTCGAGAAGAACAGCGGCTTGCTGGCGATGATCGGCGCGGGTGGATTCCACTAGGGTAATGCCCTTGGCTAGGGCGCGGCGGTCACCGGCTTTGATCTGCTCTGCTAACATTTATGGGCCTTTTCTTTCCTTGTTGTGACTCTGTTTTTGCTGTTGGGTTTTGGGTGCCTCGGCGAGGAGATCCTTCGACTTCGCTCAGGATGACAAGTTAGTAGGTCATCCCAGCGCGCCCTACCCTGTCATCCCCACCGCAGCGGAGGGATCCCAACCAGTCGGCAGGAGATCCTTCGGTTCGCGATGCCCTCTCAGGATGACAAATTGGTCGGTGACAGCCTCTCCGGCCCTTAGAAAAAAGCTTTATTCAAAATCCAAAATAATTTCATCCACCATCAAACTGTCGCCCTCTACCGCCGATATCTTACCAACAATACCATCTTGAATGGCACGCAGGCTATTCTCCATTTTCATCGCTTCAACCACAGCCAGCTCTTCGCCCTCTTTCACCTCTTGCCCCTCAACAACGGCCAACTTAACCAGCAGCCCAGGCATAGGTGAAAGCAAGAACTTCGACATATCCGCCGGTGGCTTATAGAGCATATGGGCGCTCAACTCAGCAGCCCGTGGCGACACCACTCGAGCATTGATCTCGGCACCGCGATAAAACAATTTATAACCCGCAGCTGTAGTCTCAATCTGCACCGAAACGCTTTTGCCATTTACCCGCGCTTGAAACAGTGGTTGACCAAGACTCCAGTCAGTTTCAATCTCATAATCCTGATCACCCAAGCTAACCCAGTAACCGCTGTCCATAAGTTCAACAATAACGTACGTCTGCTGATCCGCGACCATCACTACCCAGCTATTTTCGGCAGCATGCTCATGCCCCGCCAGCTGACCAGACAGCAAACTACCACGCTCTTGATGTAACTGATGGGCCGCTGCCGCAACAACCAAGGCAATCGCAGGGTCATCCTGCACGACCAAATCAGCATTAAAACCATCTGGGAATTCATCGGCAATAAAGTTAGTGGTCAGGCGCCCCTCGATAAATCGTGGGTGTACCATCAAGGCATTGAGGAAGCTGATATTATGATTTACACCGCGAATATAATAGTTATCCAACGCCTCAACCATACGATCAATGGCCTGCTTGCGGTCGTCACCATAGGTGATCAATTTGGCAATCATCGGATCGTAGAACATCGATACTTCGCCGCCTTCATAGACACCACTATCGACACGCACACCCTCACCCTGAGGCTCGGCATAACGCACCAGCCGTCCGGTGGAGGGCATGAAGTTGCGGAACGGATCTTCGGCATAGACTCTGGATTCCATGGCCCAACCGGTCAGGGTGACATCTTCCTGAGCCAGAGGGAGTTTCTCCCCTGCGGCAACACGAATCATCAGCTCAACTAAATCCTGGCCGGTAACCAATTCAGTCACCGGATGCTCAACCTGCAATCGGGTGTTCATTTCCAGAAAGTAAAAATTCATATCGGCGTCGGCAATAAATTCTACAGTGCCGGCGGACTGATAATCGACAGCCCTTGCCAGGGCACAACTCTGCTCGCCCATTTTTTGGCGTGTCGCTTCATCCAAAAATGGCGAAGGGGCTTCTTCAATCACCTTTTGATGACGGCGCTGAATAGAACATTCACGCTCACCCAGATAAATCACATTGCCATGACCATCGGCCATCACCTGAATTTCAATATGTCGCGGCTGTTGAATATACTTTTCAATAAAGATTCGCGTATCGCCAAAGCTGGAACGGGCTTCGTTGGTGGCACGTTCAAAACCATCGCGGCACTCATCTTCGTTCATCGCCACGCGCATGCCTTTACCACCGCCACCGGCAGAGGCTTTAAGCATCACCGGATAACCAATGCCGGCACTGATTTCCACTGCATGTTCGGCGTCGCGAACTACGTCTGTGTAACCGGGAATGCAGTTCACCCCCGCTTCTTGAGCAATCAGTTTTGAGGTGATTTTATCGCCCATGGACTCAATGGCTTTTTTGCCCGGGCCGACAAAGACGATACCCGCAGCATCCAATGCGTCGTGAAATTTACTGTTCTCGGAGAGAAAACCATAACCCGGATGCACGGCATCTGCGCCAGTGTCGAGACAGGCCTGAACGATTTTCTCGATCACCAGATAGCTTTCAGAGGAAGCCGCTGGCCCTATATTGACAGCCTCATCAGCCATCTGCACATGCAGTGCATCGCGGTCGGCATCGGAGTAAACCGCAACGGTGGCTATACCCATTTTTTTCGCTGTGGCAAATACACGGCAGGCGATTTCGCCCCGGTTGGCCACTAAAATTTTCTTTAACATAATTTTAATCTTCTATTAAAAAACGAACTAGAATTTCATTCAAAAAGAGCTTAGACCTGAATCTACAGCGGAATATTGCCGTGCTTGCGCCAGGGGTTTTCAATATTTTTGTTCTTCAACATAGCCAGCGAACGGGCCACACGCTTGCGCGTACTGTGGGGCATGATCACGTCATCGATATAACCGCGCTTGCCAGCGATAAACGGGTTGGCAAATTTCTTGCGGTACTCTTCAGTGCGAGCAGCGATCTTTTCTGGGTCGCCAATATCTTTGCGGAAGATAATTTCTACAGCGCCCTTAGGGCCCATCACGGCAATTTCAGCAGTGGGCCACGCCAAGTTGGCATCGCCACGGAGATGCTTAGATGCCATCACGTCATAGGCGCCACCATAGGCTTTGCGGGTAATCACTGTGACCTTGGGCACTGTGCACTCGGCATAGGCGTAGAGTAATTTTGCGCCATGCTTAATAATTCCGCCGTACTCTTGGCTGGTGCCGGGCATAAAGCCTGGCACATCAACAAAGGTTAGAACGGGAATATTGAAGGCATCGCAAAAGCGAATAAAGCGCGCGGCTTTTTTCGAGGCATCGATATCGAGACAGCCGGCCAGCACCATCGGTTGGTTGGCCACTACCCCTACAGAGGAGCCTTCGATACGAATAAAGCCGGTGATAATATTTTTCGCATAGCTTACTTGGGTTTCAAAAAATTCACCCTCATCGGCGACTTTTAAAATCACCTCTTTCATATCGTAGGGTTTGTTAGGGTCATTGGGGATAATCGTATCCAGTGACATTTCAAGGCGATCAGCTGGATCTTCTGTGGGCCATACCGGTGGTTTTTCACGGTTGTTGGCAGGCAGATAATTAAAGAAATGACGCAGTTTAGTCAGGGCTTCCACATCATTGGCAAAGGCCAGATCGGCGACACCGGATTTGCTGGAGTGGGTTAGTGCGCCCCCCAGCTCTTCGGCGGTAACCGTTTCGTGGGTTACGGTTTTGACAACATCTGGTCCAGTGACAAACATATAGGAGCTGTCTTGAACCATAAAAATAAAGTCGGTAATGGCTGGGGAATACACTGCACCACCGGCACAGGGGCCCATCACCATACTGATTTGCGGGATGACACCGCTGGCCATAACGTTGCGTTGGAAGACATCGGCATAACCACCGAGAGAGGCAACACCCTCCTGAATACGTGCGCCACCGGAATCGTTTAGGCCGATTATTGGCGCGCCGACTTTCATGGCCTGATCCATCAGCTTGCAGATTTTTTCTGCGTGGGCTTCGGAGAGGGAGCCGCCGAAGACCGTGAAGTCCTGGCTGAAGACAAAGACTAGGCGGCCATTAATAGTGCCATAGCCGATGATTACGCCATCCCCTGGAACATGTTGCTGATCCATATCGAAGTCAGTGCAGCGATGCTCGACAAACATATCCCACTCTTCGAAGCTGTCGTTATCCAGCAGTAGGTCGATGCGCTCACGGGCGGTTAGCTTGCCTTTGGCGTGCTGGGCGTCGATGCGTTTTTGTCCACCGCCGAGGCGGGCGCGATCGCGTTTGGCTTCAAGTTCTGCAAGAATTTCGTGCATGGTTTTTTCCTTTCATTTTATTTGTTCACGAGGCTTTGTTGTCTCGAGAACATAATTTTTGTTCTGGCTAACTACTCTGTCATCCTGAGAGAGCGCAGCGAACCGAGGGATCTCCTGCCAACTGGCTGAGATCCTTCGACTGCGCTCAGGATGACAAACTCTAAACCAACCCCAACACCTCTAGGATTACAGCCCCTACTTAATCAACCCCAAAACCTTCTCCGCCGCCTCAGGAATATTCGTCCCCGGCCCAAAGATCGCCGCCACACCAGCCGCGGTTAATTGGTCATAATCCTTAGGCGGAATCACACCCCCACAGATCACCAAAATCTCACCCGCGCCCTGGGCTTTTAAAGACTCAATCATCTTCGGCACCAAGGTCTTGTGACCCGCAGCCTGTGAAGACACCCCGACAATATGCACATCATTCTCAATCGCCTGTCGCGCAGCCTCCTCCGGTGTCTGGAACATAGGCCCCACATCCACATCAAAGCCCAGGTCAGCAAAGGCCGTGGCAATCACCTTAGCGCCACGATCATGTCCATCCTGCCCCATCTTCACCACTAACATGCGCGGACGGCGACCATGGTTTTCGGCAAACTCAGCCACTTTTTTCATAATATTCATAAAGCCTTCATCCCCTTCATAGGCAGAACCATAGACACCACTAATGGATCGGGTTTGCGCGCGGTGACGACCCCATTCTTCTTCTAAGGCATCGCTAATCTCACCCACAGTAGCTCGCACTCGCGCAGCATCCACAGCCAGCTCGAGCAAATTGCCCTCACCGCTTTTCGCCGCCTCAGTCAATGCAGCCAATGCCTGCTGGCAGGCTTCACTGTCACGCTCAGCTCGCACCTTTTCCAAACGGGCAATCTGTGAGTCACGCACAGCACTGTTATCAATATCCAGTACATCCACATCCGGCTCTTCAGCCAGCTGGTATTTATTTACACCAACAATCACCTGATCGCCGCGATCAACTCGCGCCTGCTGCAGGGCAGCAGCTTCTTCAATGCGTAACTTAGGCATCCCCGACTCAACCGCTTTGGTCATGCCGCCAAGATCCTCCACCTCGTTGATCAGCACCATGGCCGCTTCAACCAGTTCGTTAGTCAGGCTCTCTATATAGTAGGAACCGGCCAATGGATCGACCACATTGGTCACACCGGTCTCTTCCTGAATCACCAGCTGAGTGTTGCGCGCGATACGAGCAGCAAACTCAGTGGGCAAACCCAGAGCTTCATCAAAGGCATTGGTGTGCAGAGACTGAGTACCACCCAATACCGCAGACATGGCCTCAATGGTGGTGCGCATAATATTGTTGTAAGGATCTTTACTGGTGAGACTGACGCCAGAGGTTTGGCAGTGGGTACGTAGCAATAGCGAACGGGAATCCTTAGGCGCAAACTTCTCTTCGATTAAAGTGGCCCACAAAATACGTGCTGCGCGCAGCTTGGCGATCTCCATAAAGAAGTTCATGCCAATGGCAAAAAAGAACGACAGGCGCGGGGCAAAGGCATCCACATCCAAGCCGCTATCAATGGCGGTGCGCACATACTCAATGCCATCGGCAATAGTGAATGCCAACTCCTGAACATTGGTCGCCCCGGCTTCCTGCATATGGTAGCCACTGATGGAAATGGAATTAAACTTAGGCATCTTAGTGGCGGTGTAACCAATAATATCCGCGACTATGCGCATGGATGGCTCAGGGGGGTAGATATAGGTATTGCGTACCATAAATTCTTTGAGAATATCGTTCTGCAAGGTTCCAGCAAGCTGCTCCGGGGCCACGCCCTGCTCTTCTGCGGCCACTATATAGCTGGCCATAATCGGCAGTACCGCGCCATTCATGGTCATGGACACAGACACCTTATCCAGCGGGATGCTATCGAAGAGGATTTTCATATCTTCAACCGAATCGATCGCCACACCCGCCTTGCCCACATCACCCTCTACACGAGGATGGTCAGAGTCATAGCCACGGTGGGTCGCCAGATCGAAGGCTACCGATAAACCCTGCTGGCCCGCAGCCAGGTTGCGGCGATAAAAAGCATTGGATTTTTCAGCCGTGGAGAAACCGGCATATTGACGAACTGTCCAGGGACGACCGGCATACATAGTCGCCTTGGGCCCTCGCTTATAGGGCGCAAAGCCCGGCAGGTTATCCATATGATCGAGACCCGCGGTATCTTCAGCGGTGTACAGTGGTTTGACATCAATGCCCTCAGGGGTCTGCCAAACTAGGTCATCGGTTGAGCGTCCGCGCAGCTCTTTTGCCGCAAGCTGTTCCCAGTCACTGAGAGTCGGTTTTTTATCGTCGGCCATAATCTTCTCGAAATTGTTTTTGTGCCAATCACAGACTGGCATCTACTGAGTCGCACTATGCCGGACTGAGCCAATCAATAGAAGGACTAAATCCAACAGCAAAAAGCACATTTATTGCCATTTTATTAGGGTTTAGCTAGCTTTAAATGGTATAAAAGCGATCTAAACTCACAAATAACACCTCATCCGAGACCGCTCAATGGCCACGATCTGCAACCACCATGTTCTCTCTTGCATGCATGGACTGAGAGAAAACCGGCTCCCCCAACAGCAGGCCCTCGAGCGCGCCGGTATTAACCCCGCAGTGATGGAAAACCACAGCCAGCGAGTACACACAGATCAGGTAGCGCGGCTGTTTAAAACCGTGCAGGAAACCCTCAACGACGAGTTTATGGGCTTCACCCAGAACAACTGCAAGGTGGGACTGTTTGCCACCATGGCCGAGCTGGTCAGTCACTGCAGTACCTTGGGGGAATTACTAGAAAAAGCAGTGAATTTTTACAATCTGGTGAGCGATGATATTCCCATGCGCCTGAGTCGCTCTCGAGGCAATGCCGTGCTCAGCTTCAAGATGGCCAAACCGGAACTGGATCCAGAGCATTTTATGGCCGAGTTTTGGCTGGTGATCTGGCACCGCTTTCCGAGCTGGTATATAGGCCAACCGATCCGCCTGCAAGAAACCCACTTTACCTTCGGCGCGCCGCAGCATCGCGATGAACTGCAGATTATGTTTCCCGCCGATCTGCAATTTAATAGCAGTGCCAACCGCTTGATTTTTGATGCACAGTATCTGGATAAACCGCTGCTGCGATCCGCTCAGGAACTGGCACAGTTTGTGGAAAATGCCCCGGCGGATGTAATGACTATTCCTGGCTCCGATAGCACTTTAGAGGCTCAGATCGAGCGCATCATTACCCAGCGTCACCCGGATAGGCTGATCTTTGTGCCCATACATCAGATGGCTGCAGAGCTGGGCATCAGTTCCCAGACATTGCACCGTCGGTTAAAAGAGAGCGCCACGAGCTATCAGAAGATTAAGGATAATTTGCGCCGAGAAGTGGCGATTCAGAAGTTGGTCAGTGAACGGCTCTCGGTTGAGCGGGTTGCTGAGATTGTTGGGTTTACTGAGTCGCGTTCGTTTACGCGGGCGTTTAAGCATTGGACAGGCCTGACCCCAAGGGAATACTGCAAGCGGGAAGCTTGAATAAAATAGCTTCTGGTATCGAAGCTTTAAAGACAAAATCGGTACCACATTGATCAACAAATAAGCGACACGGCCCTAATTAAATTGACTACAAAATCTGTCATCCGATCCGACAGAGCCCACCCAAGCCGGTCATCCCGACAGAGCCCACCCAAATCTGTCATCCCGACAGAGCGTAGCGACGAGGGATCTCCCTGCAAAATTGCAGCGCAAGTCTTAGAACGCGGTACACCAGAGAGATCCCTCCACTGCGGTCGGAATGACAAATTAGTAGCCACCCTGAGCCCAGCCAACGGGTCTCAACTATGAAAACTATGAAAACTATGAAAACTATTGCATCCGCCAAAAATACTCAGCAACACGAAAAATCCTTGTCTGTATTGATGGTTGGCAAAACACGAGTCTTGCCATAATTTTTATAAGGAAATAGTTCATGTTTAAAAAAGCATTAATCATCGGTGCAATCTCTTCCATCGCGTCTTTCTCAGTAACTGCTGAAGAAGCCGCTCTGTCTTACACCTTTGCTGGCATTGGCTATGAAACCGGCGATATCGCTGATATCGATTTCAGCGGATTTGGTATCTATGGCAGCAAAGCACTCAATGAGTCACTTTTCCTCACAGCTTCATACCTCTCCATTGAGTCAGACGATCAGTTTACCGATGGCTTCGTAACAGATGACATCGAAGCGACTGGCTTTAACCTCGGTATTGGATTCCACACCCCAATTAACTCAACCGTTGATTTTGTCAGCACACTTTCCTATTCCGATGTTGAAGTTGACTTTGCTGACGAATCAGAAGATGGTAATGGCTACATAATTGCCGCAGGCGTTAGAGCCCTGCCCTCAGATGTATTGGAATTATCTGCTTTTATTGATTACGCAGATATCGAAGATGGCAGTGAAACTGGCTATTCCTTAGGTGCAAGATACTTCACAACTCCTGATATTTCGCTGGGCCTAGGCTACGGCTCTGCAGATGATTTCGATGCCGTAACCTTAGATATTCGCTTTGACCTATAATAACTAGGTAATAGAGGTAGCCAAGGTGAAGGATCACTTGGCTACCAGTATCTATCGCGTCAATATTTTAGAAATAGAAAACCTAACGACAGGAGTCAATTCAATATGAACAAAAAAGTTACCAGCGAAGATATCGCATCAAAAGCCTCGGCAAATCTAAAGTCGAGCAGCACAGGCAAAGCCTCAAAAACCGCCTCAGCTAGTGCTCTCGCTCAAGCATCATCACCAGAGAAAGAGACCTCCTCTGCAGCGGCTACGGCAGCCTCAAAGGTTCTACGTGATGGTCGTACCAGTGCCGATTCAAAATCAGTGGGAGCGAGCACATTGGCTCAGCGAGGAAAAAAGAAGAGCTAACGCCTTAGATTAAATGCAGCGGAATATGCTGGAGTGTAGAAAGACTCTTGAAATCAAATCGATACTAGAGTCTTTTTACTCATCAGCTTCCACCAATAAAAAGCAATACCACACCCAATATGCTTGATGGACTAATACTGACCCTCAACTCACCCAGCAATACAAAATCGTCAATAAACTCAAAGTCTCTCTAGAAAGTTCGGTTCTGCGAGCCTTCTATTCCTTAAATAAAATAAATTGCTGAGTTAAACGAGTCATCATTTCTTTTTACTCAGGCTTGCTCTCTGCGACTAGCAACGCCAAAGCCACTAGTGTGTTGTCATTAATTAGCCGCTCTACGGCCTTTCCAAGCAGATGCTGATTGGCTAGGGTTTTCGAAAGTAGATCAAGAGCCTGTTCAAACTCGATGCCGCGCTCATGCAACCGAGCCTGATTGAGGGTATAACCCTCGACTAAGTACTGCTTTAAGATCTCAGTGGCACAAATACGAAACTGCGTTGCCCGCATGGAGTTAACCCGATAACCAACAGATATAATTCCATCGAGGTTGTAGTGCTTGCGATTACGACGCACCTGCCGCCTGAGTAAGCCAAGCGGTACCCTGCTCCAAAGAAACCTCCAATTGCACCTTGCCGTCGGCTGATTGGACAGCTGTATTTGATTGCTAGCAGTCATATCTCAGTCCTTTGCGTGACAACCGCAGATTTGATGTCATAGCCCTTTATAGATGGTCGCCTGTAGATGGCCGCCTGTAGAAGATCACTTATAGATAGCCTAAAGAACCCCCGCCACCTGAACACCTCAACATACTCATGCAAAGCATCCCCAAACCAAGTACCCTAAAGCACTAAATCTATCGCCTATAAAAGAACCCCATGCCCAACGAAAAAATCCGCCTTACCCAATACAGCCATGGCGCCGGCTGCGGTTGCAAAATCGCCCCCGGCGTTCTCGAGAGCATCCTCAAAACCGACTTTGTCGCTCCTGATGATCCGCGCCTGCTGGTGGGCAACAACACCAAAGACGATGCTGCGGTCTACGACCTTGGGGACGGCACCGGTGCCATTAGCACAACCGACTTCTTTATGCCGATTGTCGATGACGCCTTTGAGTTTGGTCGTGTCGCAGCGACCAATGCGATCAGTGATATCTATGCCATGGGTGGCACGCCAATGATGGCGATTGCGATTCTCGGCTGGCCGATCAATGTGCTGCCGGCAGAGGTCGCGCAAAAAGTTATCGATGGCGGCCGCCATGCCTGTGGCGAAGCCGGTATTCATCTAGCGGGTGGCCATTCTATTGATTCCCCAGAACCGATCTTTGGTCTGGCGGTCACCGGTCGTGTCGACCTGGCCCAACTGAAACAGAACAGCACAGCCCAGGCAGGGGATATTTTATTCCTCACCAAACCCATAGGTGTCGGCATTCTCACCACCGCTGAAAAGCAGTCTAAGTTGCAGCCGGAACATGCGCGCTTAGCAGTGGAAAGTATGATGAAGCTAAACACCATTGGCGCTGAGTTGGCGAAAATCGACGGCGTCAGCGCCATGACCGATGTCACCGGCTTTGGTTTATTGGGCCATCTTTTAGAAGTCTGTCAGGGCAGTGAACTCTCAGCCACTATAGATCTGCAGGCTGTTCCACTGCTGGATGACGCAGTAATTGATTACCTTGAGCAGGGCTGCGTCCCCGGCGGCAGCACCCGCAACTGGCAGAGTATTAGTGAGCATATCAGCGGCACCGACGAGCGGAGCCAAACCCTGCTTTGTGATCCACAGACCAGTGGCGGCTTATTGGTGGCGGTTGCGCCAGATAGCGCCGATGCCGTGAGTGGACTATTAAAAAACGCAGGCTGTTATCACCTGCCGATTGGCACCCTTGCAGAGGTCACCGATAGATCCACAGGTGCAGCCAGCATCAAGGTGCTCTCGTGACAAGTTCACCCCTGGGTGCGCTGCCTCTGGTCAATGACTATCGCCAACTGCTACTCGACGACACGCCGATGATCGATGTGCGCGCCCCCATAGAATTTGCTACAGGCTCTTTACCCAACGCAATCAATCTGCCGCTGATGAGCGACGACGAACGTCATCAGGTGGGCATCTGCTATAAAGAGCAGGGCCAACAAGCGGCCATTGAACTGGGCCATCAGCTCGTTCAGGGCGACGTCAAAGCCCGGCGCATCGACGCTTGGCAGAGCTTTATGGCCGCCAACCCCAATGCCGTTTTATATTGCGCCCGGGGCGGACTGCGTTCACAGCTGAGTCAGGAATGGCTGGCGGAGGCCGGCACCCAATGTCCCAAAGTCACAGGCGGCTATAAATCCCTGCGTGGGTTTTTGTTTAAGTATCTCAATGACTACTGCTTGGAAGACCATCCATTACATAAAGACCGCAACCCAGAGAAATTTATCATCCTCTCCGGCATGACCGGCACCGGCAAAACCGACATCATGCTGCAGCTAGAAACGGGCATTGATCTAGAGGGCGCAGCCAACCACAAAGGCTCCAGCTTTGGCCGCCCACTCAATGGCCAACCAGCTCAGATCGATGTTGAAAATAGAATCGCCCTAGACCTGCTTAAAATCGAGCAAAATCACCTAGGCAAAACCGTCATCCTAGAAGACGAGAGCCGCAATATTGGCGCCCGCCACCTGCCCCCCTGCCTTGCGGATCTGATGGCACAGAGCCCCATAGTGGTGATTGAACTGCCGCTGGAAGAGCGCATCGACAGACTCTGGCAGGAGTATGTGATTGAGCGCTATCACAACACCCTCGCCTATCATGGCGACCGCGGTGAAGAGGAATTTGCCCAGTATTTAATCGACAGTTTATTGCGTGTAAAGAAACGTCTTGGGGGCAAGCGCACTCAGGAGATTTTAGCGCTGATGGAGGCTGCTATTGCTGTGCAGCATTCGGATGACTTTGCCAGCCATAGGCAATGGTTAAATGCCCTGACGGTGGATTATTATGATCCTATGTATAGTTATCAGCTGAGTAAGAAGCAGGAGCGGGTGCTGTTTCGAGGGGATCGGGCTGAGGTTATGGAGTGGCTTGGGGAGAGGTAGGCTATTGGGGCTTAGTGGGGCGGCAATGGTGGGGCGGCAATGATGGGGCTTTGGCAGGATGGGGCGGCTCTATCGGGATGGCAGGCTGGCCGAGAGGCTAGAGATGATCCCTAGCCTCTTTTCACGCTGCTCTCTATGAGCCAATCTCAGCCAAAGTTGCAGCAATAGGAAACAGCACATCACGCCCCAGCTGGGCACTGCGCCTAGCCGACCAGCCTGTATCTTCATTAGGCAGATCCGCATTGTCCTTAAAGGGCATTTCAATGGTGAATGACAGGGTTTTAAATTGCTCGCCCATCCAATTGGCCGCTATGGTCATATTGGCTGTGCCCTTCTCAGACTTGGCATAGCCAACCGTATCCTGAAAATCAGGAGAGGCTTGTATGTAGGCGTTTTTGAAAATGCTTTCAAGGTTGGCGTGATAATCGTTGTAGCCAGGGTTACCCTCGCAGCCAGCGACAAAGTTATAGGGCAGTGCTTCATCGCCATGAACATCAAGAAATAGATCTCCGCCTTCCTGCAACATTTTTTCGCGCACCAAAAATACTTCAGGGCTGGTTTCCATGGAGGGGGTTTGCCATTCGCGATTCAGGTTGGCGCCGGCGGCATTGGTGCGAAGATTACCTCTGATAGAGCCGTCGGGATTCATGTTGGCGCCGGCGGCATTGGTGCGAAGATTACCTCTGATAGAGCCGTCGGGATTCATGTTGGGTACTACATAAAAGGTAGTGGTTTGCAGTAACTTCTGAGATTGCGGATTATCCGTATTAAGCAGCGCTTTCAAAAAGCCTTCAACAAACCATTCGGCCATGGTTTCACCCGGATGCTGTCGGGCAATAACCCACACTTTGTGCTGCGGCTGTTGGCTGGTACCAATCTGCAACAGGCTCATGGCGTTGCCATCCAGGGTTTGACCTAGAGTGGTGGCGACGACACGGGGGTCGGTCTGGGCCCAACCCAATAAGTCTAAATGTTGCTCATGGCTGTAAGGGGTGAAGTAGGAAAAATACACTGCGTTGTTCTGCAGTGTTATCTCAAAACTGAGGGTCCCGTTTTGGTAGCTGGTGTCGGTGCGGAACCAGTCTTTGCGGTTCCAGGAGGTGCAGACTCTGTAGTCTTCCCATCCGCCTAGAAAAGCAGCCTGACCGGCGTTAACAATGTTAATCCGACAGCGCTGGCCAGCTTGGCCTTCGAGGCGAAAGTAAAACCATTGGAAAAAATCAGAGGCATTGTCAGGTTTGATATTTAACTGGATATTTAATCGGTCGCTGGCATCAATGACGTCGATATTGCCGCCATCAAAATTATTTGAAATAGTGATAGAACTCATAGGTAACCGCCTTCTCCTTTTTGTTGGAGGAACAACTCCCCCCTATACGTCAATCCTTTGTCGGTCTAGCTCCAGCTGTCGAGACAGGGCTAGCCCAATAATCTATTTACTAAGTGCCAAACCTTTTACTAAGTGCCAAATCTTTTACTAAGTGCCAAACCTCGGCAGTGTTAACTTAAACCAAATCGCCGCCGCCCTGAGGCCGAACGCCATTAAAAAGGCAATACTTGCAGCAATACTGTCGCCAACACCCAGCTGATGCAGGGCCACATATCCAGCCGCACCCATCAGGGCACAGCTGATATAAATCTCTGGCCGCATTAGTGTCAGTACCTCTGCACAGAGCACATCGCGCATAAGCCCACCAAAGGTCGCTGTCATCACGCCCATGACCACGGCAATCATAGGTGGCACGTCGTGTGCCATTGCCGCCTGTGCACCCATAACAGCAAACACCGCCAGCCCAATTGCATCAGTCCATAAAATCCAAGCGTCGCGCTTACGATACAGATCAACGGTAAAGTAGGTTAACGCGGAGGCGCCAATACAGATATAGACTGCCATTGGGTTGTGCACCCAACTTACTGGGGAGATGCCCAACAATAAATCTCGCAAGGTGCCGCCACCGACGCCGGTAACTGTGCCAACTAGAATAAAGCCAAGAATATCCATGCGCTTTTCAGCAGCGAACAATGCCCCTGACACCGCGAAAACGACGGTGCCGATTAGGGAGAATACGTAGAGCAGTTGATCCAGTGAGGTCATTGGGGTTTGGCTCCAACTCTGGGTTAGCGCGGCTGCATGCGCACGCCGCCGTCGAGACGAATAGTTTCGCCGTTCAGGTAGCTGTTCTCAACCATATGCACCACTAGCTGACCAAACTCGGCCGGCTCTCCAAGGCGTTTGGGAAAGGGAATGTTGGAAATAATGCCGTCTTGAACTGGTTGGGGCATGCTCATCATTAGCGGGGTTGCCATGACGCCGGGGGCGATGGTGTTGACGCGGATACCCTGACTGGCTAGATCGCGGGCCATGGGCAGGGTCATGCCAACGATGCCGCCTTTGGTGGCTGAGTAGGCTACCTGTCCCATCTGGCCGTCAAAGGCGGCGATGGAGGCGGTGTTGATGATGATGCCTTTTTCGGTTTTTTCATCTGGTTCGTTGCGGGCCATGGCGGCGGCGGCGCAACGTGAGATATTGAAGGTGCCGATAAGGTTTACTTCGATGACTTTGCGGTAGCGATCTAAGTTGTGGGGATCGCCATCGCGGTTAATGGTTTTTTCAGCTATGCCAATACCAGCACAGTTGACGCAGATGTCGACGCGACCGAGGTCTGCAAGAATGGTTTCGAAGGCGGCTTCTACATCTGGGCCACTGGAGACATCTAACTGAATAAAGCGCGCACGGCCCTCACCCAGTTCTGCGACGGCGGTGTTGCCAGCGTCGGCGTTCATGTCGATGACCACGACTTTAGCGCCGCCGTCGACTAGCGCCTGTGCCGCTGCGCGACCTAAACCTGATCCTGCGCCTGTAACTACTGCAACTTTGTTTGTTAGATTCATGATTAACCCCTGGAGTATTCGCCTGATTTTCAGGTCAGTTTAGGACAATTGCTGGATCTTTACTGAGCATTTATTTAGCCACTTGCTGAACCAGCACAAAGGGCGGAATAACCAGTGCCCAAAGCTGTTGGTTATTTTCATACCACTCGGTTGCCTGTTGGTCGCTGATTTCAAAGAGGCTGCTGTCGGCTAGCCACTGCTGGATTTGCGTGGCGTTGTCGCGGTTGAATTCTATGGCGACTTTAATTAGGTCGGCTTTGGCCGCTATGCCCAAGACATTGCCAGCAGCATAGTGGGTTTGCAGGTCGTGCCAGGCTATTTTTGCGGTTTCGCTGTTTAGGCGGGCAATTAATTCTTGCTCTTCGGTTTGCTGCTCTGAGGGCTGCTGATCTGCCATGACTCAACCCATCCAGTTGCAGAAATTGCGCAGCAATTGCAGACCGGCGTCAGCACTTTTTTCTGGGTGGAATTGTACGGCAAAGAGGTTTTTATGGCTCAGGGCTGCGGCGAAATTCGGTCCATAGCTGCAACGTCCAGCAATATAGTTTGGGTCGCTGGGTGCCACATAATAGCTGTGAACAAAGTAGAAGCGACTGTTCTGTTCAATGCCCTGCCACAAGGGATGATCAATGCTCTGTTGGACATTGTTCCAGCCCATATGGGGCACTTTGAGTCTGGCGCCCTGGTCGTCGACTAGGTTGTCGCCAAAAAATTTCACTTCGCCTGGCAAGAGGCCGAGGCAGTCTACGCCGCCATTTTCTTCGCTGCGTTGCATCAGGGCTTGCATGCCGACGCAGATAGCCAAAACCGGCTTGGTTTTCATCGCTTGGTTGACGACGTCGCCGACATTGAGTCGGTTGATCTCGCCCATACAGTCGCGGATGGCGCCGACACCTGGAAAGACTACGCGATCGGCATCTTCGACCACATTGGGGTCGGCGGTAATCGAGACTTTGGCGCCTGGGCAGACGTGCTCAAGGGCTTTGGCGACAGAATGGAGGTTGCCCATTCCGTAGTCGATGACGGCTATATGGCTGCGAAAATCACTCATAGAATCACTTCGTATGTGGCAAACAAATCAAAGGGCAGATTAGAACAGGTACTCTTTAGGAGCTCAGAGCTGAATCAAAGAGTACCCTTTGTAGATGGCATAACGCCGGCCATGCGTGGATCAGCGGAGGCGGCGACTCTAAGGGCGCGACCAAAGGCTTTAAATATGGTCTCGACCTGGTGGTGGGCATTGGCGCCGCGCAGGTTGTCAATGTGCATTGAAACCAATGCGTGATTAACAAAGCCCTGGAAAAATTCACGGGTCAGGTCGACGTCAAAGGTGCCGACGTGACTGCGGACAAAATCGGCTTTCATAATCAGGCCTGGGCGTCCGGAAAAGTCCATAACAACACGCGACATGGCTTCGTCCAGTGGCACATAGGCGTGGCCATAACGGGTCAGACCTTTCTTGTCGCCAATGGCTTCAGCAACGGCCATACCCAAAGTGATACCGATATCTTCAACCGTGTGGTGATCGTCGATGTGGGTGTCACCCACCGCTTGAATATCCAGATCGACTAAACCGTGGCGCGCGATCTGATCGAGCATGTGGTTCAGGAATGGCACTGGTGTATTAAAGTTTGCGATACCGGTTCCATCCAGGTTCACGGTTACGGTGATCTGTGATTCCAGTGTATTGCGTGTCACTGTCGCGATGCGATCAGCCATAATGTTCTCCAGCAGCGGTGTATTTTGCAGCGAGCTAATTTCAAGCAGCTATTTTAGGGCTGCATTATAACCGCAATTTAAAGGTATTTTCGAAACAATTAGCTGATGCAATTCGACCCATGGGTTTGGTCTTAAAAATATTAAGTGGTTGGTCGCGGTCAGCTTGTGCATGGCTTTGGGCGTGGGCTCTGCGGTGGTATCGGCGTAACGTCATATTGACGGCTGCAGCGAACGCCAAATATCAGTTGGCGCGACCCATACCGGAAAGAATTAATTAAACAAGGATGCCTACCAACAGGAGTGCTGGTTGGTGTTTTTCGAAGGTCGATATCTGACCAACCAAAGTAGCCGCAATACCACATCCTTTTTGCGCGATATTGCCCCTGAGCCGAGACGCAATCTGACCATTGAGTTAAGATACCGCTTTTAATCGCATCAGTTGATACTAGAGGTTATTGTGGGAAAGATTATCAAATGGATTCTGAGATCAGCCTTATCGCTACTGGCGCTTATTGCTATAGCCGTGGCTTATCTGGTTTTGGCTGTCGACCCCAATGACTTTAAACCGGAGATAAAATCTGCCGCCGCCAGCCAGGGTCTTGAGCTGACTCTGGATGGCAATTTAAGCTGGCAGTTTTTACCTCAAATCGGTGTCGTGGTGGAGCAAGTTGAGTTCGCTCACAGCTCTGTTGCCTCGGGCAAGATTGGCGAGTTGTCACTGTCGGTGCGCTGGAGCGAGCTGTTTAATATTGATCTGTCGGGCAAGCAGCTGCCGGTGGGTTCAATTGCCATTAGCGACGGGACGATTATGCTCGCCGAGCTGGCCCCCGACACATTCCCCATTCAACTGAAGCGAGTCAATGCCAGAGTTAATAACATCTCTCTGGCAGGAGACTCCTTTCCCATCAGCGCATCGGCAGAGATATTCTCTGGACTTGCACTGGATCTGGAGGCTGTTGTCGCCTTGCAGGTGAATACTAATACCGCCGCCATAGAAAAAATCACTGTCAGCGATCTTGAAACCTCGATTGGCAATATGCAGGTCAGCGGACAATTCAATGCCGAGAGCAACTTTGCCACCGCTCAGGGTAGCCTGCGCAGCAATAGCTTTAATCTTCAAAAGTTGGTCACCAGCATCAGCAGAAGCTTTCCCGCGGTCAAACTGTCTGCCATGGCATCCGAAGACGCCCTCAGCGCAGTGAGCTGGAACAGTAGTTTCAACACCGATATGAATGGCCTTTCTACCTTTAATACACAGCTCGAACTAGACAGCCAAGTTCTGAGCATCGCCAGCAAAGTTGATCACAGCATCAACAATCTATTTATGCGCGTCACCGGCGATCAGTTTGATGTTAGCAACTATCTGGCCGCCGACAGCAGTAATAGCGACCAAAACGGTGCTCTATTTGCCCCTCTCGCGGTGCCCTTTGCCCTGTGGCTGGGACGCAGTCAGATGGAACTGTCGTTGGGCAAACTAAAGCTCCCAGACTTCGATGCCGACAATATCTATATCAATCTATTTGGCAATCAGAAGGTGCTGCGCCTCAGCTCATTTAACAGCGATATCTTTGGCGGTCAGGTGAATGCCACTGGACGTCTGGATATGCGCTCAACCGCGCCAAACTTTAGCCTGCAAACCTCCCTCACCAATATAGATCTTGAGGCAGCACTGCCGAGTATTGCTGACAGCAGAGATATCACGGGTTTGCTGAGTCTTGAAGCCTCCATTGAAGGCGCTGGCAACAATGTCGATGAGATTACCTCGACACTGCGCGGCCGCGGTGACATTACTGTAGTAGATCCACGCTATGCCGCGATGAATGTCGAAGAGATGTTCTGTAATGCCGCAGCGTTGTTTGGCGGCAGCGGCAGCAATAGCAACTGGCCCCAAGGCACCCAATTTAAAACCCTCACCGGCTCCTTCCAGCTCAGTGATGGCAAACTGTTGTTTAAAGATATGAACAGCGCCACCGGCAATCTTTCGATTAAATCCCGTGGCACAGTAGAGCTAGCGCAACAGCGCTTTAAGATTATTGCCGACACCAGAGTTAGTGGCAGTAAAACTAGCGCTTCAGGCTGTTCGGTTAATAAACGCCTGCAAAACCGCAGCCTACCCTTTATCTGTAGCGGCAGTTTTGATCAGGACGGCAAAACCAGCTGCAAGCCAGATGACAATTTGATTAGAGACCTGCTTAAAGGCAGTGTCTACGAGCAGATTGGTGAGCAATTATTTAAAACCCCAGTAACCACTGATGGCGAGGAACAACCCCAGAGCGATCCACTAAAAAGCTTGCTCAAAGGTATCTTCGACAAGAATCGACAATAGAGTGCTGTAAATAGAAAGCGTTGCAAATAGAAAGCTTTCTAAATAAAAAGCACTGTAAATAAAAAACGCTATAAATAGAGAGCCGCCAAAATATGCGCCCAGCGCAATTCCAGAAAGCCGTACTCGACTGGTTTGACCAATACGGTCGCACCAACCTGCCCTGGCAGCAGGACACTGGCGCCTATCCGGTGTGGGTCTCGGAGATCATGTTGCAGCAGACTCAGGTGGCCACGGTTATCCCCTATTTTGAGCGCTTTATGCAGAGCTTTCCAACAGTGCAAGACTTGGCCGCTGCGCCATTGGATGAAGTGCTGCACCACTGGACAGGCTTGGGCTATTACGCCCGGGCGCGAAATCTGCATAAAACCGCACAGCAGGTTGTCACTGAACTCGACGGACAGTTTCCGGATAATGTCACCCAGCTTATCGAGCTACCGGGAATTGGTCGCTCCACCGCCGGCGCCATCAGCTCTATAGCCTTCAACAATCAAGCCAGCATTCTCGACGGCAATGTTAAGCGAGTATTGGCACGCTTTAGCGCCACCGAGGGTTGGCCAGGAAAGCGCGAAGTGGTTGAAAAGCTCTGGTTGATCGCCGAGACATTTACACCATTTGAGCGCATTGCTGACTACACTCAGGCGATGATGGATCTCGGCGCGACACTCTGCACCCGATCTTCGCCAAGCTGCAGTGAGTGCCCACTAATGGCACACTGCACAGCCTATAAGCAAGGCAACCCCAAGGATTACCCCGGCAAGAAGGCAAAGAAAAAGCTGCCGGTTAAGACCGCGTATTTTCTAATGCTGCGCAATGAGCGTGGTGAGTTGCTGCTGGAGCAAAACCCACCGACGGGACTCTGGGGTGGTCTGTGGATTTTTCCTCAGTGTGAAACAGAGGCTGAAATTGCCGAGCTGTATTTCAGATTGGGCGTGACACCAGAGGCAGAGGAGATACTTGAGGTCAAGCGCCATACCTTTAGTCATTTCCATCTCGACTATCAACCGGTTCAGACAACAGTTGCCAGCAATAACATATCTGCACTTCAGGTTGCCGAGTCGCCCAATCAAGTCTGGTATAACCCAAAAAATCCACTATCATTGGGTATGCCCGCACCGATCAAAGCGCTGTTTGCCGATATCGCCTAGAATTAATAGAAGACTCACTTTTCAAGACCCACATTCACTTATGAGGTTAGTTATGGCTCGCACAGTATTATGCCGCAAGCTCAAAAAAGAACTCCCCGGCCTGGAATTGCCGCCCTTTCCCGGTAAAGCTGGAGAAGATATTTTTTACAATGTATCCAAGCAGGCTTGGGCCGAGTGGATGACACACCAGACCACCTTGATCAACGAAAAGCACCTTAGCATGATGGATTTGACCGCCCGAACCTACCTCGCTGAACAGCGGTTAAAGTACTTTGCTGGAGAAGAATTCGATAAGGCTGACGGATACGTGCCACCGACCGAATAATCCCTTGACGAAGCGCAGTTCAGACGCTTTAATACGCGCCTCTCGAGATATGAGCAACATTGTCGAGACGCCCGGTTAGCTCAGTTGGTAGAGCAGAGGATTGAAAATCCTCGTGTCCTTGGTTCGATTCCGAGACCGGGCACCATAAT
>CAXAFJ010000021.1:0-28948 GCA_963968025.1 uncultured Pseudomonadales bacterium | reverse complement strand
GGGGCTAAAAGGCCGACCGGAAGGTCTTCTGGCAAGCCTGCTAGAAAGACTTCTGGAAAGACTTCTGGAAAGCAACGTGAGCAAGATTCCAAACAGGGTCCCAAGGGCAAAAAGAAACGCGGTGCTGGTGCTCGCTCTGGAGCTGGAGGCAAGGATTCAGCGCCAGGCTCGACGCGTCGTCGCAATGCGCCAAAGGCGGCAGGGCAGGGCAATAAAGGGGCTGGTGCTGGACGCAAGAAAACGCCTAAAAGCTAACTCTACAGCGTTAAGGCTTTTCTGCTTATTTTAAATGGCTCGGCAATACTCGATTGAGTATCTCAGCGATATAGCTGAGAAATAGCGTGCCCATGCTGCTCTTATAGAAGTTGGGGTCGCTATTGCCCACCGCCAAAATGCCATAGAGACTGTCATAGCGCAGCGGCACAGCGGCCGCTGATCCCACCTGGCGGCCGCGCTCACCAAACAAAAATACCATTTCGTCTTCCCGAAGAATGCCGCAGACTGCACGGTTGGCTCCGATCAAGGTGCCAACACGCTCATTGGCTTTTTCTGTGCTGGCAACTCGCGCCATGGTGCGCGGCAGTTTTTTGTCATCGCCGAACAGGGTCAGGCTATAAAACTCGATACCGTAATCTTTGCCGAGGCTGTCATAGACTGCCTCGACCAGTGCGCCCAGTGTTTTCGCTTCCAGAAGGTTGAGCACCAGGCGCTTGGTTTTTTCAAATAACAGATCGTTGTCCTTCGCCGTCTGCAGCATATTGTCCAATCTCGAACGCATCTCTTTGTTGCGGTCGCGCAATACGCCGACCTGGCGTTCAACCAAGGATACCGCCTTGCCACTATTGTGTGGCAGCACCATTGTTTCAAGGATGTCGGTATTCTCATCCAAAAACGTTGGGTTATCGCGGAGGAATTCACGCACTACCTTATCAATGGGGTCGGCTGCTATTTCTTTGCTCATATTCTTATACGTCCGTGAAAAACTGACTTCGCTGGTCCGTTCATTATCAGTGCATGACCGACACCTTTCCAGTCTATTTTTAGAGACCCTCGGGTTAGGTGAACTGTCACTGGTGAGTCCACTAGACCCTGCTGAATGGCTGCTACTGCTGCCGCACAGGCACCAGAACCGCAGGCTTCGGTTTCGCCGACACCGCGTTCGAATACTCTGAGCTTGAGGTTACTTCGATCGACAACCTGCATAAAACCAACATTGACGCGGTTGGGGAAACGCTCATGGGACTCCAGTGCTGCACCTAAGTCGGCCACCGGCGCTGTGTTTATATCAGCCACGGTTAAAACCGCATGGGGGTTGCCCATGGAGACGGCGAAAATAGTCTCTGGCTGGCCATTCACATCCATAGCATAGGTCAGTGCTGGCTCGCTGGCTTGAAAAGGAATAGCCGCTGGATCCAGTTCTGGAATACCCATATCCACGGCCACCTGATTTTCATTAACTAAATCTAGGGTTAGAACGCGGTTTGACGTTTGCACTCGAATTGACTTTTTACCGGTCAATTGACGATCCTGAACAAAGCGCGCCAGACAGCGTGCGCCATTGCCACACTGTTCAACTTCGGCACCATCGCAGTTAAAAATACGATAGTCGAAATCAATATCCGTTGCCGATGGTGGCTCGATAACCAATACCTGATCGCAGCCGATACCGGTTTTGCGATCGGCCAGGCGCCTTACCATCGACGCGGTGATACGGACATTTTGCGTGACCGCATCAATGACTACAAAATCATTGCCGAGACCGTGCATTTTAGTAAATTTCATTAACATCAGGTCTCTACCACCGTCGAGGGCAGAAGACTCTCACCGCTGAGTAAGTCTGCGATAGTCTCCCGTCGTCTGACTAAGTGCATCTGATCACCATCGACTATCACCTCAGGCGCCCGGGGGCGGCTGTTGTAATTGGAACTCATAACAAAACCATAGGCACCCGCTGACATCAGGCAGAGATAATCCCCGGCACTGATCGCCAGAGATCGGTCTTTGGCGAGGAAATCCCCGGTCTCACAGACCGGTCCGACCACATCGTAAACGGCGCTCTCAGCGCTGCCGGTGGTGATCGGTTGGATATCCATCCAAGCCTGGTATAGGGCCGGGCGAATCATATCGTTCATGGCGGCATCGACAATGGCAAAATTCTTCTCACCATTGCTCTTTAAATACTGCACCTGAGTCAACATCACTCCGGCATTGGCGGTAATTGAACGGCCCGGCTCAAGGACTAGTGTTTCACTGCGGTCTTTTAAGAGCGGCAAAATCGCTGACATATAGCTCTGAGGGGTTGGCGGCTGTTCGTTGTCATAGCGCACGCCGAGACCACCACCAATATCAATATGCTGCAGTGTTATACCCAGTTCGGCAAGCTCGTCCACCAGTGCCAGCAGGCGTTCCAGTGCGGCGACAAAGGGTGCAATATCCACCAGCTGTGAGCCGATATGGCAGTCCACACCGACAACCTTGATGTTAGCCATCTGCGCTGCGCGCTGATAGACCTGCGCGGCCAAGTTGATATCGATACCAAATTTATTTTCTTTCAGTCCGGTGGAAATATAGGGGTGGGTCTGGGCATCGACATCCGGGTTAACCCGCAGAGACACCGCCGCGATCGCATCGCAGCTGACTGCAGTGCTATTCAGCAGTTCAAGCTCAGCTTCTGATTCCACATTAAAGCAGTGAATGCCTAATTCGAGGGCACGCTGCATTTCACTGGCGGTCTTGGCGACCCCAGAAAAAACCACTTTGGCCGGATCACCACCGGCGCGCAGCACCCGCTCAAGCTCGCCGATGGACACAATGTCGAAACCGGCGCCCAGCTGGGCAAGGGTTTGCAACACGGCAATATTGGAATTGGCCTTCACTGCGTAGCAAATTAAATGCTCTTTTTCCGCCAGCGCGGATTGGTAGGCGAGAAAGTTATCGCTGATGGCGGCCTTGCTATAGACGTAACAAGGGGTACCAAATTGGCTGGCAACAGCGGCGAGCGAAGTGCGCTCAATAAATAGATTCCCATCCTGGGAGCTAACGGCATGGTGCATAATAATTTAGTCTTTGTTTTGATTAGCGTGTAATGGAGAGGCGTCTATTTGATCAGCCTGCAAGCGATAGCTGGTTGCGGGATCCTCTGGCACATAAAGCGCGCCCTTATTGCCGCATCCGGATAAAACCGTGGCAATTAAAATGCCGCCAGCAAATCGAATTGCTGAGGATCCACTGATCCGCGATAAATGGCTAAATAAGTGCACAAGTAAATGTCGATACATGGTTTATAATTCCTGCCGTTGATGGGGCGGTATGGCTTTCTTGTCCAGAGCTTAATCCAGAGCCTAACCTATGGTGTTCAGTATAGCGGCAGTGGCGGATGACACTCAAACAAATATGCGGCGCGAGCCCAATCTAAAACTCACTTGGCAGTGGCCAATACTGGATGTAATGAATGAATGAAGCAGAGTTTAATCAGTTAGTCGACGACCTGATGTTTTCCATCGAAGTGAGCATTGACGACAGCGGTGCAGATATGGACTACGAGAACAGTGCCGGTATGCTGACCATCACCTGCGAAACCAATGGCACGCAGATAATTCTCTCACGGCAGGCAGCGGTGGGTGAAATCTGGCTGGCGGCGAAATCTGGTGGTTTTCACTTTAAGCTACAAGAGGGCGTCTGGCGCAATACCGTCAGCGCCGAGCCGCTGATTGATATGCTGAGCCAAGCTTGCCTCGCCCAATCAGGCGAAGCAATCAGCTTTGATTTCTAGGGTTTTCGTTATCGGCGCTGATTCTCTCGGATATAAAGGGCCTTTTGCCTTTAAAGAGTTTGGCGCCAGAGAGTACGATCTTTTAACGCTCGCCAAGACGTGCTTTGGCACGACCAGCCGCTGCTACCACCTGAGCCGGTGCTGTGCCGCCAAGATGATCACGGGCGGCAACTGAGCCCTCGAGAGTCAGAACATCAAACACATCAGCGCTGATTTCAGTGGAAAACTGCTGTAGCTCCTCTAGTGACATCTCCGAGAGATCCTTGTTTTCAGCCAGCCCATAGGCAACAGACTTGCCGACAATCTCATGGGAATCTCTAAAGGCGATGCCTTTGCCTACCAGATAATCCGCCAGATCAGTGGCCGTTGAGAACCCGCGGCGAGCGGCTTCATACATCATATCTTTGCGTGACTCGATAGCCGGAATCATATCGGCGAAGGCACGCAGGCAGTCTCGCACTGTATCCACCGTATCAAACAGCGGTTCCTTATCTTCCTGGTTGTCCTTGTTGTAGGCCAGGGGCTGGCTTTTCATCAGGGTCAGAAGAGAGAAGAGATGGCCATTGACCCGGCCAGTTTTGCCGCGCACCAGTTCAGGCACATCGGGGTTTTTCTTTTGCGGCATAATCGATGAGCCGGTGCAGAAGCGGTCGGGCAGATTGATAAACTGAAATTGCGCCGAGGTCCAGAGCACTAGTTCCTCAGACATACGCGACATATGGGTCATCAGAATACTGGCAAAGGCGCAAAATTCGATGGCAAAGTCACGATCGCTAACTGAGTCCAGGGAATTCTCTGTGGGCTTATCAAAAGCCAGGGCCCGCGCGGTAAAGGCTCTGTCGATAGGATAGGTGGTTCCAGCCAGAGCGGCTGCACCCAATGGGCTTTGGTTTAGTCGTGTGCGGCAATCCTGCAGGCGACTGTAATCCCGCTCGAGCATTTCATTCCAGGCCAGCAAATGGTGGCCAAAGGTCACCGGTTGAGCTGTTTGCAAGTGCGTGAAGCCGGGCATAATAGTATTGGCTTCCTGCGCTGCCAGTCCGATCAAGCCATCTTGTAAACGGGTCAAAACCGGCGCTATATTATCGATTTCATCCCGCAGCCAGAGGCGGATATCGGTAGCTACCTGATCGTTGCGCGAGCGGCCAGTGTGCAATTTCTTGCCGACAATACCGATTTTAGCGGTGAGAGCCGCCTCGATATTCATATGCACATCTTCCAACACTACAGACCAGGGGAATTCACCCGCTTCGATCTTTGCGGCAATTTCCTGTAGCCCGGTAAGAATTTGATCGCGCTCAGCGGCGGTTAATACACCGGCTTCGGCGAGCATGCTGGCATGGGCCACAGAACCTTGAATGTCTTGACGATAGAGGCGTTGATCAAAATTTACCGAGGCGGTAAAGCGGGCGACAAAATCATCCACTGGTTCATTAAAACGCCCACCCCAAGCCTGATTGGTTTGCGTGGCTGGAGTTGCTTTGGTCTCGCTGTTTTCGTTTTTACTCATCGACTTGTTTGCTCAGTGGTTATATCGCGACTAGGATTATAGCTAATCACAGGGATGAGCCATAACTAGAATGCGTGATTCAGGAGAAAATCAGACTCAAATAGACGATTATTTTATTCCTGACCTCTGTCGCGGGCAGGGATTGTTGGGAATATTTGTTATTGCTGCCTTATCGGCGCTGTTGATGGCGCTACTTCACAGTGGCATTGGCGACTTCGATTTTCTCTGGCTGGGCAAAATTGCGCTGTTAGTCTGTTAGTCTGTTGGATCGCCTTGATCAGCGCAGCGTTTTTATGTCGGGCGCGACCCTATTTTTTGCATCTTAGCCTACCTCGGGTGGCGCTGATTAACTATCTACTGGTGTTAGTGGCCGCAGCTCTCTGTGGCGTTGTGGCAGAATACTGGAATAACTATTCGCTGCTGGGCATATGGCAGGTGGATCCGCTCTCAATATTGAATACTGTTGTGATCACCGCGATTCCCGCTGGTGTGATTTTAAGGCTCTATTATCTGCAGCAGCGCTTGCATCAACAGCGGCGTGCCAGTCTTGAAGCGCGATTGCAGGCCCTGCAGGCAACCATCCGACCGCACTTTTTATTTAACAGCATGAACAGTCTCGCAACGCTGATACCCATTGATGCGGGCAGGGCGGAGAAAACCGTTGAGAATCTCTGTGATCTGTTCCGCTATGCCTTAAAAGACAACAGCTCAGTGACGTTGCAAGAAGAAGTGGAGGCCTGCAACCGCTATCTGGAAATCGAAAAAATACGCCTTGAAGAGCGTCTTCAGTACAGTTGGGACATTAAAATCGAGCTCAATACTATTGCTGTTCCAGCGCTGATTTTACAGCCATTAATCGAAAATGCGGTATTCCATGGCGTGCAACCGGCGCGCCAGGGTGGTGCTCTTTATATGGTTATTTACCGTCGTGAAGAATGGGTTGTTTTAGACCTAATAAATAGCCTTCCTGATAGTACTGATGATGGCAGCACTCCTGCTGCGCCCAGCTCTGGCCATCAACTGGCGCTGGAAAATTTGCGCTGTCGGCTTGATGCCTACTTTAATGGCAGCGCCGAGTTACAGGAAACTGTATTCAAAAATCACTACCATACGAGGATTCTATTTAAACCATTGGAGGGTTAAAGATGATCAAGGTACTGATCGTAGATGATGAATCGCTGGCACGAATCCGCATGCAGCGCCTGCTTGAGAAAAAGTCGCACGTAGAGGTTGTCGGTGAAGCCAAAGATGGGCTCGAAGCGGTGCAGATGGCACAGCAATATTTGCCCGACATTGTATTTATGGATGTGCGCATGCCAGAGGTGGATGGCCTCGATGCTGCCCGTCAGATTGCCACAATGAGCCCACCGCCGGCGGTTATTTTCTGCACCGCATTTGAAGACTTCGCGCTGCGGGCCTTTGATGCCAAAGCCTTTGCCTATTTACTCAAACCGATCAAAGCTGCTGAACTGGATGCGGCCCTGCAGCGAGCCGCCAGCGCCACCCGCGCGCAGCTTAACGGCGGAGCTCGCAGCCATAGACGTCACCTCTGCAGCCGCACCCACAATGGCCTTGAGTTAGTCGCAGTGGAACAAATTCGCCTGCTCCAGGCCGATCAAAAGTATGTCACCGCGTACACCGCAGAGGGCGAAACCGTACTCTCCGATACTCTCAAAGATATTGAGCAGGAGATCTCACAGCTGTTTATTCGCGTCCACCGCAGTGCCTTGGTGGCCCGGGATGCCATTGAAGGGCTTACCTACGCCGAGGGTCATCTCGCTGTTAAGCTCCGGGATATAGCCATTGAGCCGATTGTCAGTCGTCGCCTCGAACCGAAACTGCGCCAGTTAATGCCGCAGCTTTAAGGGCTTTTTCGGGGTTGCGTGCCTGTTATATAGGCGTTAAATAGGCGCTATACAGGCGCTAAATAGCGACAAAAAAAATCCCCTGATTAGAGCTGCCCAAGTGCCACTAAATGGTCGATAATACTCACCTAGACAATCACAGTAATGGAATTTCAGTGCCCCAGACGATCCGAATTGCGACACGAAAGAGCCCTTTAGCCCTTTGGCAGGCCGAGTTCGTAAAAGCCAGATTACTCGAGAATCACCCACAGCTTGATGTGCAGCTGGTGGCCATGACCACCCGCGGCGATGTGCTGCTGGATACACCGCTGGCAAAAGTCGGTGGCAAAGGTCTGTTTGTGAAGGAACTCGAAGTGGCGATGCTGGAAGATCGCGCCGATATAGCCGTGCATTCAATGAAAGATGTGCCAATGGAATTTCCTCCGGGACTGGGTCTCACGGTTATTTGTGAGCGTGAAGACCCCCTCGATGCCTTCGTCTCGAATCGCTACAGCATGCTCTCCGAGCTGCCCCCTGGGTCTGTGGTTGGAACCTCCAGCCTGCGCCGTCAATGTCAGATTCGCGCGACCTTTCCCGAATTGCAGATTAAAGACCTGCGCGGCAATGTTAATACCCGTTTAGCCAAGCTTGATCACGGTGAGTACGACGCGATTATTCTCGCCAGCGCCGGACTGATGCGACTGGGCATGGAGGCGCGTATTGCCTCGCGACTCGAACCAGAACTCTGTCTGCCAGCGGGCGGTCAGGGTGCTGTGGGCATCGAATGTCGTCTCGACGACCTCGCCACCATCGAATTATTAACGCCGTTAGAGCACAGTCAGACGCGCATTCGGGTCACCGCTGAACGGGCACTTAATCGACGCCTAGAGGGCGGCTGTCAGGTGCCCATTGCCTGTTACGCCGAGCTCGATAGCGCTGGCACTTCACTGCAGTTGCGCGGTCTGGTTGGCAGTGTCGATGGCAGCCGGATTCTTCAGGACCAACTCTCTGCCCCGGCAGAGCAGGCGGAACAGTTGGGGATTGAGCTGGCTGAGCGCTTACTGGCCGCCGGCGCAGGTGAAATTCTCGCCGAGGTTTACGGGGCAGACTAATGTCGCAGCGCATTCTGGTGATCAGACCCTCGCGGCAGGCGGATCAATTTATCGCGCTGCTTGAGCAGAGTGGCGCCCAGGTATTCCATACCCCGGTGATGTCCATCGAACCCATAGTCGATGGCCAAGCGATTAAAAATCTGATTCTCGAAGTGGATAATTTCGATAAGGCTATCTGTGTCAGCGGCAATGCTGCTCAACTGACCATTGAATGGCTGGATCGCTACTGGCCAATGATGCCGGTGGGCATAGAGTTTTTTGCGGTTGGTCAACAGACCGCGAAAATTCTCGGTGCCGCGGATATTACTGCGCTGTCGCCGAGTGGGCGGCAAAATACTGAGGCACTCTTGGCGCTGCCTGAATTACAGGACCTGAGTCATCAGCGGGTGATTATTTTCCGCGGCTGTGGCGGTCGAGAAATTCTTGCTGATACCTTGATTGAGCGCGGTGCGCGAGTTGATTATTGCGAACTCTATAAGCGGGTGATCAATCCAGATCAGGCCCTGCTGGCCCGCCAACAGTTATCGCAAATGGATTGTTTAGTCGCCCACAGTGGCGAGTTACTGCAAGCCTTGGGCGACCAGTCAGGAGAGCCCGGCGCTGAGGTCGCGGTGGTGGTTCCCAGTGAACGGGTTGCAGAGATTGCCCGAGAGCTGGGTTATAAAAATATTGTCAGTGCCGAGAGCGCCCTGCCCGAGTCAATGTTGGCAGCGCTGGAAACGGCGCTGTAATTTATTGCATCAAGGGTGACTGAAGGGCTACTCTTCGACTAATGAATATCGTTTTTGGCGTGTAATGGGCGTTTAATTGGCGTTTAAAGGACGCACAATAAAAGAGGGAAAATGGTGACTGAGAAAAAACCAGCTGCGCCTGGCGCCAGCGATAAAAGCGGTTCGGCCACGGCAAAGGCTCCTGTAGCGGGTAAGCCTGACTCAGTGAAGTCGACTGAGAACAGCGGCACCGAGAGCAGGGATAAGAAAGCTTCTGAGACTAAAGCTCCCAATAATAAAGCTCTTAAAAACACAGCCCCTAAAAACACAGCCCCCAAGAAACCGTTACCCTGGTTTAAAGCGATTCTTCTATTATTGTTGATCGTCGCGCTGGCGGGGTCGGTTTGGTTTGGTTGGATGCAGTGGCAGCAGCGCATGATTGTTGAAGATCAGGTCCAACGTAGCCTAGCAGCACTGGAAGACAAGGTTGAGAGACAACAGCAAACACTGCTTAAAGCTGGGCAAGGGCAGTCGACAGAAATTGATCAGCTGCAAAAGCAGCTCTATTCATTGCGCCTAGTGGCCAGCCGGCAGGCAGAGCAGATCTTAACGCTAGGTTCAGCAACCCGCGGCGATTGGCTGTTCGCAGAGGCTGCCTATCTAGTGCGTCTAGCCAATCAGCGTCTCCAGGTTGAGCGCAGCGTCAACAACCCCCTGGCGATTCTAGAAACGGTCGATGATATTTTTGTCCAGCTCAATGACCCCGAACTAGTGGCGGTTCGCAATGCCTTGGCGATTGATATTGCCGCCCTGCGGATGACCGAAAAAGTTGATCGCGAAGGCATCTATCTTGAGTTGCAGGCAATCTCCTCTGCCCTTGAGAGCTTGTCGATACTCGAGCCCCATACTGATCCTGAGTCCGCTCAAGCTGAGCAAAACAGTGACCAGACTCCAAGTACTCTGGCTGAAACCGTTGAGCGATTCAGTGAAAAATTCGGCAACCTCATTGTTGTGCAAAAGCGCCAGCAGCCGATTGAACCGCTGCTCAGTGGTGCGGAACAAACCATGGTGCGTCAGAATCTCTATTTACTATTGGAGCAGGCTCAGAGTGCCCTGCTGCGAGAAGAGCAGACAATTTATAGCCGCAATCTCAATAAAGCCGAGATATTACTGGGTCGCTACTTTCAGTTAAACAGTGAATCCAACGCGCTGATTACACGGCTGCAAGTTCTCGCCGAAGGGCCAGTAAGGCAGCAGTTGCCAAATATTTCGGGTTCTCAGAGCGCGATCCAAACCGCACTGAATCTGCGTCATAGCGGCCCTGCTGACGAGGGTACAGAACAGTGAGAAAGCTTTTGTTATTGCTCGTTCTGGCTCTACTTATAGGCGCCCTTGCAGTCTGGGTACTGCAGTTTGGCAGTGGATATCTGCTGTTAAGTTTCGCCCAATTCACCATTGAAATGAGTGTTTGGACCGGACTGCTAATCTATGTTGTAGCCACCGCACTGCTGTTCTGGTCGCTATTGACCTGGCGCTGGATTATGGGCGCTGGTGGGTTTAGATCCTGGTGGCGCAATCGCCGCAGTGCACGCAATCACAATCAAACTGCCGAGGGGCTGTTGTTGTTTGCCGGAGATGATTGGCAGGAGGCGGCAAAGCTACTGTCACAGTCTGCGGATAAATCCTCTATGCCAGTGGTGAATCTGTTGTTTGCAGCGCGGGCCGCAGCAGACAGCGAACAGTTCGAGCAGGCAGGGCAGATTTTGCAGCGCCTGAAAGTCGCCTATCCAAAGAGCGACTTTATGGCCGACAAGGCACTGGCCGAACTGCACCTGCTGCAAGAACAGCCTCAGGAAGCGCTGAAAATACTTCAGACGATCTATGATAAAAACCCCCGGGATAAAGGGCTTTTGCGACTTTTGGCCGATGCTTACTATCTCGCGGAAGACTGGGCGTCCCTGCAAAAAATACTCCGTGACCTGCGCCACTTTAAGGCCGTCAACGAAGAGGATATGGCCAAACTCGAACAGGATGTCTATTGTAATCTGCTAGATAGCCCACTAGATAGCCTGCCAGATAGCCTGCCAGATAGCCCACTAGATAGCCTGGTGCTTGAAAGTAAGCCATCAATCAGCGAAAGCAGGGCGGCACTCGAAGATATTTGGTATTTAACGCCGAAAAAACTGCACAGAGATGCTCAGATTGTCGCGAGTTACGGCGCCAGTCTCGGCAGAGTTGAGTTAGTGGAAAAACAGATGGCACTGTTGATCAAAAGTCTAAGCCGAACCTGGCATCCGCTATTGGTTGCGCAGTTTGGCGAGCTTGAATCTGCCAGTCCTGAAAAGCAATTGGCGGTGGCTGAGAAGTGGTTGGCCCAGCACAGTGAGGATCCAGATCTGCTGTTAGCTCTGGGAAAGATCTGCCAGCGTCTGCAATTCTGGGGGAAAGCTAAAGACTACCTAGTGGCGGCAGTTAAGCTGCGCCCATCGGTGTCTGGCTCGATCTATTTGGCCTCTGTGCTGGAAAAAATCGGCGACAGCAAAGCCAGTGGCGAAGCCTATAGGGAAGGACTGCTCGCGGCACTTAGAACCGAGCAAGAACAGGAATTCTAGACCGCTGTTTGAAAGCTCCGCAGCAACTCTATTTCATCGGCCCAAATTGACGGATCTATGGTTTCCAGAACCAATGGGATCCCGTCAAAGCGCTTGTCCTGCATAATAAATTGAAAGACATTTAGCCCTAAGTTGCCGTGACCAAGACTGTGGTGGCGATCGACACGGCTGGCGTACTCCGAGCGTGAGTCATTTAGATGCATGCCACAGAGATACTCAAAGCCGACAGTCCGCTGAAAATCATCAAAGACTTTTTCGCAGCCATCGGTGCTGCGCATATCGTAGCCCGCGGCAAAGGCATGGCAGGTGTCGTAGCAGATACCGATACGGCTCTTATCTTCGACGCCGTCGATCATGGCTGCCAACTGCTCAAAACTAAAGCCCAAATTACTGCCCTGACCGGCGGTATTCTCAATTACCGCAGTGACTCCAGAGGTTACCTCTAAGGCCTGATTAATCGACTGGCAGATCTTGGCGATACACTGGTCTTCCGAGATTTTGCGCAGATGACTACCGGGATGGAAGTTGAGATATTTAAGGCCCAGCTGCTCACAGCGCTGCAGTTCATCGACAAAGGCTTCGCGGGATTTTTCCAGTCCCTCGGTCTCCGGGTGGCCAAGGTTAATCAGATAGCTGTCGTGGGGCAAAATCTGCTCTGGGGAAAAATCATACAGTTCACAGTTCTCTCTAAACTTCTCGATACTCTCTTGGCTGAGGGGCTTAGCCTGCCATTGACGCTGATTTTTGGTAAAAAAGGCGAAGGCTGTGGCACCGATTGCCTGGGCATTTAGCGGTGCATTTTCGATGCCGCCAGCGGCACTGACGTGGGCGCCAATATATTTCATAGGGATCGATTCTCGGGGGGTGGAGATCGCTAAGCGATTTGATAGGCTGAGGATAATAAGGTAAAAGCGATTAATATCCAAAGGCCTTGATTGCCATCAACGGGCTGGCGGATGAAATCTGCTAGCCTGATCGGTCGAAAAAAGAAATGTTGTTTTATCATGGTTGATTTTGAATGCACACCGAAGGTAGATCTAGAGTTTATGAATCGAGAGCACCGCAAAGCTTTCGATGATGCCAGTGCTTTAAAAGACTTGCTCGATAAGGCCTTGAAAAAGCACTTAGATAATGCTGTAAAAGAACCGCGAAAGAGCGTCTTAGAGTCTGAGTTTGAAATCGACATTGAGTCTCAGGTGATCGAGCTGGAGAGCTCAGAAATTGAACAGTTATTGCAGGTATTGTTGCTCGACACGGTCGCCCACTTTGAACTCGAAGAACAGTGCATGGAAGAGTATCGATTTCCCGCCAGGGTTGAGCACAACCAAGAGCATATGCGTGTACTAGTCTGGATGGCGGAGCAACATAGCCTCTGGACAGCGGGCTGCAGTGTGGAAACCATCAGTAAGCTGAGTGATTATGCCGGGGACAAATTCCCCAATTGGTTACTTAGCCATATAGTTACCATGGACACGGTTATGGCCAGCTATATCCACCGCCATGGTGGTACGTCTCTTTAGGGCTATTTTTAGAGCTATTTTTAGATCTACTTTTAAATCCGATTACGTTTTAGATCACGAATTAAAAAGCGCGCCGGATGCATGGCCTCGCGCAGCTCTTTATCGAGTTCTTGGTGGTCTCCGGCAATTTCTGCCGCCAACAATTCAGCTGTCAGCGGCGCATAACTCAGACCTCGAGAACCCATGCCGCAATTGACATAGAGATTGGGCAGATAGGCTCCGGGCATGGTTATAGGCGTTTTGGCATCCTTGCGCAGTATCGCGTAATCCTCAAGCATGGCCGCCCGATCCGGCACTGGACCGGCAATCGGCAGGTAATCTGAGGTGGTGCAGCGAAAGTTAGCCCGTCCAGTTAGATTTTCCTTGGGGGGATTACCCAAGACTGCTGCCAATCCCTCGTCGGTTGCGGCGATTTGCTCGAGGTTGGTCTGATGATCTATATCTCGCAATTCAGTGGTAAACAGATCTTTGTTATAAGTGGCACCACAGCCATGCAGGCCGTTTTCTGCGGGGGTGACATAGCATTCACCGCAGACCACCATTTTCATTTTACGGCTTTCCACAGTGCAGGGCAGCTGGGTGATCTGGCCGCGAATTTTGTTCAGCGGTAGATAGGCTGTCTGGCTAAACCCTTTGCAATCAACGGCGCTGGCAATAATCAGGCTCTCGCTGTTATTTTTTCCCTCTAGCACCAGTTGCCGGCTCTTATCATAGAGCTGCCAGCGATTTTGCTGTTCAGAGTATTCGAGGCTTTGAATATCGGCCTTAATCAGCGGGATATTATTTAGCTTGAGCAATTGCTCGCAGATCAGTTGCGGTGGCAGCCAGCCGAGTTTGGGGAAATACAGGGCGGACTCCGCTTTTAAGGGTACGCCACACAATTCTTCCAGCTGCTTATGGGCAATGGTCTGGACCATCTCTCGGTGATCGGCATAGCGCTGGCTAATCAGTTTGAAGTCACGGCGAGCCCGGTCATTTTCCGGCACCACTAAAACGCCGCACTGGCGGCCTAAGCCACCGTCCCAGTAAGGTTGGTAATAGTCGCTGGCAAATTGAATGGCGGCTAGATTAACCCGGGGTAAGAGGTCATCTCGAGGCGATAGTTTAGGGTAGACAATGCCCTCGGGATTGCCTGATGCCTCGGCTCCGGCGTGGCTGTGGCGGTCGATAACTGTCACCTCGAAGCCGCGCTTTTTCAAGGCGGCAGCCACTGTGCAGCCAGAGATGCCAGCCCCTATAACCGTGACCGTTTTGCGCGTCCGGGGAGCCGGATTGGCAATGTTGTACCAGGGCGTTGCGCTGGGCTGCTGCTTGCTCATTGGCTGAGGCCGAACTCGGTACAGATCTGTTCACACCAGCGGCCAATATAGTCATCGCTGAGTTCCAGTTGGTTCTCATCGTCCAGTGCCAGGCCGACAAAATGCGTTTTATCATCGGTGAGGGCTTTGGATTCGTCGAATTCATAACCCTTATTCGGCCAGGCGCCAACCATGGTCGCCCCCTGGTTTTTTACCTTGGCCCAGAGATAGGCCAGTGCATCTTGAAACCATTCCGGATAACCGACCTGATCACCGAGACCGTAAACCGCCACCCGCTTGCCGGAAAAGTCGATCTTATCCAGTTCGTCCCAATGGCTTTCCCAGTCCTCTTGCAGCTCACCATAGTCCCAGGTGGGAATGCCGAGTATCAGTAGGTCGTAATCTTGCATTAGGCTGAGGGGTTGCTCGGCGATATTGTGGAGACTGACGCTGTTGCTGTGCTGGCTATTAATTTGCGCGCAGATCTTCTCCCCGGCCATTTCGGTGTAGCAGGTAGAGCTGCCGTAAAATAGGCCGATTGTTGAACTCATTGATTTTTTCTCAGGCTGGGGGTCATTAACTGCTCAGTGACAGGGATCTAGAGTCGGCCATGATACCTGCTCTGCCTGCGGCGCGGAATGCCATTTTAAACAATCACTGTTAAGCGCCGCCGGCAAAATCCAGCTGCCGCCAGGCCTCGTAAACGATGATCGAGACGCTATTGGAGAGGTTGAGACTGCGACTCTCTTTTTGCATCGGCAAGCGCAAGACCTGCTCGGCACCCAGATTGTCCCGAATATCCTCAGGCAGGCCACGGGTTTCCGGACCAAATAACAGTGCATCTCCCTCTTCGAAACGGGCTGAAGAATAGCAAACGCTGCCCTTGGTGCTGAGAGCGTAAATCCTTTTCGGCTGCTGACTCTGCTGGTAGTCCTCTAGACTGGTATGGACTTTTAGGGACTGAAACTCCCGGTAGTCGAGACCTGCACGACGCAGCTTTTTATCATCCAGATCAAAGCCCAGAGGCTCAATCAGATGCAGGCGAAAGCCGGTATTGGCGCAGAGGCGAATAATATTGCCGGTATTGGGTGGAATTTCCGGCTGGTATAAAACAATATCGAGCATTACTTTTTAAGAGCCGACTCACTCGTCGACAATCTCCACCATTAAATCATCTGATAAACTTTCGAGAATGGCAGTTAGCCGCTCCTCGGTCATTGCCTCTGGCAGCTGCAGATAGCTGTGAGCGTAGAACATCATACCCGCTGACATGGGGGTGCTTTCACAAAAGGTTTCAAGAGACATAAGGCTGACATTGTGACTCGCCAGCAGTGCCGAAATTTCACCGACAACGCCCGGTCGATCGTTGGCAACGATTTCGATGCAGCTGATCTTGGCCTCCTGCTCAGGGCTGGGGGCACTTTTTTCCAGAGTGATTTTGATGCCCTGAGCCGACAGCGCGGCCAGATGCTCTTCGAGCTCCGCCTGTTTCGCCGGTTCAATTTCCACCAATAAAATACCGGCAAACTTACCCGCCAGGCGCGCCATGCTGCTTTCCATCCAGTTGCCGCCATGCTGGCTGATCGTTTGGGCAATCTGTTCAACGATGCCTTCGCGGTCGTCGGCGATCACGGTTAGAACTAAATAATCTGTCATTTTTCATTCCTCTGCTTAACTGCAAATGATTATGGCACTATTATGCAGGTCAGATGAATCTGAAACGATCTGATTAGATAAATATGTTTCAGTCAAAGACAATTGTTGCGCGAGCAACCGAGGAAGCCAATAACGTGATAGAAATTCCCGCTGACATGCTAAGTGCAGATATCCTCTCTGGGATTATTGAAGAGTTTATTCTCCGGGAGGGCACCGATTACGGTTCTCAAGAGGTGAGTTTGGACAGCAAAATCGATCAGGTTAAGCGTCAGCTGACCAAGGGCGATGTATTGATTACCTTTGACCCCGCCACTGAAAACTGCAATTTATTGACCCACCATCAATTTAAACAATATCAGGCTGAACAAGAGCAAGAAGATGCTGAGCAGCAGCCGTGAATAAACAGGCCGCCAAGCAACGGTCCGGGGTGACACTGGCAGCGGCTTTTGCCAACTGTCGCGAGCAGCTTGAGGCGGCGCCGCAGATTCTCGTTGGATTTAGCGGCGGCCTGGATTCAGCTGTTTTGCTGCATTTGCTCTCGGAGACACTGCCGCCGGAGCGTATTACTGCAGTGCATATTCACCATGGTCTGTCTGTTAACGCCGATGCTTGGCAGCAGCACGCTAAGCAGGTTTGTCAGGCGCTGGGTGTGCGGCTTATTACAGAATCTGTATCGATTAATACTAGCGGTGCGGGACTTGAGTCCGCGGCGCGAGATGCCCGGTATGCAGTGTTTGAAAAACATTTGGTCGAAGGCGGTCTGCTGCTGCTGGGTCACCATGCTGACGATCAGGTGGAGACTGTGCTGTTTCGGTTGTTGCGCGGTTCCGGTGCCAGAGGCCTGTCGGGGATTCCTGCGACCCGAACGGTGGGATCAGGGCGTTTGATCAGACCGCTGCTCCCCTGGCCCAAATCGAGCTTGCATGACTATGCCAAAAAGCAGCAATTGAGATGGATTGAAGACGAGAGCAATCAGCAGCAGCAGTTTGATCGCAACTATTTGCGCCACGCTGTTATTCCGCTGTTGGCCCAGCGCTGGCCGGCTTATATTCAGGGCATTATGCGCAGCGCCCAGCAGAGTGGTCAGGCGGATCAGCTTGCCGACTCGGTGGCGCGGGGGGATCTTGCCGGTCTTGACCCACGCTCTGAACGGGCTGGCTGGTCATTGGATTTAGCCGAATTTGAAAAGCTCGAATCCCTGCGGCAGAGAAATCTGCTGCGCTACTGGCCTGAGGTGCATGGTTTGCCGGCACTGGGGCAAATGTTTATCGATGAAGTGATGAGTTCTGTACTGACGGCGCGGGACGACAGTGAGCCAAAAGTGGTGCGTGCGGATCTACAGATCTGCCGCTACCGTCAAAGACTCTATCTACTGAAACTCAGTGGCCGGCCAAAGGCCGATTTGGGCCTCTGTCTATTTTGGTCCGGGGATGAACCTCTGGTGCTGCCGGATGGCAATCTGTTGACCCCTGAGCCAGTGTTGGGTAACGGTTTGCGAATGGATAATAGCGACCGTCTGACCGTGCGCTTTCGTCGTGGCGGTGAGCGCTGCCAGCCAGTGGGTCGGGAACATTCCAACAGTCTTAAAAAGTTGCTTCAAGAATTTGGCTTAGAGCCCTGGTGGCGAGAGTCTGTGCCGCTATTTTTCATCGATGAGCAGCTGGTCGCGGTGGGCGATCTGTGGGTCTGTGAGGGCTGGCAGGCTGGGTCTGAAATAGAAGGCTTAAAAATCATCTGGCAGACAAACTCTCTGTAGAAACCTCTACACCTTTCTGTTACTCTACTCTCCCATCTTAGGTAGGGTGGGTCTCGGTCAATTTCACGACCAAACAAGCCTTTCTCGATTACATTTTTCAAGATTCTGTTCTTATGGAATGCATTTCTATTTGGGCACAGAATCGTAGTTTTACAGGGTCTTTATGACACGTTTTATTTTTGTTACCGGCGGCGTTGTCTCGTCTTTGGGTAAAGGTATCTCAGCTGCATCGCTGGCTGCTATTCTCGAATCCCGTGGACTCAATGTCACGATTCTCAAGCTCGACCCCTACTTAAATGTCGACCCTGGAACCATGAGTCCCTATCAGCACGGTGAAGTCTATGTGACTGAAGACGGCGCCGAAACGGATCTCGATCTCGGCCACTACGAGCGCTTTCTGCGTTCAAAGATGACCAAGAATAATAACTTCACCAGTGGTCAGGTCTACGAGACTATTTTGCGTCGCGAACGTCGCGGCGACTATCTCGGCGGTACCGTTCAGGTGATTCCGCACCTGACTGACGAAATTAAGCGCCGTGTCTATGCCGGTGCCGGTGATGCGGATATAGCCGTGGTTGAAATTGGTGGCACTGTCGGTGATATCGAGTCACAACCGTTTCTTGAAGCTGTGCGCCAGCTCAAAGTTGAACTGGGTTACAAGCGCGCACTGTTATTGCACCTGACTCTGGTTCCCTATATCGCCTCTGCCGGTGAGACCAAAACCAAGCCAACCCAGCACTCGGTAAAAGAGATGCGCTCGATTGGTCTGCAGCCCGATGTGCTGTTGTGTCGCTCTGAAGTGCAGCTTGAAGAGAGCCAGCGCCAGAAAATTTCCCTGTTCACCAACGTTGAAGAGCGTGCGGTGATTCCCGTAATGGATGCGGCGAGTATTTATCAAATTCCGCGCATGCTCCACGAGCGCGGCTTGGACCAGTTTGTTGTCGACCGTTTTGACTTGGATGTGCCGCCGGCTGATCTCAGTGAATGGGATTTTGTGGTCCAGAGCCAGTTACACTCAGACGGCCTGGTGACGATCGCCATGGTTGGCAAGTACATGGAACTGCTGGATGCCTATAAGTCGGTGACTGAAGCCTTGACCCATGCCGGTATTCACAACAAGGCCAAAGTGAAGATTCGCTATATTGACTCCGAGCGATTGGAGCAGGATCACTCTCTGTTAGATGGCGTTGATGCCATTTTGGTGCCTGGCGGTTTTGGCACCAGAGGCACAGAGGGTAAAGTCTTCGCGGTTAAAACCGCCCGAGAAAATAATATTCCCTACCTCGGCATCTGCCTGGGTATGCAGATTGCGATTATCGAATATGCACGCAATGTCTGCGGCCTTGAAGGCGCAAACAGCACCGAGTTTGATCCGCAGACAGCCAATCCAGTAGTAGGCTTGATCGCCGAATGGATTGATGCCACGGGCACCAAAGAGTCGCGCACCGAAGACTCGGATCTCGGTGGCACCATGCGCCTTGGCTCTCAGGTCTGTCATCTGGTTCCCGGTTCTATGGCCCATGGCATTTATGGCACTGATCAGGTGGAAGAGCGTCATCGTCATCGCTTTGAAGTGAACAATAACTACTTGCCGGCGCTAAAAGAATCCGGTCTGGTGATTGGTGGTCTGTCTCACGACAAGACTCTGGTAGAAACCATCGAGCTGCCCAATCATCCTTGGTTCTTTGCCAGCCAGTTCCACCCGGAGTTTAATTCCACTCCGCGGGACGGCCATCCGTTGTTTGAAGGCTTCGTTAACGCGGCGCTGGATCACCAAAATAAGTCTAAATAGCAATCTAAGCAGGAAGCACCGCAATGAACTCAGTGACGATTCAGGTAGCCGATATAGGCGTCAGCAATGACGCTCCCATGGTGTTGTTTGGCGGCATGAATGTGCTTGAGTCCCGGGATATGGCCATGCAAATTGCAGAGGCCTATGTTCGCGCTACTGAAAAGCTGGGTATTCCCTACGTCTTTAAGGCCTCTTTTGACAAGGCCAACCGCTCGTCGATTAATTCCTATCGTGGCCCCGGCCTCGACGAAGGACTGAAGATTTTCCAGGAAATTAAACAGACGTTTAATATTCCGCTGATCACCGATGTTCATGAAATCGAACAGGCCAAGCCTGTGGCAGAAGTCTGTGATGTGATTCAACTGCCGGCATTTCTTGCTCGCCAGACCGATTTGGTCAAGGCCATGGCGGAGACCGGTGCGGTGATCAATGTTAAGAAACCACAGTTTTTAAGCCCCGGTCAGATGGGCAATATCGTCGACAAATTTCGCGAGTGCGGCAATGACCAGATTATGCTCTGCGAGCGCGGTACCTGCATGGGCTACGACAACCTCGTTGTGGATATGCTCGGTTTTCGCACCATGAAAGATGTCAGTGGCGGCTTGCCATTAATCTTTGATGTGACTCATGCACTGCAGTGTCGAGACCCTCTTGGCGCAGCTTCAGGCGGTCGTCGCCATCAGGTGGCTGAGTTGGGTCGGGCGGGTATTGCTGTGGGCATCGCCGGTCTGTTTCTCGAAGCCCATCCACACCCAGACAAGGCGCGCTGTGATGGCCCCAGTGCATTGCCACTGGATAAGCTCGAGCCGTTTCTCGCGCAGATGAAAGCCTTTGATGACCTGATAAAGTCTCAGGATGATCTCGGGATTATTTAGCGTCAGCCATAATCCTGCGCGGCCCAGAGGGTGTTGTTTTGATCCTCGGCTGTGCGAATTAAATTGTTAGATTCGAATATGCGTAAGCCCTTTACGCATACCACAATAGATACTGGAGAAAATAGTAAATGAGCAACATTGTAGATATTCAAGCGTTTGAAATTCTCGATTCTCGCGGCAACCCAACAGTGCAGGCGGATGTGATTTTGGAGAATGGTGTTATTGGAACGGCCAATGCCCCATCCGGTGCATCAACCGGTTCTCGCGAAGCGCTTGAGTTACGCGATGGTGACAGTAGTCGCTACCTGGGCAAGGGCGTATTGACCGCCGTAAATAATATCAACACCACTATCAAAGCGCTGTTAGTTGGCCAAGATGTGGCTGAGCAGCGTCAGCTGGACAAGTTGATGATCGATGCCGACGGCACTGAGAATAAAGCGACCTTGGGCGCCAATGCGATCCTCGCTGTTTCTCTGGCCGCCGCCAAAGCGGCCGCCATTGATCAGGGCATTCCCCTCTATGCTCATATCGCCAATGTTAACGGCACTCCTGGCCAGTACAGCATGCCTGTACCGATGATGAATATTATCAATGGCGGCGAGCACGCCGATAACAATGTTGATATTCAAGAATTTATGGTCCAGCCAGTGGGCGCTAAAAGCTTTGCTGAAGCACTTCAAGTGGGCACTGAGATCTTCCATCAGCTGAAAAAAGTCCTCAGCAACAAAGGTTTGAACACTGCAGTGGGTGATGAGGGTGGTTTTGCCCCTAATCTGGCCTCCAATGCTGAAGCGTTGGCGGTGATTAAGATAGCCACTGAAGCGGCTGGTTATGAATTGGGCAAGGACGTTACTTTGGCGTTGGATTGTGCAGCCTCAGAGTTTTACAGTGATGGCCACTACAATCTTTCCGGTGAAGGCGTGGTCTTTAGCTCAGAAGGCTTTAGTGACTATCTGGCTGAGCTCTGTGATGTCTATCCAATTAACTCCATTGAAGATGGTCTCGACGAGTCTGACTGGGATGGTTGGAAGTACCAGACGGAAAAACTCGGCGAACGTATTCAGTTGGTTGGCGATGATTTGTTTGTTACCAACACTAGTATCTTGCGCCGTGGTATTGAGCTGGGCGTAGCCAACTCCATTCTGATTAAATTCAATCAGATCGGCACGCTGTCTGAAACTCTGGACGCCATTGCTATGGCCAAAGAGGCGGGTTACACCGCGGTTATCTCCCACCGTTCAGGCGAGACCGAGGATACCACCATTGCCGATCTGGCTGTGGCGACCGCTGCCGGTCAGATTAAGACTGGTTCACTGTGTCGCTCAGATCGTGTTGCTAAGTACAACCGACTGCTGCGTATCGAAGCGGAGCTGGGCGAACAGGCTCAGTACCGTGGTCTGGCAGAGTTTAAAGCCGCCCAGTAACTGGCGTTACTATTTTAGGCTGCCGCGCTCTTTACTCTTTTCTGGAGAAAGGGCGTAGCGGTTGATGGGCAAATATCCGAAAAGCGAATAGAATGCCTGCATGCGCTGGTTAATGATTATCTTATTTGTTCTTCTGGCCGGCCTACAGTGGCGACTGTGGGTTGGTGAGGGAAGTCTCGCCCACCGTGCTGAGCTCAATCGACAGCTGCAGCAGCAGGAAGACGACAATCAAACTCTGCGTCAGCGCAATCAGCAGATTGCCATGGATGTGGAAAGCCTAAAAACCAATCTCGATGCCATCGAAGAAAAAGCCCGTGCCGACCTCGGCATGATCAAACAGGGTGAAACTTTCTATCTGGTGATCGATAAAAATAAACCGCTGCGGCCAGCGGACAGCAAACAATGAGCGCCGTTGATTACTGGGCAATTGTCCCCGCTGCCGGAAGCGGTCAGCGTTTTGGCACTGAGCTAGCGAAGCAGTTTCAGCCTCTGGGTGATCATCTGGTGGCACAGCACAGTCTCAGCCGCCTGTTAAATATTCCCTGCATTGCGAAAATTATTGTTCCCTGTGATACCCAGTCACCCTATTGGCAGCAGGTGCCTGCAGTCAGTGACTCCCGAGTCGAGCTAATTGCCGGTGGAGCTGAACGGGTGCATTCAGTACTGCAAGGCCTGCGGGCTTTAGCTGATCGCGCGGCTAGCAGTGACTGGGTCTTGGTGCACGATATGGCGCGGCCCTGCATTACCTCTGGTGATATCAACAGGTTGATCGCGGAGTTGGCGGGCCATTCAGTAGGGGGCATTCTCGCCACCTCGGTGAACGACACGTTAAAGCGAGTAGGTGCCGACAATGCTATTCAAGGGACGGCAGATCGCAGCCTCTATCGCGCCGCACAGACGCCGCAGATGTTTCGCTACGGCTTGTTGGTGAAAGCCCTAGAGACCATGCTTGCTGGTGGCCAGAGCCCCACTGATGAAGCCTCGGCTATAGAGTACCTGGGTGAACAGGCAAAAGTCATTCAGGGTCGCCGAGACAATATAAAAATTACCCACCGTGAAGACCTTATTATCGCCGCGGCGATAATGAGTCAGCAGGAGACTGAACAATGCGTATAGGACATGGCTACGATGTGCACCGATTTGGTCCCGGAGATAAGTTAATACTGGGTGGCGTGCCCATTCCCTATGAGCACAGCTTTGTTGCTCATTCCGATGGCGATGTGCTGATTCATGCGCTGATCGATTCATTGCTCGGTGCCGCGGCACTGGGAGATATAGGTCAGCATTTCCCGGATACAGATGCCAAGTGGCAGGGAGCCAATAGTCGCCAGCTGTTATTGGCGGTTGTGGCCATGATCGCCGACAAAGGCTATAAGTTGGCCAATGCCGATATCACCATTGTTGCCCAGCAGCCAAAAATGTTGCCCCATCTGGATAAAATGCGGCTTAATCTGTCGGCGGATATGGATTGCAATATTGATCAAATTAATATCAAAGCGACCACCACCGAAGAGCTTGGCTTTGCCGGGCGCAAGGAAGGTATCGCCTGTCATGCTGTGGCCCTATTAGTTTCTGCTTAAGCGCAGCAAATAGTCTCTCTACTCAGATCCATAACCTTTCTCGGATTAAACATTATCGACTCTCAAGACTTTGATTTTCAGCGCTTACCGCGTCTGTTTCCAGCGACCTTTGGCCGCGCCCAGTACCGCAGCCAGCCAGAAGACTTCCAGGTCGACGAGATACTGGGTTTTGAGCCCAGCGGTGAGGGCGAACATCTGTTTGTGCATATTCGCAAGCGCGATCAGAACACTCAGTGGGTGGCGGGGCTGCTGGCTGAGCTTGCCGGGATTAAGCGCAACGACGTCAGTTATTGCGGTATGAAAGATCGTTTTGCCGTGACCACCCAGTGGTTTAGCCTCTACTTGCCGGGCAAAGAAATTCCCCCGGAACAATTAGTCCACGGCGATTTTGAAATCTTAAGCATGGCGCGAAACAATAAAAAACTTCGCCGTGGGATGCATGCGGCCAATACCTTTCGCCTAGTGCTGCGAGAGTTTGCTTCTCTCGAAGAGCATTTCTCCGCTATTGATGCTCGCCTCAACAGTATCGCCAGCGATGGCGTGCCGAACTATTTTGGTGAGCAGCGCTTTGGCCATGACGCCGGCAACTTACATCAGGCCCAGGATCTGATTGAACGGGATCAACTCAAGGGCAACCGCCGCGGCACCGGTCTCTATCTGTCGGCAGCGCGCTCCTGGCTGTTTAATCTGGTGCTTGCCGAGCGCCTGCGGCAAAACAGCTGGTCAGAGCCTTTTGAGCATGAATCGGAACCCAGCGGGCCACTTTGGGGTCGCGGTCGATCGGCGGCCAGCGGCGATCTGGAGGTCTTGGAGCAGGGCATTTTGACTCCCTGGCAGTCCTGGTGTTATGCACTGGAGCACGCCGGGCTTAAGCAAGAGCGCCGAGGGCTGGTGTTAACGCCGCAAAATATGCACTGGCAGAGACTCGGCGTCGATCAGTTAGAACTCAGTTTTGACCTTTCTGGGGGCTGTTTTGCAACGGTGATACTGCGTGAGATCGCTGAATTATTCCGCCCTCCAATAGTGTCCCTGTGATATATTTGCAGAGCATTTTTTTAGTGAATTTTAACCTGAACCCGGCAAGCCCCAAGCGGCTTTAAGAATAGAGGACTCTGTGTGAACTCGATTGATTTGGCTGGTGTCGGTATGACCTCTCAGCGCACCCGCGAGCGGCTAATTCAGCGCCTCAAAGATCAGGGCATTACCAATCAACGGATTCTCGATGTGTTCCGGGTAACACCGCGACATATCTTTCTCGATGAGGCACTGGCCCATCGCGCCTACGAGGACACGGCGCTTCCAATAGGCTTTTCACAGACACTTTCGCAGCCCTATATAGTGGCGCGAATGACCGAAATTTTGCTCTCCGCAGGACCCTTGAGAAATGTCCTTGAGGTCGGTACCGGCTCCGGATTTCAGGCGACGATTTTGGCCCAGCTGGTGGATCGAGTGTATTCAGTGGAGCGCATAGAACCACTGCTTATAAAAGCTAAAGAGCGCTTTCGAAAGCTTGGCTTGCGCAATATCACCGCTGAACTCTCCGATGGTAGTTTTGGCTGGAAGCGCCATGCCCCGTACAACGGCATTATCACCACCGCAGCGCCACAGGCGATTCCCGACGAGTTATTACATCAGCTGGCACCAGACGGAATTCTAGTGATTCCGGTGGGTGCTGGGGATGTTCAGGACCTGCGCGTTTTACGCCGTGTCGGCAGCACCTCCGAGTTTGATGAAGAGATTGTTGAGCAGGTTAAATTTGTCCCTCTGTTGGGTGGTTTAGCCCGCTAGAGGGGTTTACTGGGTCCTGTAGGGTAGCGTCATAAAATAGATTCGGGAGTAACCATGCGCAGTTTAAAACAGTATCTGTTACTGTTCTCCAAAGGCCTCGCCATGGGCGCCGCCGATGTAGTTCCGGGTGTGTCTGGAGGAACCATAGCTTTTGTCAGCGGCATCTATATGGAGCTGATCGACAGTATTAAATCATTGAACCTTGAAGCGCTCAGGGTCTTAATATCTCAGGGATTCGCCGCTGCTTGGCGGCATATTAACGGCAATTTTTTAATCACCTTGGTCGCCGGTATTTTAACCAGTCTGTTTTCCCTGGCAGTGTTTATGCAGTATCTGCTGGCACAGCATCCGCTGCCGGTCTGGTCGTTTTTTGTCGGTTTAATTGCCGGCTCGGTAATGTATCTATTGCGTCAATATCGACTTACTCGGTGGCAGGATATGCTGCTATTTGTGATTGGTATTGCGGTTGCCTGGGCTGTTTCAGTGGCACCAGCGGTGCAGCTTGAAGGCGGTCTAGTCACGATGTTTTTTGCTGGATCTATCGCCCTCTGCGCGATGATCTTGCCCGGCATTTCCGGTTCCTTTATTCTTGTTCTACTGGGGCTATACCCGGTTTTTATCGGGGCCATTGCTCAGCTGCAGCTAGATATCCTCAGCGTCTTTGCCCTCGGCGGCATTATTGGTCTGGCGCTGTTTAGTCGTTTCCTCTCATGGATGCTGGCACGTTACGAGGTGTCGGTTATTGCCGTTATGTGCGGCTTTCTGGTGGGGAGCTTAAATATTATTTGGCCGTGGAAATTGATACTTGAGTCCGCGGTGAGTCACTCTGGAAAAACCATTGTGCTGGCGGCGCAAAACCTCTGGCCGAGTCAATATACACAGCTAGTGGGTGGCGATGCGCAGACCCTGCTCAGTGTCAGCGCCATGCTATTGGGCTTGATTTTAGTACTGGGTTTAGAATATGTTGGCTCAAGGTTTAACAATAACGCTGTGTAAACAGTTATAACTCTCTGTAGGTAGTCTAATTTGACAGCCAAGTCGGTCTCAATTGCCGCTGTTTTAGCGCTTGTGACAACCCTCCTAGTGACGGGTTGCAGCAGCCCTAATTCGGCATCTGTGAGCAGCCGTGCAGGGCCGCCGAGCAGTCGCATAATGGTGCATCAGGTTGAGCCTGGAGAAACTCTCTACTCTATCGCCTGGCGCTATGATTTGGATTTTCGCAAGCTGGCGCGAGCCAATGGCATAAGAGAGCCTTTCGTTATTAGTCGCGGTCAACTGTTGTCATTGGATACCAGCAAGATCAGCAGCGCAGCTGCGAAGACGGTCAACAAATCAGCAAAAAAGACTAAAATAGTAGCCTCAAAAGCCAAATCTAATGTTACTGTCCCCAGGCCAAAAGTGGCGAAAACACTGAGTAATAAGTCTAAATCCACCTCGAATCAGTCGGTTTACAGCACCAATTGGACGTGGAAATGGCCGATTAAGGGCAAGATAACCGCGTCGTATAGCCTTGCCAAGCTGCATAAAGGAATAAAAATTAAGTCCGTCAGTCGAGCAGCAGTGCGCTCTTCAGCCCCGGGGGTTGTAGTTTACGCAGGAGAGGGTTTACGCGGCTATGGTAAGCTGGTTATCGTTAAGCACAGCGAAATACTGTTGAGTGCTTATGCCCACAACGACCAGATAATGGTCAGAGAGGGTCAGAGTGTAAAGCAGATGGAAATTATCTCTCGACTGGGTTCTGATGGTACGATGTACTTCGAGATACGCAAAGATGGATATCCAGTTGACCCTGAGGTCTATTTGAAATAGCAAAGGGCGCAGGAAGGTTTGAAAAGCGGTTGATAAATTGGACAGTTACATCGTCAACCTTGTTGAGCTAGCGCAACAGAAGCTGTAAGTAGTCAGTGAGTAGAAAAGCAATAGATTGAAAAAGTAGTCGTAAAAAAAGGAAGCGGTACAGTTCTGGATAGGTCACTAGATGGTGGCTGGAACATGGAGTTACACTAAAGGGATGATAACGTTATGGAATCAGCGTTAAAAGTAGATCAAAAAAAAGTAGAAAACGACGATCAAGGAAGTTCATCGGAAGTTAGTCATCAGGTTATTGATGCCACTAGTCTCTACTTCAAAGAGATTGGTTATGCTCCGTTATTGACGGCAGCAGAAGAAGTCTTCTATGCTCGAAAACTCCTCAAAGGCGATGAATCAGCACGCAAGCGCATGATTGAAAGCAATCTGCGATTGGTGGTTAAAATCGCACGTCGCTATGTCAATCGCGGTCTTGAATTGCTCGATTTAATCGAAGAGGGCAATATCGGTCTTATGCGTGCAGTAGAGAAATTCGATCCTGAACTTGGCTACCGTTTCTCCACCTACGCAACCTGGTGGATTAGGCAGACGATTGAGCGTGGACTGATGAATCAGACTCGCACCATTAGATTGCCAGTGCATATAGTTAAAGAACTCAATGTCTATGTGCGCGCCTCGCGCAAACTCGCCCAGCGTCTGGATCACGCCCTAACGCCGGAAGAAATTGCCGAAGAGGTGGATAAGCCGGTGGCGGATGTGCTGAAGATCTTCAGCCTCAGCGAGCGTATATCCTCTATCGATATCCCGGTTGCCGAAAATGAAAAGAGCCTTATCGAAACGATTTCCGCGGAGGGTTCCAGTAGCCCTGAGCGACAGATCGAAGGTGAAAATCTTTCCGAGGTACTCAACAAATGGCTAACTCAACTGCCAGACAAGCAGCGAGAAGTGTTGGTTAGACGCTTTGGGCTGCTGCATCACCAGGAGGAAACTCTTGAGCAGGTTGGTCGCGAGATAGGTCTTACCCGAGAGCGAGTGCGCCAGATTCAGGTAGATGCCCTGAGAAGGCTGCGTGATGTCTTGCGCAAGCATGGGTTAAACGGTGACGTACTGTTTGAGGAGCTCGACGGCGCTTAAGTTAACTCTTTTGTATTAACTAGAGTCTAATCGACGAGCATAAAAAAACCGGCACCTTTATCAGTGCCGGTTTTCTTGTTTCTAACTAACGGGCGAAATTACTCAGCCAGATAGCGCTCGCGAGAGGCCATAATTTCGGCGCGGCCCGCTTCAGCATTGTCCCAGCCATCAACCTTAACCCACTTGCCTGGCTCGAGAGCTTTGTAGTTCTCAAAGTAGTGAACGATCTGCTTCAGCAGCAGCTCGGGCAGATCACCAATCTCTTGCACATGATCGTAGAGCTTGGTCAGCTTGGTGTGAGGCACGGCGAGAAGCTTGGCATCGACACCAGATTCGTCACTCATATTGAGAACGCCAACAACACGGCTGCGGATCACAGCGCCTGGGACTACTGGATAGGGTGATACAACCAATACATCCAGTGGATCGCCATCTTCAGACAGTGTCTGGGGTACATAGCCATAGTTGGCTGGGTAGAACATTGGCGTGGCGACAAAACGGTCGACAAAAATCGCGTCGCTGTCTTTATCGACTTCATATTTGATCGGGTCGTGATTCGCTGGAATCTCGATGATTACATTAATATCGTTGGGCAGATCGTTGCCTGGTGGGATGTCGTTGTAGCTCATGATTTTAAATCCGTGAATGTGAGTGATAGTGTGAGTGTGAGAGCGCCGAGAGGAGGGCGGAATTTACCAGGTGCGGATTATAGCCACTTGCTGAAAAATTGGCCAGTCGCGTAAAAACAGTCGCGTA
>CAXAFJ010000020.1:0-30821 GCA_963968025.1 uncultured Pseudomonadales bacterium | reverse complement strand
AGGTAATAAGGTAATAAGGTAATAAGGTAACTGATATCCATGGGCGGGGTTTATCGCCTTATGCCGGCAACCCAGTTTGCGTCCGCTACTGGATAAGTCAAAGCCAGATTGTATTGGTAAGGCCAATATAATCTGATTGTCCACTTTATGGCTGTAGAGTTGCCTCTAGATTTTGCTCCGAATTCCCGCTGATTAAGCGTTTATCTCCTACGGCGACTTTCCTGTCCCTATGCCTGAATTATAAAAAATTCAGCTTAGGCTGTCCAAATTAGAGCTCAAATTAGAGCTATCTGCGTCTCTACACAGTATCTATCTCAAGCTGTCCGGTGCTTTAGGATGCTCAGTCATACTAATGCCGCGGTTAGTTTATGTTGAGGCTGTCTAAAGGCTAATATTGGTAAGGCCAGTGTGGTTGACATTTCGACTGTAGTCTGTGATTATTTCTCTCGGTATTAAAATTACGAGGGGAATAATAATAATGAATAATAAGATGAAGAGGCTGTTTGCTGGTCGCCAGCGTGCGTTTGAATTGACAGCGCTTTTGGGAGTTGCGGCTATAGCTGCTTCTTTGCCGAGTTTTTCATATGCGCAGGAAGCCCAATCCGGCATTGATGAGGTCGTAGTGACTGGATCCCGTGAGACTATCCGCAATTCAATTGCTGCTAAGCGTCAGTCCGATACAGTTTTTGATGCGCTTTCCGCAGCGGAAATCGGTGAGCTACCGGCTCTCTCCATTGGTGAAGCCCTTGAAAACCTTACCGGCGCCTCTTCTCACCGAGAGCAGGGTGGTGCCACAGAAATTTCAATTCGCGGCTTGGGGCCTTTTCTAGGTTCGACGGTTATGAATGGTCGAGAAGCGACCAATGGTAGTGGTGACCGTTCTGTTAACTTCAGCCAGTTCCCATCCGAGTTGTTTAATAAAATCGGTATTTATAAGACTCAAGAAGCTAGCTTTATTGAGGGCGGTGTATCCGGTCAAATTGCGCTTGATACTCTACGTCCCCTTGATTATGGCAAGCGTCGAGCTCAAATCGCGGTTAAAGGGGGTTACAACCCGAACAACGCGGATATCGATCCCAATGAGGGCGATATTAAATATAGAACCACATTTAGCTTTATAGATCAGTTCGAAACAGAATCTCTAGGTAGCTTTGGTGTGTCTCTGGGCTTGCAAAAAAACGATGCAACCAACCCTGAAGCTGAGTACCGGTCGACGAGTAATTTTGGCACCTGTTTAAATGATCCAACCCTCGCCGTGGGCATGTCGCGAACCAGTTCCGGTAACTGTAATTCGGGTAGCTCTGAGGTTCAGAGTGAGGTGTTTACGGGAACGCCCTATGTATTTACCTCCAGCTCTCGCCGCTTTCGTCACAACACCACTGATGACGCTCGCGACTCAGTGTTTGCTGCAGTGCAGTGGCAGCCCAATGACAAGCTCGATATAAACCTCGATATTCAGCAGGCTGACCGTACCTTTACCGAGGAGCGTAACGATTTAGTGTTTGCCGAGATGCGTCGTGTTTCGGCTGGAAACGCTGATGACTACTACAACACAATGGCTGCCGATAATTTCCAAACTAACGGGCCGGCAATTACTCAGTTCAGAAATGCGGGTCGGGTGGAGTCCAACTCCGAGTACATGGAGCGAATTGAAGAATATGATGGCGCCGGTTTGACCTTTGATTATGCCTATAGCGACCGTCTATCACTGTCGTTCGATGTGTCTAAGTCTAAAACCGAGCGTCGAGAAAATATTTGGGGTGTTCGCCTTCAGTCTGAATCCACCAATATTGGTAATGTTGCGCGGATCAACGCAGATGGCAGCAGTTCGACAGACCGGCCTTTTGCCATTCATGATATGAGTTATACGGATGCCGATGTAGGACTAGTCACCGTCGAAAATTTCGATGTTACTAATCATGATATTTTTGCTGACAGTGCGCGCACAAGAATTGATTTAAACGCATCACGTGATCATGAAATTAACGCCTATCGCGGTGACTTTGAGTTTCTGACAACAGATTGGGATGCAATTACCAGTATTGAGGGCGGCGTGCGCTACTCACAGATGGAGTTTACGTCGTTCCCACGAACGCGGGTCGAGCAAACTCATAGTGATGAGGCTCTGGACCTTGCAAACGTAGCCTGTAGAGTTGATTTTCCAGAGACTGATTTCCTCTCTGATTCATCCAATGACAATAACCTGATCACCAATATAGATTCGAATGGCAATGTTATCGCGCAGGGTACAGGCAGCAGTTTCGCCGCTTTCGACACCCTCTGTCTGGTCGATGAACTCTATGCTACAACCACACCAGGTGAAGCGGCGCCGGGGACTCCAGAGCCTACCTTGGATAATATCTCCAATCTAAATGTTACCGAAGATAGTTTGGCCGCCTATGTCCAGTTCAACTACGAAACCACATGGGGTGACTTCCCTGTGCGCGGCAACTTTGGTTTGCGGGTGGTGCAGACTGAGGTTGAGTCAATTGGGTACCGAAATGAATTTACCCTTGTTGACGCCGACCTTTTGGATCCAACTAACTCAGTCTATCTAGAGGCTGTTCCAGGTAGCCTAACGACTCAAACTGGTGGCAATAGCTACACTGAATTCCTGCCCAGCTTTAACCTAGTGGCAGATATTAGCGACCAGACACTGTTTCGTTTCGGTGCTTATCGAGGAATGTCTCGCCCAGATCCAGATGCGATGGGTTATGGCAGAAGTTTGAATATTGACTCTGATGGTGAGGAGACCTCTCTAAACGATTTCACCGGCCGAGCAACTGCTCTGGGCAACCCCCGATTACAGCCGATGATGTCGGTGAATTTTGATGCTGCGCTCGAGCACTATGTGAATGACGACACTATGTTGGCCTTTGGTGTTTATACCAAGAGCTTCCAAGGCGGCTTTGGTGTTACTCAGCAAACAGAGGACTTTGTGATCGACGGTGAAATATTCCCTGCCTTGGTATCTACCAGTGAAACCAGCGATGAGACCTCGACCATTAGGGGCCTTGAAATCACCGTGACACATAACTTTGATTATCTTCCCGGCTATTTGAGTGGGTTGGGCTTCAAGTTGAGCTACAACCAAGCTACCTCTGATTTTGAGTTTGAAGATGTACGCATGGGCAATCTGGAAGTCATAGATGGATCCGGTAATGTCGTTCAACAGACTGGCATTATTCCTCCAAGTGAACTGTTCGGCTTCTCCGAGCGGGTAAGTTCAGCGCAGCTTTATTACCAGATTGGTGATTTGGATGTGTCGCTTATCAATAAGAAGCGCAGCGAATACTTTCAGCAGTTCATAAGTTCTCCAGGCACCATCAGGCTGATCGACGCTTCCAATGTCTGGGAGTTTAAGGCGCGCTATAAGTTGATGAAGAATGTGTCGCTGAAGTTTGAGGGCATCAATATTTTCGATGAGCCTAAGACTCAATATAACCCGACTAGTGATCACTTGGCCGAGGTTAATAGCTATGGTCCGCGTTACTATTTCGGCGTTACTGTTAAATTTTAATGAAAACTAGAATATCTCCCAGGCTCATTTAGTCAGGGAGATTTCAAGGTGCAATACCAGAATTCTCGTTTTCGCCCAGTATGTTACTGATGCTTAAAATTAATAAGGGGTAGGTCAGCCGTGAGTGTTGTCAATAGATTAAGAGTGGCGTCAAGCTGATGAATAGCCTGTATCCATTACTTCGCCTAGTCTCTTTTTCAGGACTATTTGCGCTATCGATCTGTGCTGGAAAAATTGCCGCAGACGATATTGAGGTGCCGGTGATTGTCAATCCGGGCTTTGAATCTGGGTGGGCAGGTTGGGTGGATGGAGACTCAACTGGTACTGGCACTGCGATTTCAGATAATGCCAACAGCGGCTCCAAATCAGCGAAATTGTCAGAAAAGGCGTCCTATGTTGCGCAGGTGGTACAGGTTGTGTCCGGCACAACCTATAGGCTCACGGCATTTGTTCGCGGCAGCGGCAATCTCGGGGTCAAGGTTGGCAGTGATATTTTCTTCGAGCAGCAGGACCGCAAAAGTAGTGATTGGCGCCAACTTACTGTTAATTTTAACTCTGCTGATAATACCGCAATAACCGTATTTGGTGGCTTTGCTGGTAAGCAAGTCCGCTTTGATGATTTCGCTCTACTGGTAGCCTCTAACGATGATCAGGCCACCGCTAGCAGTGCCAGGTTTCTCAGTTCCAGTTCTGGCGGATACGGGCTATCCCCGGACTTGACGCCAGGGCAAAATTTCGATTTAGCTGACTGGTATTTGAACACCCCAGATGATGTTGATGGCGATAGTAAATCAGATCGTTTTTCTGAGTCTGATTTGGCTAAGGGGTTTAATGATCCACGCTATTTCTATACGGGGCCCGATGGTGGTTTGGTTATGCGTTCCACTATTAGCGGCGCCAAAACATCCAAAAATACTCGGTTTACGCGCACCGAGCTGCGAGAGATGCTACGTCGAGGCAACAGCTCAATTAAAACCAAGCTTGATGATGGCAGTCCGAATAAAAACAACTGGGTATTCTCTTCCGCACCTAAGCGCTCGCAGCTTGCCGCCGGTGCCGTGGACGGCACTTTGAACGCTACACTGGCTGTAAATTATGTCACCACAACGGGGCAAGCAGGGCAGGTAGGGCGAGTAGTAATAGGCCAGATCCATGCTCATAAAGATGAGCCGATCCGGCTCTACTATCGCAAGTTGCCGGGCCATGCTCGGGGTTCTGTATATGCAGCTCATGAGGTGTCACGAGGCGATGATATCTATGTTGACCTGATTGGCAGCCGATCCAGTTCAGCTAAGGACCCTACAGATGGCATTGCTCTGAATGAAAAATTCTCCTATGTGATTGAGGCGCAGGGGCATCAACTCAGCGTTCGCATAATACAGGATCAAAAAGTCAGGGCTGAACACAGCTTTGATTTAACTAACAGTGGTTATGACGTCGCGAAAGACTACATGTACTTCAAAGCCGGTGTTTACAATCAGAATAATTCTGGCGACCCGCAAGACTATGTTCAGGCGACTTTTTACAAACTCGAAAATAAGCATAGAGGTTACCAGTGATGGGTGACAGGTTGAGTCGAGATCAAATTAGCATTCAAATTTTGCTGACTTTTTAGCGGCATATTGTGGAATAAATCGATGCGCTCTATGGGCGCAAATAAAAATAATAAGATTCTCTTGGGAGTGATAACAATGAATATAAAACTGATGACCTCTGTTGTGGCTGCGGTGGCCTTGGCGGGTTGTGGAGGCTCTAGTGATAAAAGTCTCACAACGGTTAACGCTGCTGCTAGTGTGGCTATCTCTGGCACGCCTGAGTCCGGTCAACGACTCAATATGCTGCTGACAGATGGGAATGGTTACCTGCCTGGAAATCTGACTATCCAGTGGTCGGCTGATGGCAGCCCCATAGCTGATGCAACGGGTGACGACCTGGACCTCAGTGATGCACTGATCGGTTCTGCTATTGCAGTGTCTGTGAGCTTTACCGATAACGATGGTTTTGCCGAGGACGTTAGGTCTTCTGTAACTGCTGCGGTGGTTCCTCAACCGGCCGTCAATGAAGCTGCAAGCGTGGTTATTTCTGGTGCCGCCCAGGTCGGTCAAACCTTAACTGCAACGGTGACTGATGGAAACGGTGCTGCAGGTGCAGTGAGTTATCAGTGGCTGGCCAATGGTGTAGCCATCGCTGGTGCAACCTCTGAGTCCTATGTATTAACCGAAAGCGAATTCACTGCAACTATCTCTGTGACCGCAACTTACTCTGATGATGATGGCTTTGCTGAAACGCCTACTGCACCGTCAACTGGTGCTGTGGTGTCGTCTGAAGTAAATTCTGCCGGTGTGCTGGCGATTGCCGGTGATGTCACCGTTGGCTCTTCAGTCACTGCCGCTATTACAGATGGCAATGGCACAAATACAGTGGTTTATCAGTGGAAGGCCGATGACGCCGATATTGCTGGTGCCTCTGACGCAACTTTCACTATTACCAGCACTCAAATCGCGACTGTACTGTCGGTAACCGCGGACTACATCGATGTAGATGGCTATGTTGAGGCTCTTAGTGCCGAACATAACGATGTGGTGTACAGCTTTATCGCAACGGGTGAGGCGACGCTTGCGTCCGCTCTAGCCAGTGCAGCTGATGGCGATTGGATTGGTATTGCCGATGCGCAAAATGGCGATGACTATGAAAATATGGCCGAGATGACTATTGGCAGTAACAATATGATGATCACTAGAACGGCAGGCAGTGCCGCTGTGATCACCGGTGAAACCTGTATCCAGTTTGACAGCTCTACGTCTGGCGTTGTTATGGATGGCCTGGTGTTTGATAACCTGACCTTTGATTATGACACTAGCTGTCTCAGCCCCGATGCCTCTGTGGTATTGCACGGCGATGGCAATATTATGCGCAACAACCAGTTTCTGGGTGACCAGAATCCGCGCAGCAGCGATTTTGGTTCCAGTGATGAATATCATTATGTGACAGTTAATGGCACCAATAACCTTGTTGAACGCAACCTGTTTACCAACAAGGCAACAGCCAATAACTTCGAAGGCTCGGCGATCAGTATGTATGTCAATGGCGATGCTGGTGCCGCTGAGGGAAATACTGTTCAGTACAATCTGTTTAAGGACTTTGGCGATAAAGCCGGTTCAAGAGATTCAAATACCTTTGCTGTTCAGGTAGGCCGATCTACAGGCAACGATGCTAAGGGCACTGGCTCTCACCTGGTTCAGTACAACCGTTTTGATAACGTTAACACCAACCGTCGCTTGATTATGGTTCAGGGTGGTGGCAATACTATTCATGGCAACACGATCCTCAATTCTCTGGGTAATATTGCCCTTGAGAATGGGTTTGGTAACACTGTGTCGGAAAATATTATTATCTCAAGTGCTCTGAAGAGTGAGGACAGCGGTATTTCATTTGCACCTCTGGGGCATACCATTGTCGATAACTTTATTGGTAATACCACGGCGACGTCAGCGGATCGCGCCGCTCTACATATTGATTCTGATCCACTGGATGCGTCTTCAAGCGGCGATATTATTGCTGACACCTCTCTGGATCTGACCACGGTTATTGCGCGCAATAGCTTTATTAACAATGACCGCGCCATACAGTTTGAATTTGGCAGCAACGATAACTGCGCACTGTTTAGCTATCTATTAGATTTTGACGATAACCTGATTGCCAACCAGGCCGATGCTAACAATGTGTTTGGTACAGCTGGCGATAGTGCCGGTGATGGTGACCCTGCGATCCATGAGTCTGGCTACTTGGGCAAGGGTTGCGCGATGGCCACGGCAACGGATTTCGATAACAATCATATTTACTCGGCTACCCTTTCTGATTCTAATACCTTTGACTTCAATGGCATAGGTGCTGGTGTGGACGGCAATATTGGTGCCGATGGTACTGAAGATGGCGCCACTCTAACGGCTGCAGATGCGAACTTGCTGGTTGAAGGCGCGGGCCCAGATGCTGGTATAGGTGTGGATATTGATATCCTTAGCTTTGTGCAAGAGGCCAATGTAGGCCCCAACACAGCGTGGGTTGGTGGTGTGGTTGAAGAGGCCCCAGCGGTAGTGGCTGAGGATCCAGTTTTGGTCAATGCGGGCTTCGCCAAGTTGGCCAAATCCTCGGGTTCTGACTGTGCCTGCGCTGGCTGGATTAACAATGGCATTGGCGATGATGGCGAGAGTAGCAGTGGTAATGATTCTGACGTGCTTAAGTTTGACAATCTTGAGCCTGACGCTATCTACCAAGAGTTTGCGGTGACTGCCAATGGCGAGTATCAAATCGATATCCTTGCAGCGTTTAAGAGCTCTGAAGGTGGGTCCTACCCCAGTGAGTTAGAGGTGCGGGTGTTAACTGGTGCTGGCTATGATGCTGGCTACACGCCGACATACTATACCGCTACTGTCGATATGCCGCGGGACGATCTAGGCTACAGCTCGATCGCACAGGTAGAAGCTGCTGGAAATAATCTGTTAACGCAGGTCATCAGTAACCCAGGCAACACCAGTTATAACGCCTATACCTACAGCTTTAATGTTGGAGACAATACTAGTGTTGCTCTCTTTATTAGAGGTATTGGTGGTCCAGCTACCGGCGGTGCTGGAAATGAGCGCGGATATAACAGTGGCGATGAAGAAATACGTGTTGATTCGGTAACCATCACAGGGAACTAAGTCGGACAAAAGAAAGTACTATTTTTTGCCGCTTTGATAGAGCCTGACAGTTGTCTGTCAGGCTCTATCAGACGCCGTTTTCACAGGCCATGAATCAGCAGTTATTACTCTCAATAGCTGAAAAAGTACTCTGCCAATGACACTTCTATAAGAGACATCTATATGCGCTTTTTTACTGCCACCTGCCTTATTATTTCAGTGGCCTTAGCAGGCTGTGGCGGCGGCTCTACTACAGCTGGTACGGCAACTGCTGTTGCTGCTGAACCAGCAACAGCAGTCAATAATGAAGGTTCTGTTACCTCAATGGGCAATAATCAGGTTGGCCAGACGTTGACTGCGGTGGTTGCAGATCTCGATGGTGCCAGTGGCACTATCAGTTACCAGTGGTTTGCCGATGGGTTTGCAGTTGATGGAGCCTCTGCTGAAACCTATGATCTAACCGGTACCGATGTCAATATTGATATAAGGGTGCGGGCCAGCTACACAGATGATAATGGCTTTATTGAATCACCGCTGTCGGATTCAAACGGGCCTGTGTTCGCCGCCAGTGGATTAGATCCCAATGTGCCTCCTGGACAAAATTTTGATTTACTCGGTTGGAAGTTAAATACCCCCGAAGCAGACTCCCGCGGTCTGGCTAACAAGATTGACGAGGTCGATCTGGCTGCTGGATACACAGATGCGGATTATTTTTGGACTGGTGCTGATGGGGGCATGGTTTTTCGTGTCACCAATGCGGGGGCAACCACCTCGGCGAATGCCAGTTATCCACGTACCGAGCTGCGCGAGATGCTTAGGCGCGGCAACACCAGTATTAGTACCCGTGGCTCAGATGGCAGCCCCAATCTAAATAATTGGGTATTCTCAAGCGCACCGGCTTCAGCCCAGGCATCAGCTGGTGCGGTTGATGGTGAGTTAAAGGCGACGCTGGCAGTGAATGTCGTGACCACCTCCGGTAGTAGCAGTCGTGTTGGGCGATTGGTTGTGGGCCAGATCCATGCGAAAGATGATGAGCCGGTCCGGCTCTACTATCGCAAGCTTCCTGGGCATCAGCGAGGCGCAATCTATGCTGCGCACGAAATCAATGGTGGAGACGATATCTATTATGAGATTGTCGGCAGTAAATCCAGCTCGGCCTCTGACCCTGAGAACGGTATTGCCTTAGATGAAATTTGGTCCTATGAAATTCTTGCCCAGGGCAACCAGCTGTGGGTAACCATTCGCAGTGGTGATCTTGATGGCGAGATCTTAGGCACTGCTGATATAGATATGAGCATGAGTGGATACGATATTGCCGACGACTTTATGTATTTTAAAGCTGGAGCCTATAACCAAAACAATACCAGCGATGGTGGTCTTGCAGACGATTTTGCCCAGGTGACGTTCTATCAACTAGAGGCCAGCCACAACTAGAGGCCAGCCACAACTAGGGGCAGTTAACCCGAGCTGTTGTAACTTGGCCTCAGGGACTGGAGGCAGGTTCGCGGTTAACGGCTGGCCTGTAATAAAAACACCATTAATGCTTTCTGCGCATGTAAGCGATTCTCGGCTTCATCCCAGACCACTGAAATAGTCTCATCTTCCATTAGTTCACCAGAGACTTCTTCATCTCTGTGGGCCGGCAGGCAATGCATAAACAATGCGTTATCTGCGGCATGGGCCATCAACGCATGATTCACCTGGAAGCCTGCAAAGTGCTTTAGGCGCTCTTCCTGTTCGCCTTCCTGCCCCATTGAGGCAAATACGTCGGTAGTTACCAAGTCCGCGCCAGTAGCGGCGGCGACAGGATCATTGGAGACCCTGAGGCGGCCGCTGGCTTCTGCCACTAAGGTTGCATCAGGTTCATAGCCAACCGGGGTGGCAATCTGTAAGTTAAAGTCGAATTGAATGGCGGCATTGATCCAGGAACTGCACATGTTGTTGCCGTCGCCAATCCAGGCAACGGTTTTGCCTTTGATAGAACCGCGGTGTTCGACAAAGGTTTGCACGTCGGCCAGCAGTTGGCAGGGGTGGTATTCATTGGTCAGTGCATTGATCACTGGCACTTTAGAATTGGCCGCAAAGCGTTCGACGATCTCTTGACCATGGGTCCTGATCATCACTATATCGACCATACGTGAGATCACGCGAGCGGAGTCTTCAATCGGTTCGCCACGGCCTAGCTGTGTGTCATTGGGTGACAGGAAAATAGCACTGCCACCAAGCTGCCCCATGCCGGCTTCAAAGGACACTCGGGTTCTGGTCGATGACTTCTCAAAAATCATACCCAACACTTTGCCCTTAAAAATAGGGTCTTGGCGGCCTTCACGTCGGGCTGCTTTCATTTCTATTGCCAAGTCGATTACCTCGCCTAATTCGGCAGGGCTGAGGTCACGCAATGAGAGAAAATGTCTAATCGCCATAATAGGCTAGTCCTGTTTAAAGTCTTTGATAAGTGGTGCAAGAATAGCCACTACCTGATCCGCTTCGTCATCGGTCATAATAAACGGCGGTAATAATCTAATCACCGAATCGGCCGTGACATTAATAATTAAGCCAGCAGCCATGGCTGCGGGAAATAACGACTTGCAGGGTTTGTTGAGCTCAATACCAATCATGCAGCCTTTGCCGCGAATCTCAACAACATGCTCGACACCGGCCAGCGCCGATTTAAAACCAGCCATAATGCGGTCGCCCAATACTGCGGCTCTGGCGCTTAGGTTTTCATTTTGTAAGGTATTAATAGTGGCTAGTGCCGCGGCACAGGCTAGCGGGTTGCCGCCAAAGGTTGAACCGTGGTTGCCGGGCTGCATAAGCTCTGCGGCTTCACCATGGGCCAAGCAGGCACCAATGGGTACACCATTGCCGAGACCTTTAGAGGTGGTCACTACATCTGGGACAATGCCGCTGTGTTGGTAGTAAAAATATTTGCCGGTACGACCATTACCGGTCTGCACTTCATCGAGTATTAACAGCCAGCCGCGTTGGTCACAAAACTCACGCAGCTGTTGCAGGTATTCTGCACTGGCCATGCGAATGCCGCCTTCACCCTGAATCGGTTCGACGAAGAGGGCGCAGATGCTTGGATTATTGTCTGCAACGGTGGTCAGGGATTGCATATCATCAAATACCGCGCGGGCAAAGCCACGCACTAGGGGTTCAAAGCCGGCCTGCACTCTACGTCCACCCGAGGCGCTCAAGGTAGCCAGGGTGCGGCCATGAAAGGCATTGTCCATGACTAACACTGTGGGCAGTTTGATGCCTTTCTTATGGCCGTGAAGGCGAGCCATTTTTATTGCCGCTTCGTTCGCTTCAGCGCCGGAATTGCCAAAAAATATCTTATCCATGCCAGAGGCGGCGCATAACTTGTCGGCCAATTCTTGCTGATTTGGAATGGTAAAAAAGTTAGAGCAGTGGGTCAGTGTTGTGGCTTGCTCGGCCACTGCTTTGGCCACTGCCGGGTGAGAGTGACCCAGGCCACAGACAGCGATGCCTGAGAGGGCGTCGAGATATTCATTACCCTCTGCATCCCACAGCCGAGCGCCAGCGCCTTTAACAAGGGTAGCCGCTCTGGTGCCGTAGGTGTTCATCAGTGTCTGGTTGGTCATCGTCTCTATTGCATCCTTTGCATATTTAAAAATAATAAAAAAGGCAGCTATGCTGCCCCTGATTGGTACGGTATTTGTTTGAATTTACTTTGGTATAAGGTAAATACTCATCTCAGAGCTAAATAGTAGCGCGGTTTATTTGTACTCGCAATGCTGGATTGCTGTCTTTACAGAGCTTATCTAGCGGCGCTTGATCCAAGCCATCAATCCGGTGATGGACAGAATGCACACCAACAGGCCAATAAGGTCGATAAAGAGCACGCCAAACTGACCGAAGAAACGGCCACTGTGGAGATCGAGAATCAGGGTTTCCAGTGAAATACTGGGTCCAGATGCCTGCTCTTTAAGCTGTTTTTGTAGCGATTTTGGCAGTGGCGCTGAGACTAATTGGCTATCCACTAGAGTCTCGGAGAGGGTCGCCATATCCACTGATATAAGCGCCAGACTCTCGGGGTTAAATTCCACAGTGGCTGAATCGGTGATCAGGTAAACCCTATTAGCCACGGTGGCCACAGTCTTTGTCTTCGCCGGCAGTCCATCGATGGTGCGGAATTGTTCGACGAACTCTCCATCAGCAGTGAGCAGTATTAGCCCATCGGCACAGAGGGCAAAAACACTGTTGGCAGTTTGAGCTACTGCGCTGAGTGGCGCAGTGCAGGGCGCGATCCTATTGCCATCCACTAACAGTCGTTTAGTGCCATCGTTATAAAACCAACTTCCCCTGACGTCGAATCCCTCCGCGGCCGGCACTTCAAGGCCATACCACGACAGCAGCCAGTTACTGGAGAGATTGATTTGATTGAGTTTTAGGCCCGGTGAATGGTTCAGAGCAAAACCACTGATTGCGAGAAAAATAAGCACCACGAATGTCGACAGGCCAAGACGGCGATGCCAGAGCATATTGGTTTTAATCCCATTGATGGGCTGATGTAGCTTGGGCTTATTGCGCATGAGTTCTATGGTTTATTGGAGCGGGTGAGTGGCAGTGCTTTGGTTCACTGCGCCATGATAGTACAAAGCCAGTGCCGCGACCTTATTTACTGCCCACACCGACAGTGTTGCGCCGGTAATGCCGTCAATATTCTGACTCAAGCGATAATCTTGTTGCAGAGAGGCACCCTGATATTGCTGAGTATAGGCTGGGTAGCGCACTTCGCCGCCACGGCTCTCGCGATAGGCGAGAATTTTAACTTGCTGTATGACGTCGTCTTCCACTACTACGCCGATGGTGATCGGCATCTCTTTACCAATTTCCTCAAGAATCCAGGCGCTTTTAGTGTTGCTCTGATGGTAGCGTATGCGCAGTCCCCGCACTGGCCGATCCATTATTGCAGCGGCCTGGGCGCGAATCTCTGGGGTCAGCCAAAGGACCTTGGGCTCTGCTTGTAGCGGGGCAAACACCTCGGCGATAAAATCTGGCCCAGACTGAAAAACCCCCTTGGCGCTCACTGGAAATGAGGCCGCGGAGGCGATTGTAACAAGAGCCACTGCAGCGGTTGCCACAGCGACTCGGTAGAGCTTATTAAGCATTTAGGTTAACGCCATTAGAAGGAATAACCGACACCCATATTGATACCATCGTAGCCAGTTTCAGTGGGGGTATCTTGATTCTGGTAATCTATTTTAAACACTACATTGGGATGCAGCCAGTAGTTAAGGCCAATATCAAATTGCTCGACTGCTGTATTCGTGGCGCTGCCGGCAAGATTGTCATATTCACTGTAACGAGCAAACAGACCGATTTTGTCGCCAATGCGGTAGCTCGGCTCTATATAAAAACCAGTCTGCTTATCTGCGCCTGCCCTAACATTGTTAATCGCGCTGTCAAAGTCCCACTCGGCATAGAGTGCGCGCAGTTGGAAATCATCGCGCTGCCAGGCCACGTGAGTCTCAAACAATGTACCGCCAATCGCCTCACCCTCACCCTGATGAACATCCTGCTGTACCTGAACGGAAGCGGCTACTTCCAGTCCTGGAATAGCGGTGTATTTTAAGCGACCGGTAAAGGCGAAATTGTCTGCTTTGGCCTTGCCGACTTTCTGTCGACCATCTCGCGGCTTGTATTCACCGGAGTCTAAAAAGAGTCCAGAGTGAACCGCCACATCATAGGACAGCCCTTGGCTGATCTCGCCGTGAATGGCTGCACCACCTTCCCACCAAGTAGCGGGAATAATATTCTTCTCTACGGTGTTGCGTTCAGTACCGTAGAAAGTATTCGGCTCATGAGTCTCGTTAATGATACCTACGGGTATTAGGAATAGACCCGCTTTAGCACTGTGCTGGCTGGCAAAATCCCATTCTAAATAGGCTTGCTCTAACTCGACTTCACCTGGCTTACCTTCGCCGGCAATACTGTGCTCAACCTCTAGCTCGGAAAAGAAACGGATATCATCAGCAAACTGATGACCGGTAAACATCACGAAACGGTGAAAATCCATTGCATCTTTACTGCCGGCTGAATCATCGCGATCGAGGCTGTTGTAGTGCAGTTCACCATAACCACCAAAAGTTGTTTTAGCACTGGCGCTTGGGGCCAGGGAGATCTGCTCCACTGCGCTAATAGTGGCTTCAGCAATCACTTCAGTTTCTTGTATCCGCGCATCATTGTTGCGCAGCTGTTGTTTCAGCGTGCCGATCTCGCCCTGCTGCTGTTGAATAAGTTGCCACATTTCTTCCATGCTAGGAGTCGCTGCCTGTGCTACAGCGGTAAGGTTCAAGCCAATAATAGTGGCGAGAAATTGCTTCTTCATGTCTTTATTTCCTTAAAGTTATTAAATCTAAATCAAACCGCTTTCGCTTTCGATAACTGAGCATACGTTTGCGAATAGCTCATGGGTTACAGCAGGCGCTACTATAATGAGATCTAAACGCAAATGCAAATCATTCTCATTTGCGTTTAATGGGGCAGCTGTCAAAACATGATGAGAGTTGTGCATAGGTTTAAATTAATTTGTTTGCGTGGTGTTGTCGGTGAGACTTAACAGGTAAAATGCCCACCAGATGACGTGCACTTCAGCACAATATTACTAATTTCAGAGGATTTGTCTCTATGGACATTATGGAAACCATTCGTGAACAGGTAGAGAACAATGCAATCATTCTCTATATGAAAGGCTCTCCCAATCAACCCCAGTGTGGTTTCTCGGCTCGCACAGTGCAGGCGTTGATGGAGTGCGGGCAGCGTTTTGCCTATGTTGATATTCTCTCCAACCCGGAAATTCGCAGCAACTTGCCGACTTACGGTAACTGGCCTACTTTTCCGCAGTTGTGGATTAAAGGCGAGCTGATCGGCGGTTGTGACATTATTGCTGAGATGCATCAGAAGGGTGAGTTAAAACCCCTTATGGATGAGGCAGCCCCAGCCGAAGAAGCTTAAAGCCTTTAGCCCATTTGTAAACCATCACGCCGCAGACTAGCCCTTTATTGATAGTCTGCGGCGTTTTTGTCTGTTCAGCTTTTACTTGCGGGGAAGCTGACCTCGAACCTGTTTTTGTGCCTTGATCGCGATATTTTGATTGGTGCAAAGACTACAATGCGCGGCGCTGATGTTAGAAGAGGCGCATGGCGCGCTTTAGCGACACAACTCTATAAAAAAGGATTTTGCTCTATGAGTCTATTTCGTCTCGGCCTCTTGGCCACATTAACCACTACACCTATTCTTGCAACTGCTGATATCGCCGGTCTCTCTGCCGGTGCCGGTGTCTGGCAGTCGAGCACTAGCGGTACTCTGGGTAATACCAATATCAGCCTTGAAAACACGCTTAATTTTGATAAAGAAAACAGCAACTATGTGTTTATCGCCCTAGAGCATCCAATTCCTCTGCTGCCCAATCTGCGTCTTGCGCGCACCGAGCTGGAGTGGGCCGGGCAGGGCGTGGTGCCCGCGGGAACCCGCCTCGATGAAGTGGTATTTCCAATCGATCAGGCAGTCGCGGCGGATCTCGATCTCAGCCATACCGAAGTCACTTTTTATTATGAAATTTTAGACAATGTTGTCGACTTGGATCTGGGCCTAACGGCACGTCTATTTGACGGTGAAGCCAGTCTGATCGGTGCAGCCCAACAGGAACGCGTAGAGTTAGACGCGGTGATTCCGATGCTCTATGGCAGAGCCGGAATTGATATACCATTCACCGGATTATCCGCTGCATTGAGCGGCAATTGGATTAACGTTAATGAATTTCACTTGATCGACTGGAGTGCTGAAATTAACTACGACTTTAAAATTGCACCGACTCTTGAGGCAGGTCTGAGTATTGGCTACCGCTCAATGCTGATTGAAATTGATGATCAGGATGAACTGCAGTCCGACGCTGAATTTGACGGACTGTTTATTGGTCTGCGGCTTGTGCTTTAGTTGAGTCCCAGGGGACAGAGCCCGGTTATGACCTCAGGCTTTTCCAAGGACGACGAATTTCGTCATGACGGATAATGTAGTCACCATTTTTACGATCATTAAAGAAATGGTGCAAGGCCAGTTCCACGACGGGAAAAGCCAGCTCTCCCCAGGGAATGTCAGCTTCATCAAACAGCGCTACCTCTGAGGATTCAAAGGTGGCGTTGAACTTGGGTTCTGCCAGCTTGGCGCGGTAAAACACATAGACCTGGTTGATCTGGGGAATATCGAACAGCGCATAGAGGCTAGGCTCAACCACTTGGGCATTGGCCTCTTCTTCGCACTCGCGCAGTGCACCTGTTAGCGAGGATTCACCATTTTCTAAAAAGCCTGCGGGCAGTGTCCAAAAGCCATGGCGCGGTTCAATCGCTCTGCGGCAAAGGAGTACTTGGTCGCCATAGACTGGCAGCACACCGGCAATTACCTTGGGGTTTTCATAGTGAATAGTGACGCAGTGTTCACAGACATGGCGTTCGCGATTGTCCCCCTCGGGGATTTGTTTGATAACTGACTTGCCGCAATTGGAACAAAAGTTCATGAAATTCTCAGAAAAAGGCGATAGCCGAGTATAATGCACAAATGTTAGAAACCATTAAAAATCGTTTAAAAAACTTTCCACTGGAACGCCACCAGCCTAGCCCGCAAGAGCGAGGCTCAACGGCTGCTGTTCTGGTTGCCCTCCACGGTGACAGTTCAGACCTCCAGGTTATTTTGACTAAGCGTGCATTCCACCTGAATAATCATGCCGGTGAAGTCGCCTTTCCCGGCGGTATGTGGGATGAAACCGACACCGACTTACTGCACACCGCGCTGCGCGAGGCCCATGAAGAAATCGGTCTGCTACCCAGTTTGGTAAAGCCGATCGCGACATTGCCCGTGGCGACTCCGAAACGCCGCAATCTCAATGTCACGCCCTTTGTCGGTTTGGTTGATAGTCCCTTGGACCTGATTGCGGACCCCGGCGAAATTGATGCCTTATTTGATGTGCCGCTACGCCAGTTTATGAATATCGACGATTACGATTATTTTGATATGAAAACTGAACAGGGTGCACTGAGTTTCCCCTTTCTGTCGTTTAACGGCTATAAAATTTGGGGCTTTACCTTAAAGGTGCTGACGGATATGTTAAATACCACCTTGGATGCCAATATTCATCTTGATTACCCGAGCCATGAGCGCATCGACGAGATGCGTCGTAAAGTTGAGTTAGAAAAGACAATAAAGCAGTCATCAAAATAGAGAGAATAGTAATGATTTACCGAATTGGCGAGCAGTCCCCCACTATTGATGCCAGCGTATTTGTCGCTCAGAGCGCAGATGTGATCGGCCAGGTCATTCTCAAAGAACATTCCAGTGTCTGGTTTAATGCCGTGATTCGCGGCGACTGTGATCGTATTGAAGTGGGCGCACGAACTAATATCCAGGATGGCGCGGTGCTGCACTGCGATATAGGCCAGCCACTGATTATTGGTGAAGATGTCACCGTCGGTCACAATGCGATGATTCACTGTGCTGAGGTGGGTGATCGAACCCTGATTGGGATCAATGCCGTCATTCTTGACGGTGCGAAAGTTGGCAGCGACTGTATTATTGGTGCCAATACCTTGGTCAAAGCAGGCAGTGTGATCCCAGATGGTTGTCTTGTGGTAGGTTCGCCAGGAAAAGTTATTCGCCAGCTGGATGAGCAGTCTCGTGCCATGCTGCTGGGTTCTGCTGCCTCATATGTCCATGAAGGCAAAGTAATGTTAAATGAGCTTGTTGAGGTTGAGCGCTGATGGCTGACAAACCGGTCAAGTCACCCTGCAACTCGGTGTGCATGTTAAATGAGGATAATCTCTGTGCCGGCTGCTATAGAACGTCGGAAGAAATTCGAACCTGGTCGGTACTGAATAATGACCAGCGCCGGGATGTGATCATTGCCTGTGGCGAGCGCAACCGTAAGGTCAATCCGTTTTACTAGGCTCTTTATTTCTGGCTCTTTATCTGGCTCGTTAACTAAAGTCTAAAGCTTAAAAAAACCCAAAGCCCAATTTAAACGCTTAATCCCCCGATAGATTAGTCGTCAGCTACTGTCGGCTTTTTCTTCATTGGCGTCACCGCGATCTTCTTGATCATGGTGCCGTTGATCTCTTCCGTTTCAAATCGATAACCGTCAACCATAAAGCTAACATTGCCGTCGGGAATACTTTCCAGCTGTTCGAGAGCTACGCCGTTAAGCGTCTTGGGTCCATCGGTGGAGAGGCTCCAGCCAGTGGCTTTAATGATTTCACGAACCGTGGCGGCACCATCGATGAGGTAGCTGCCGTCGCCGCGATCTAAGACTTCATCTGCTTCATCGGCAGTGTTGGTTGTAAAGTCGCCAACAATCTCCTCGAGAATATCTTCTAGGGTCACCAAACCTTTAACATCGCCGTACTCGTCCACAACCACGGCAAAGCGATTGCGGGTCTTTTTGAAGTTCAGCAGCTGGGTAGTCAGCGTGGTGCTCTCGGGAATAAAGTAGGGCTCTTCGGCAAAGCGTTTGATCGCACCGTGGGTGACTTTCTCTGCTCGGGCTAGGTGGTTGGCCTTGCGAATATGGAAGATGCCAATAATATTGTTGATATCGCCGTCATAGATCGGCAGTCGGGTATATTCAGACTTAAACAGTTTTGCCATCAAGACATCTGGATCATCCTCGATATCTAAGCCATTGATCTCATTGCGAGGAATCATAATATCCTCAACCGTGACATTCTCGAGATCCAAAATGCCCTTGAGCATGCCCTGGTGGCTGTCGGACATTTTATGTCCGGAGAGATCTACAACCGAGCGTAATTCCTCGGTATCAAGGCCATCGTCCCGTGACGAGTTGGGGTCAAAACCGAGTAATTTCACCAGCCCATTGGTGAGCTTATTAATCGCCCAGACCAGAGGCCAGAAAAGTGTTAGTAGCGGTTTAATGATATGGCTGGCTTTAAAGGCAAACCATTCAGGATACTGTGCCGCGATTGTTTTTGGGGTGACCTCAGAAAATACCAATACCAGAATGGTCAGTGTTGCAGTGGCTACCCAGGGGGCTGCTGCCTCGCCCACATAGATAATCGCCAGGGCATTGGCAATAATCGCCGCAAGAATATTCACCGCATTATTGCCAATCAGAATTAGGCCAATCAGGCGATCGGGGGTGGCGAGTAATTTTGCTGCTCGGCGGGCACCGGCGCTTTTCTTGCGTTGATGTCTCAATCGATAGCGATTGAGCGACATCATGCCGGTTTCAGAGCCGGAGAAAAATGCAGACGCAAGTAACAGTATAAAGAGTGTTAGCCAGAGCATCGACGATTCGGAAACGTCCAAGAATTAGAAGCCTTTAATAAGCAGGTCGGTCATGTTGAAGTAGTTTTTTGCTTTTAGCAATAGAGTTTTACAGGGAAGGCTGACAGCGGTTAAGAGCCGAGGCTTAAACCAGCAGAAATTCCAGTACCACTTTACTGCCCACATAGCCGAGAACAATGGCGCCAAAGCCTGCCCAGGTCCAACGAATCGCGGTCTTGCCACGCCAGCCCTGTACCTGTCGTCCCCATAGAAGCAGGCCAAAGAAAAGCCAAGCCGCTAGGCTAAACACTACTTTATGTAGCAGTTTCTGGGCGAAAAAGTCTTCATAGAAGATAAAGCCGCTGAGCAGCGACAGGGTAAGCATTAACTCTCCAGCCCAAATCAGTTCAAACAGCAGGGCCTCCATGCTCTGTAGCGGTGGGAAGGTGCGCATCAGCAGGTTCTGATGTTTGTGCTTCAGCTGCCAGTTCTGATAACCCATCAGGGCGGCTTGCAGGGCGGCTATAGAAAGCAGGCTATAGGCCAGAATAGAGATCAGCACATGCAGCTGCATGCTCGGTGCCAGCAAAACGGCGGTTTTGGTACTTGAGCCGGCCATGGCAGCGGCAATGGCAATAGCCGAAATGGGGAATAGAAAAAGATTGAGGCTGTGGATGGGCTTCTTTAGCCCGCTCAAAAACACCACTAGATTAATAATCAGTGAAATCAGCGCAAAAATTCTCAGCAGACTGAGATCAAGACCCTCGGAACTAAACAGCAAGTCCGCCGCTGCCTGACTGTGCAGCAGGATCGCCAGCGCCCCAGCAATTTGAAGCGCCGTGGTCGGGGTGTATATCTGTTTGCGCAGCTGCAGAACCTGATAGCTGAAAGCCAAAAGGTATACCGCGATCGCTGCACTGGCAAAGAGGCTGGTCATTACATCTAGGTCGCAATTAATTTCAACAGAGTGTGTCATATTCAGGCAGCGGGGTGAAGAGTTGCGGCAATTAATTGCTATAATGCTGCGCATCTATAAAACGTCGGAAAATAGTCCCATGGCAATGTTTGAAAATCTCAGTGATCGGCTCTCGGATAGTCTTAAAAAAATCTCCGGTAAAGCCAGCCTCAGCGAAGCCAATATTCAAGATACCCTGCGCGAAGTGCGCATGGCGCTGCTGGAGGCGGATGTCGCCCTGCCAGTAGTCAAAGATTTTATCGAGCAGGTCAAGCAGCGCGCCCTCGGGCAAGAAGTTAACCGCAGCCTCAATCCCGGTCAGCAGTTTCTAAAAATTGTTCAGGCCGAGCTCGAAAAGGTTATGGGCGAGCAGAATGAAAGCCTCAACCTAGCGGCGCAACCGCCGGCGATTATCTTGATGGCGGGTTTGCAGGGTGCGGGTAAGACTACCTCGGTAGCCAAGCTGTCCCGCTATCTGAGTGAGCGAGAGAAGAAAAAAGTCATGGTGGTCTCTGCGGATGTCTACCGTCCTGCGGCCATCGAACAGCTCAACACCCTGGCCAGTGAAGTGGGCGCGGAGTTCTTCCCCAGTGATATCAGTCAAAAGCCAGTTGCTATCGTCAACGCCGCTATAGATAGTGCGAAGAAGAAGTTTGTCGATGTACTGATTATTGATACTGCCGGTCGACTGGCTGTCGATGAAGAGATGATGGCTGAGATCAAACAGGTCCACGCCGCCGCCAATCCTATTGAAACACTATTCGTGATCGACGCCATGATCGGTCAGGATGCGGTGAATACCGCCAAAGCCTTTAATGAAGCGCTGCCACTGACCGGCGTTATTCTCACTAAAGTTGACGGCGATGCCCGCGGCGGTGCCGCCCTGTCGGTACGACATATAACTGGCAAGCCAATTAAATTCCTCGGTGTCGGCGAAAAAACCGATGCCCTAGAGCCTTTCCATCCTGAGCGTATCGCCTCACGCATTCTCGGTATGGGCGATGTAATGTCGCTTATCGAAGATGTCGAGCGCAAGGTTGATAAAAAGAAAGCCGAAAAGCTTGCGCAGAAAATTGCCAAGGGCAAGGGCTTCGATCTAGAGGACCTCCGTGATCAGTTACAGCAGATGAATAATATGGGTGGCATGGCCGGTTTGATGGACAAGCTTCCGGGTATGGGCAATATGGCGCAGATGGCACAGCAGCAGAATGTCACCAGTCAGTTTGATCAGATGGATGCGATCATCAGCTCCATGACGCCAAAAGAGCGCCGCAACCCAGATATTTTGAATGGCTCACGGAAGCGCCGCATCACCGTTGGTTCAGGTACCACCATTCAGGATCTCAATCGTCTGCTCAAGCAGCACAAGCAGATGGGCAAGATGATGAAAAAAATGAAGGGCAAGGGCATGCAAAATATGATGCGCGGTCTCGGTGGTGCTATGGGCGGTGGCGCAGGTGGTGGTATGCCGCCAATGGGTGGCTTGCCTCCAGGTGGTTTTCCGCGCCGTTAAATGGCACTGATAGTCAGGCGCTGACTGGCTGTAACGGATGATTTGCAAGCTCGTTAGCTTACTGTTTAAAGATGTTTCCTTTTAGTCTCTTATGACGTAAGATACCGCGCCTTTCGGGGAGCTGCGCCCAATGCTGCGCGGCCCTTTTAAAAGCATCAACTCTGGCGATTGTGCCAGTTTGAACACAGGATTTTTGTACATGGTCACAATTAGATTGGCACGTGGTGGCGCTAAGAAACGCCCGTTTTATCACATCACAGTATCCGACTCACGCAATGCGCGTGACGCACGCTACATCGAGCGTATCGGCTTCTTTAACCCGGTTGCTCGCGGTGCTGAAGAGCGTCTGCGTATGGACCTTGACCGCGTTACGTTCTGGCAGGGCCAGGGTGCACAGGTCAGTGATCGCGTTAAGTCGCTGATCAAAGAAGCTGCCAAGGCTCAAGTAGTAGCTGCCTAATCTTCCGGCATCTGTTGTTGAACACATCTGGAGATCATGATTGATGGAAACTCTAGTTGTGGGTCGCTTAACCGCTGTATTCGGTGTGCGTGGATGGGTCAAAGTCCACGCCTACACCGAACAGGTAGAGACGCTTTGTTCCTATCAGCCTTGGTTGATAGACACTGCGACTGGTGTCAAGCCTATACATATCGACCAGTGGCGCAGACAGGGCGATAGCCTAGTTGCGCATATTGTTGGTATTGACGATCGCGACATAGCGCAGACCTGGTGTGGCAACGACATACTGGTTGAGAAAGATAAGCTACCTGAGCTGAAAAGCGATGACTTTTACTGGTACCAGCTCGAAGGGCTGTCAGTCATTAGCCATTACGAAGGTGAGCAGATTCGACTTGGCACAGTTAAGTCGCTTCTCGAAACCGGCGCCAATGATGTATTAGTGGTCAAAGGCGATGGCGAGAGCATCGATCGGGAAGAGCGGTTAATCCCCTACGTTGATCAATTTGTCACCAGCATTAGCATGGCGGACAGGCGGATTGACGTTATCTGGGATCCGGACTTCTAGGAATTCGGCGACAATCTAGGCTAAAAAACGCGCAGTATCAGAGGTACAGGTAAATGAAAATCGCATTGATTACCCTGTTCCCTGAAATGTTCAGTTCGCTTACTGAGTACGGTATCAGCGGGCGGGCAGTAAAGAATGGCCTGTTGGAGTGTCACAGCTTCAACCCCAGAGACTTTACTGAAGACCGTCACCAAACAGTTGACGCACGCCCCTACGGCGGCGGCCCTGGCATGGTGATGATGGTAGAGCCGGTACGCCGGGCCATAGCTGCGGCTAAACAGTGGGCAGGAGACGACGCTAAAGTTGTGTATCTCTCGCCACAGGGACAGGTCCTTAATCAGGGCGCGGTAAACAAATTTGCTACACAGCAGTCGTTAATATTGATTGCTGGCCGCTACGAGGGAATCGATGAGCGGCTTTTAGAGTCAGAGGTAGATGAGGAGTGGTCCATAGGTGACTACGTACTCAGCGGCGGTGAATTGCCTGCCATGGTGTTGATGGATGCATTAATTCGCCAAATACCAGGAGCCCTAGGTCACAAGGACTCCGCTGATCAGGACTCCTTTGCCGAAGGCCTGTTAGACTGCCCGCACTTTACGCGGCCAGAGGATTACCAAGGGCAGGCTGTACCAGAAGTCCTGCTGTCAGGTAACCACGAAAAAATTAGACGTTGGCGTTTGCAGCAAGCATTAATGCGAACCCAGCAGCGAAGACCCGATTTACTGGACCGCCTGGAGCTCAACCCTGAGCAACAGGCTCTACTCAAGGAAATGAGTGCTGCGCTGGCAGATGATGGCAAAGGATAGTGACCATCCTCTCTGTACAGAGCTCTAAAACAGGTGGCGTGCCACCAACCAATGAAAATTGAGGAGCAAGAAATGACTAACAAAGTATCGATAATTGCTGCGATTGAAAAAGAGCAGATGAGCAAAGAAATTCCTGATTTCAGCCCCGGTGATACCGTTGTTGTACAGGTAAAAGTAAAAGAGGGCACTCGTGAGCGTCTGCAGGCATTCGAAGGCGTAGTATTAGCCAAGCGTAACCGTCAGCTGAACTCTGCCTTTACCGTTCGCAAAATCTCCAACGGTATTGGTGTTGAGCGTACGTTCCAGACTTACAGCCCACTGGTTGACAGCATTGAAGTGAAGCGTCGCGGTGCAGTTCGTCGTGCCAAGCTCTACTATCTGCGTGAACGTTCAGGTCGATCTGCACGTATCAAAGAAAAGCTCAATCGATAAATACTGGCTTCAAAGCAGTATTTATTGTGTAAAGGCGGCTCCGAAAGGGCCGCCTTTTTTAATGCCCGACAATAGTGCCCGACAATAATGCTCAACCTATCCATTAGTCCGTATTCTTTAAGGCGTCTGGCCTTGACAGCGCAACGCCATAGTCTATCTTTAAAAATACCACTATGAAATGTGATCAACCTCACATTTCCCACAAAAATAATTCACGGAAATTCTCCAAGATGTTTTGTGAATCCTAGAGAGAGAACTCCAAGGACGGCATCATGAAAATAACACTACTAGTGACCCTTTTTGCAGGATTATTGGCACTAAATCCAGCCCATGCGGGCAGTATCGATCTATTGGCAATCTGGAGCTCAGACGGTGTAGATGCCGATGCTGCAGACAATGGCGTGGCCGATCAGTTGTTTTGTGCAAACTCTTGCGGCGGCTCAATCTCCGCTGGTGATATCAGCGATATTAATGCCAACCAGTTCTATGGCGCGAATGGTAATGTCAACACGGCACAGGATCATCCGGATCCGGATATGATCAACATGTTGGCCTTCGAGGGAGTGGTTATTCCCAATCTAGCCGGAGATAAGACTGAGAATGGTTTTAGCGGTAAGTCGTTCAATATCGCTGCCGACTTTTCCGGTTATTTGACGATTAAAGCCTCAACCCTAGTCTGGTTATATCTGGTTGATGGTGATGGAAGTTCAGGTGACACAGTAGAGGTCACCGTGGGCGGTGATCACGATGTGTCCCACTACACTGAATGGGCTGTAGCTGAAGTGCCACTTCCCGGCGCGGCCTGGTTATTCTTATCTGGCTTGGTAGGTTTGCTTGGTTTGCGAAAATCATCAAAACAGTAGTCATGCTTCAAATTAAAAGATAACTGATTCACAATTTGAGTGTTACGTAGTCGACACAACCTTTCGGTGACGTACACTCCAGTTCAGGAAATTATTATTTAGAGTCAGTTTTATCTTATGGCCGATCAAATATCACGGATGGTACGTCGCCACGACGCCAAGATTAATGCCTTTTCTCGCCTTATTGATGCGGCGATTATAGGTTGCACTCTGGTGGCTCTAGTGTCGGTGCTCAAACTCAGTTGGGTGCCGCTGTACAGCTGGATGCTGCTGCTGGCTAAGCAAGCAGACAGTGCCTTGGAAAAGGCTGATTTTATTCTCGCATTAGACACCGATAATACTGAGGCCTATGCCATTAAGGCGTCGGCCTATCTGCAAAAAGATCTCTATGACGTGGCCATGGAATACATTGATAAAGCCATGGCGCAGAATAGCGAGTCTGCAGACATTGCCTCAATCAAGATCTCAATTTTGCACAAACAGGGCGACACCGTGGGGGCTCTGGCAATGCTCTCAGATTGGATTGAGCGTGAGGACGACGATCTGCATCTGTTGCTGTTGCGCACCGAGATCAATCAGGAAATAAATGATGTTGCGGCGATGGAGGCTGACTACCGGACACTGATTGAGAATAACCGTGACGAGAAGGCTTTTTACCTAAAGCTGGCAAAACTGCTCAATGACAGTCAGCGCGTTGAGGCCGCGGGCAGGGTATTGGAGGACTATTTGCGCCGCAACAGTAGCGACACCCAAGTGCGTATGGTAATTGTCGATTTGCTCTCGGGGAAAGAGCTAATGGCCGGGGATGAGTTGCTCGATCACTATATCGCCAGAGATCCACAAAATGCTGAGCTGCGCTTTTTCCGGATTGACCGCCTGATGGCCAAGGGCAGCAGTGCTGGAGTCTTGGCCGAGTTGGAAAACATTATTACCAGTGACTTCGAAGACCAACATCTGTTTCGGGCGAAAGCCTTTAAAGCGGATATGCAACTCAGCGCCGGACAGCATGAGAAGGCGCTGCAACTGGCCAATGAAATACTCATTGCCGACCGGCATTTTGAACAGGCCCTTTTGGTACGTGCCCGCTATCACCTGATTGCCGAGGATATAGATGCTGTGGTCAGCGATCTGCGCACGGTATTGCGCAACAATCCTGAATCAGAGTCTGCTCTGGTGATGTTGGCGAATGCCTATTTATCCTCTGGCTCCGGCCAGTTGGCCGACGACACCTTCCGCAAGGTGTTGGATATTAATCCGGGCAATGTGCAGGCGGCGGTGCCGGTTATTCAAAGCCTTCTGGAAAAACGGGATGTGGATCGCTCAGAGCGGCTCATTGAGCAGGCGCTACTGCGCTCGCCGGATAACGATATTCTGCTGTCGATTTTGGCACAGATTAAATTGTCCAAACAGGATTTTGAAGGCTCGCATAAAATCGTCGAGCAGATCAGTAAAACAGGCCGCAATCCTGCTTTTAGTCATTATCTGTCCGGGCGTTCTATGCAAGCCCAGGGTCAGTATAAAACCGCCCTCGACGAGTATCAGTAGGCGCTGGCGATCAACCCGGATCTGGGCCGTGCACTAGAGGGCCTCACCACCTCTTATCTGCGTCTTGATCAGGAAACTAAGTTGCTGGCATACCTAGAGCAATTTAGGGCTAAAAATCCAGACCATATGATGGCTCTATCGATAATGGCGTCGGTCTACAGCAAGCGCGGAGATCGCGCCACGGCTCAGAAACTACTTCAACAGGGGCTTGATCAGAATGGCAGTTGGGTCAATGGCTACACCGCATTGGCAGCTAATCAGCGCGGCGCAGGTGATCCTCAAGGGGCAGTCGACACTCTTGAACGCGGTCTTAAAGCATCCCCCGATAGCAGTCTACTGAAGATACTGCTCGCATCGTCCCAAGAGAAACTCAACAATAAAGCCAGAGCCGTTGAGCTTTATGAAGATGTTCTCAAGACTAACCCCGATCATCAGGCCGTGATTAACAACCTTGCCAGTCTGCTGACCAATGAATATGCATCGGCAGAAAATATTAACCGTGCGGTCAAGCTCACAGAACGCTTTGCCGATTCAGAGCAACCTTACTTCGTTGATACCTACGCTTGGGCGTTGATTAAAGCCGACCTGGCGGAAGTGGCTGAGCCGCTATTGGCAAAGGTCACCGAAGTGGCGCCAGCCGTTGCGGTATTTCACTATCACCGGGGTGTTGGGTTGAGTCGACTCGGCCGTGAGGATGAGGCGAAAGAATCGTTGCTGCGAGCCAGAGATCTGGCGTCATCGGATGCTTCACTGCAGGCACAAATATCGGTGGCCCTGAGTAATTTGAAGGGCGGGAGTTAAGGGCGTGGCTCTTAGCTGTTCGCCTGCGCTTAATGATGTATGCTTTAATGTATAGATTAGGGTTGTTTGATCACTGATTAGGTATTATATTTGGGCTCGGCTAAGGAAAAGCTAAAGCCAAATTCGCAAGGACGTGAAGACAAGGAATGAAAACATGCACGTTCTCATAGTTGATGATCACGCTTTCGTTTGCGTTGGATTAAAGGCGACATTACTCGATGAATATAAGGGTATTGATGTCACCACCACAGACCACGGCGATACAGCCCTCACTATCCTCGCTAGGAATACGATTGATTTGGTTATTGTCGATCTGTTTATGCCCGGAGCTGGGGGTGGGTTTGATTTTATCGCGATGCTCTGCGAAAGTTACCCAAGTCTTCCTGTTATAGTTCTCTCTGCCTCTGAAAACCCTGTCCATATTCGCAAATGCCTGGATTTTGGTGCCATCGGATTTGTTACAAAATCTGCTCCTAAAGATGCTTTGTTTGAGGCGATGTCCCGTGCATTAAAAGGTGAGAAATACGTGCCGGGCTCACTCCGTGAAGCCATGCCAGATGTGGCTAAAGTGATAGATGAGGTCGATTCAGGTGCCGATGCGGATATTATCGCCGGGCTGATGACCAAGCGGCAGATGGATATCCTGCGTCATATTACCCAGGGCCGCTCAAATAAGCAGATTGCCCGGGATCTGGACCTTTCAGAAAATACCGTAAAAGTGCACGTCAGTGCCATGCTTCGCGCTCTAGGTTTAGCCAATCGAACTCAGGCTGGTATTTTGGGCCAAAAGCTGGGTCTCGATGAAAGCGCTGACGACAGTCATTAGACAATAATAAAAAATCAAAGGGTTTCCTATGTTCACTGCTTTTCTCGGTGCTGCCAAAAGATGTATGTGCTTAGTATTACTAGGCTCTGTAACGCTTAATGTTCTCTCTGCAGAGCTGCCAACAATTTCGACTCAAACTGTGTTCACCGAAGATGATCTTTTTGTTGAAATTCCGATGATTAAGGGTCCGACTCATATGGATCAAACCCTGGAGCAGACGCCGGTCTCGGTCACCATTATTGACCGTCAGACGATCCAGGCCTCTCCTGCGCTTGGTGTTATAGATCTGTTTCGTTTAGTGCCGGGATTTCAGACTTACTTTGTCGATGGCAGCAGAATGGGAACCAGCTACCATGCCCTTGGTGATGAGTACCCGCGGCGTCTTGAGGTTAAGGTCGATGGGCGCTCGGTCTACGAATCACTTTTTTCAGCGGTTGATTGGTCGGTTATCGGTGTCACATTGGACGATATTGAGTATGTTGAAATTGTCCGTGGTGCCAATGCCTCGGCTGATGGTAGTAACGCGTTTTTGGCATCGATTAATATTGTCACTCGGTCGCCTCTGGTCGATAGCGGCTGGATGATCAATTCTCAGTTGGGCAGCGGCAATGTTCGCAATGCAAACCTGGCCTACAACGGCACTCTGGGTTCGGTAAACCACCGCACCACACTGAGTTTTCGCAGCAACGATGGTTTTGATGATTCTTTTGATCAGGGGGCACCGGTTATCGCTGATGATAGCTCGGAAAATGTCAGTGCCACATTTAGAGGTCTGTGGACACCGAACGCCATCGATAGCGTTGAGTTTCAGGCAGGCTTAAGTGAGAGTGATTTAGGCATAGGCGAGCGGGAATTCATTACCCGCAATCTCTTTTACAAATATCAATATGTTAATTGGAGCCGTCTGATGGCCAGTGGTGGCAAGTTGCAAATGCTTGCATACCACAATGATATTGATACAACTGACGATATCATGCCGCTGCTTTTATCTGAGGCACTGGGCATACCGGACACATCACCCAGCTGGCCACTTCCTGGTCTGCCGGACAAATTGTTGGTTGACGACAGTAATCAATTTGAGGCCGAGCGCTGGGACCTTGAGCTGCGCGCCATACTCAATCCACTGGACAATCTGCGTGCGGTGACGGGCGTTGCCCTGCGTCACGATCGGGTTCAAGGGCAAGAGCTTTTCGATAGGCCTGATTCGCTCAGTGAGGCGTCTCAACGCGCTTACACTAATCTTGAGTGGACCAGCTCTGATAGGTTGGTTATCAATGGCGGTCTGGTTCTGGAAAAAAAGGACAGCGCTGACAGCTATCTCTCCTACCGTATTGCCGGTAATTATCAACTGCATTCTGAGCATCTAGTTCGGGTAGCCTTTAACCGCAGTTTTCGATCGCCAACTCTTTTAGAGAGTCAGCAACAGCAGCTTGTTCGCTACAATGAAAATATTATTCTCGATGCCAGTGTTATCTCAGATGCCGAGATCAATAATGAACGGCTTAGAAGTTTTGAAGTGGGTTATCTGGGTTACCTATTTGATCGCAAGTTGAGTTTTGATATGAGGCTCTTTCGTGAACAGTTGACTGACGTTATCAACGAGCGTCGCTCCGGTTATCCGGACCTGGATAATTTTGTCAATATTCGCGATAACACTGACCATTTTAATGTCGATGGATTTGAGATTCAGACCCAGTACCGGCCCAATGATCGTTTCCTGTTGCGGGGCCATTACAGCTACTCCGATATCGACGGCGAAACGATTCACACATCGCCTCCTGCCCTACAGATTCGCGATCTGGGTATCCATAGCCTCAAACATGGCGCAGGTCTGCTCGCCAGTTATCGTTTTGATCGCGGTATTACCCTGAGTTCCATGGCCTCTTATCGTTCGGCAACCAAGCATTATCGTGGCACTGATGTGGAAAACCATACGCGCATCGATCTAAAGGCTAGCAGGCGCTGGTCTATCAATAACTCGATTATTGATCTGTCACTGGTCGTGCAAAATGCCGGCCAGCCCTATAGTGAGTTTTATAATTACAACCAATTTAAAACCCAATATGTCCTAGGATTGAAGGTTTCAATGCCTTAGAAATTTCTTGTGAAAAGCATTGAGTTTTGAATCAGGATAGCTGTAAGTTCAAGTGAATTATTGAGTCATATATGAGAAGTACCTTGTCACAGACTAGGGTATGTTGCGGAGGCCGGCCACAACCAAGTTGGCCGATGCGCGTGCTTTTTGTCGTGGCAATGATGTGGAGTGCTGTGGTGACAGCTGATCCGATTGAGGTGTTTTTCTTGGTTAGCAAACCGACAACAGATTACTTGGATGTGCTCAACACTGTTAAGCAGGAGCTAGGGGAAAAGTTTCCCAATAAATATAAGTACCGAGTTGAATTCGTCTCTGAAGCTCGGACCCCTGACTCGATAGCCTCTCAATTGATTACCTCTGCCGATCTTATTGTCACCATTGGCACGGCGGCGGCGGATAGCGCATATAGGTACAAAGCTCTTGAGTCCAAAGCTCTTCAATCGAAAGCTCTCCAATCCAAAGC
>CAXAFJ010000019.1:0-31935 GCA_963968025.1 uncultured Pseudomonadales bacterium | reverse complement strand
TCCGGGTGGGGTTCTGAGGGCGTTAGTATAGCTTACTGGCCTGCAGTGCCAAGGGTATTTCAAAAGCAAGTAGCTCTGCACCGCCATCGACTAACTCACCTGGCTGATAAAAGAATTCGCCTACCTTGCCATCTGCTGGGGCGGCGATGGTGTGTTCCATTTTCATCGCTTCCATGACCATTAGTGTTTCACCTTTGGCCACGGTTGCACCCACTTCCACTAGCAGGGTGACTATGGTGCCATTCATAGGTGCGGTGAGGTTGCCGCTGCTGTCCTGGTCTTGGTCGAGACCGAGATCGGGCTGTGTTGCTGTGCAGTGGAAAACACCTTTTGGCGTAAATAGGTTAAAACCGCTCTCGTCACTGATGGCTTTGATATTGCTGGGCAGTTGAAACCCGTCTTGAGAGCTGTCTGAAATCACTTCAATCTGTTCTGTTCCTACAGTCACATTGAGTTTCTGTGGGCCGCTGTCGCTGCCGCGCCAATCATTGACCAGATGCCAGGGGGAGTTGGGTTCATTGGACTGGGCGGCGAGTTGCTGGGCTGATTGGGTGCGGGCGGCTAATATTGCCTGAGCAGCCAGGGGGGCGGCGTAGTCGAGATCTTCTTGGCGACGGTGGAAAATCTCCTCTTGATGTTCTTCGATAAAGCCGGTGTCCACATCGCCGCGGCGGAAGGCTGCGCTGCTGGCGAGATTGTAGAGAAATGGGATATTGGTGGTGACGCCGGCAATTTTGTAGTCGCTGAGGGCTTCGGTGAGTCGTTGTAGGGCGCGCGCTCGGTCAGTGTCCCAAACCACAAGTTTGGTGATCATTGGGTCGTAAAATACCGAGACGTCGTCGCCTTCGACAATACCGCTATCTATGCGCACATGGGCACTCTCTCTGGGCGGTTGCAGTAGGTGCAGCTTGCCGGTGGAGGGCAGGAAGTCATGCTCTGGGTCTTCGGCATAAATCCGCGCTTCAAAGGCGTGACCTTTGATACTTAGTTGAGCCTGCGTGCAGGGCAGGGGTTCGCCATTGGCGACGCGCAGTTGCCATTCGACTAGGTCTTGGCCGCTGATCATTTCGGTGACCGGGTGCTCGACTTGGAGGCGGGTGTTCATCTCCATAAAGAAAAACTCGCCGTTGCTGTCGAGTAAAAATTCGACGGTGCCAGCGCCCTGATAATCGATTGCGGTGGCTGCGCGAATGGCGGCTTCGCCCATGCGCTGGCGCAGTGCTTCGGTCATGCCTGGAGCTGGCGCTTCTTCGATCACTTTTTGGTGGCGGCGCTGGAGTGAGCAGTCGCGTTCGAATAGGTGTACGGCGTTGTTATGTTGATCGCAGAACACTTGAACTTCTACATGGCGGGGTTTCTGTAGGTACTTTTCTACCAGCATGATTTCATCGTTAAAGCTGTGTTTAGCTTCCCGTTTGGCGGCGGCCAGGGCCTGATCAAATTCATCTGCATGGTAGACGGCGCGCATGCCTTTGCCACCACCACCGGCGGCGGCTTTTAGTAGTACGGGATAGCCCATCTCGTCGGCGGACTGTTTGAGGAGGTCTGGATTTTGGTCGTCGCCGTGATAGCCGGGTACTAGGGGAACATTGGCTTTTGCCATAATATTTTTGGCGGCGGATTTAGATCCCATAGCTAAAATAGCGGCCACTGGGGGGCCGATAAAGATAAGGTTGTTGGCATCGCACTGGCGGCAGAAGTCGGCATTTTCAGAGAGGAAGCCATAGCCCGGGTGGATTGCCTGGGCGCCGCTGCTGAGGGCGGCTTGGATAATATTGTCGATAACCAAATAGGATTCGGTGGAGGGTGATGGGCCTATGTGGATAGCTTCGTCGGCGAGGGTGACGTGCAGGGCATTGCGGTCTGCATCGCTGTAGACGGCGACGGTTTTGATACCCATTTTTTTCGCTGTTTTGATAATGCGACAGGCGATTTCACCGCGGTTGGCAATTAGTATTTTGCTAAACATTTTTTCAGTCCATTTGTGGCTGGCTTTAGTCTGTTTGTCTCTGTTTTTCTGTGTTTCAGGCCTTCGGTTGCAATACTGCAGAGAGATCCCTTGTCGCTGCGCTCAGTCGGGATGACATAAAAAACACTTTGTCATCCCGAGCGTAGTCGAGGGATCTCCCAGGTGTACTGCCTTCCTCGCTTTACTGCCTACTGCCTTCCTCGCTTTACTGCCTTCTTCGCTTTACGCTGCAATCCTGTATGAGATCCTTCGCTTCGCTCTCTCAGGATGATATCCGCCGTGGGCGGATATCACATTCTAAACACCCCAAACTTGGTCTCTTCTATAACCCGATTATGACTCGCCGAAATCGACAGCCCCAAGACCATGCGTGTATCCGCTGGATCAATTACACCATCGTCCCAGAGCCTGGCGGAGGCGTAGTAGGGGTGCCCCTGATGCTCATAATTATCCACAATGGGCTTTTTAAAGTCGGCTTCTTGCTCGGCACTCCAGTCAACGCCATCGCGCTCATATTTGTCCCGAGTTACCTGGGCCAATACCCCAGCGGCCTGCTCGCCACCCATCACTGAGATGCGCGCATTGGGCCACATAAACATAAACCTTGGATCATAGGCGCGGCCGCACATGCCGTAGTTTCCTGCGCCAAATGAGCCGCCAATCAGAACGGTAAACTTGGGCACATTGGCGGTGGCGACGGCGGTGACCATCTTGGCGCCATGTTTGGCGATGCCATTATTTTCATATTGCTTGCCGACCATAAAACCGGTGATATTTTGCAAAAATACCAAGGGAATTTTGCGCTGGGCGCAGAGCTCGATAAAGTGCGCGCCTTTCTGTGCTGACTCGCCAAAAAGAATGCCGTTATTCGCCACGATGCCCACCGGATAGCCAAATATTCGGGCGAAGCCACAGACTAGGGTGGTGCCGTAAAGGGCTTTAAATTCATCAAAGTCGGAACCGTCGACTATGCGGGCAATGATCTCGCGAACGTCATAGGACTTGCGTGAGTCACTGGGTATCACACCACCGATTTCATCACTGCTATAAAGTGGTTTAAGCGCGGCTTTAAGATCCCCATTAACCGGTTTTACTCGATTTAGTCGCGCCACTGCATTGCGCGCCAGCTCGAGGGCATGGTGATCATTATTGGCCATATGGTCGGCGACGCCGGAGGTGCGGCAGTGAACATCGGCGCCGCCGAGTTCTTCGGCACTGACCACTTCACCGGTGGCGGCTTTAACCAATGGCGGTCCAGCGAGAAAAATGGTGCCCTGATCTTTAACGATAATCGATTCATCGGCCATGGCCGGCACATAGGCGCCGCCGGCGGTACAGGAGCCCATAACGGCAGCAATTTGCGGGATATTCTGCGCTGACATATTGGCTTGGTTAAAAAAGATGCGACCGAAATGTTCTCGGTCGGGAAATACTTCATCTTGACGGGGCAGGTTGGCACCGCCGGAATCCACCAGATAAATACAGGGCAGGTTGTTTTCCGCGGCTATGGCTTGGGCGCGCAGGTGTTTCTTGACGGTGAGGGGGTAGTAACTGCCCCCTTTAACCGTGGCGTCATTGGCGACGATTACGCATTCCTGGCCACTGACTCGACCTATACCCGTTATAATGCCGGCCGCTGGGACCGACTCGCCATAGACCTCATGGGCGGCGAGTGCGGAGAATTCTAGGAAGGGTGAGCCTGGGTCGAGCAGTGCTTGGACGCGTTCGCGAGGGAGCAGTTTTCCTCGGGCGACATGGCGTGCGCAAGCTTTCTCGCCGCCCCCTTGGCGAATCGCGGCCAAGGTGCTGTTGAGGTCGTCAACCCTGGCCTGCATGGCTGCCGCATTGACCGCAAAGTCTGCGCTTTTGGTACTTATTTTAGTTTTGATAGTCGGCATAATTTTTCCTTGTCAGCTCTTTGCTCTTTGCTTCGAGCGATTAGCTCCGGGCTGCTTATTTAGCTTTGGGCTCTCTATTCAGCTTTGGGCTCTCTATTTAGCTTTGGGCAAATAGCTCCCGACCAATCAACATGCGTCGCACTTCAGAGGTACCGGCGCCGATTTCATAGAGCTTGGCGTCCCGCAGTAAGCGTCCGGCGGCGTAGTCATTGGTATAGCCATTGCCTCCCAGTGCCTGAATAGCTTGCAGGGCCATCTGGGTGGCTTTTTCGGCGGTAAATAGAATCACTGCAGCAGCATCTTTGCGTGAGTCCTGGGCCAGGTCGCAGGTTCGGGCGACGGCGTAGAGGTAGGCGCGGGAGGCATTTAAGTCGGTGTACATATCGGCGATCTTGCCCTGCATTAGCTGAAATTCACCAATCGCTTGGCCGAACTGACTGCGCTCATGGATATAGGGCAGCACGACATCGAGACAGGCTTGCATTATGCCCACGGGGCCACCGGACAATACGGTGCGCTCATAGTCGAGGCCGGACATGAGCACGGCCACGCCGCGGCCTTCGCCACCGAGGATGTTCTCCGCCGGCACTTCACAGTCCTGAAACACGAGTTCGCATGTGTTGGAGCCGCGCATGCCGAGCTTGTCGAGTTTTTGATGGCGGGAAAAACCGGGGAAGTCGCGCTCGACAATAAAAGCGGTTATCCCTTTGGAGCCGACGTTGGTGTCAGTTTTGGCATAGATAATATAGGTGTGAGCATCTGGACCATTAGTGATCCACATCTTGTTACCATTGAGCAGGTATTTGTCGCCCTGTTTGGTGGCGCTGAGTTTCATGCTCACGACATCGGATCCGGCATTGGGTTCGCTCATTGCGAGGGCGCCAATATGTTCTCCGGAGCAGAGTTTGGGTAGATACTTTTGCATTTGTTCCGCTGTGCCGTTTTTGGCCAGCTGGTTTACACAGAGGTTGGAGTGGGCGCCGTAGGACAGGCCGACTGAGGCCGAGGCTCTGGAGATCTCTTCCATGGCCACGCAGTGGGCCAGATAACCCATGCCAGAACCGCCGTACTCTTCGTCCACAGTAATGCCCAAGAGGCCCATATCGCCCAACTTGCGCCATAGGTCCATGGGGAATTCATTGCTCTGATCAATCTCGGCGGCGCGGGGGGCGACCTCGGCCTGGCAAAATTGGAAGACGCTGTCGCGTAACATATCGATGTCTTCGCCGAGATTAAAATTTAAGCTGGGATAAATAGTGTTCATAAATTAGGTATTTCCATTGGTTTTGAGCGCGTCGATGCAGTCTGCTTCGGCCTGGCTGAGGTCTTTGAGCAGCTTGCTGATATCGTCGAGCTGTTGATTGAGTTTGTTGCGTTGCAGTTGGATGGCGTCGATGAGCTTTTTTAACTGGTCGATATTTGTTTTGCCCGGTTCATACATATCGATAATTTCACGGGAGTCTTCTAGAGAGAGGCCGAGTCGCTTGCCGCGCAAGATAAGCCGCAGTCGGGTGCGGTCTGCCTGGCTGTAGATACGGGTCTGGCCGCGGCGGGTGGGGCAGAGCAAGCCAATATCTTCGTAGTGGCGAAGGCTGCGGGTGGTGACATCGAACTCCTGTGACAGCTGCGAGATGCTGTATTCGGTGCTGATATCAGAGCCTTTGTCTGGGGCTGTTTGTAGCGCTTTTGTTGCCATTGAAAAACTCGATCGAAGTAAATGCCGGTAGCCAGTATAATCAGCATCTAACGTTTACGTCAACGTAAGCTTTGTGGTTTTTTAAAGTAGGGTGGGGCCTGTGCTTTGCCAAGGGGCTCAAGAGCACTTAAGAGGAGTCAAGAGGACTCAGCGGGCTTAGTCGAGTTTGAGATCCATTTGATACTGAAATAGCTCGGTGTTATAGAGTGCCATTAAAAAATCTACCAGCTCTTCATGGTCGCCATTTTGCTTGTAGGAGCGCCGCTCCAAGCTGAGCAGCGGTGACCCCGGCTCTATATTTAGTAGCTTGGCGATAATCGGGGTGGCGGCAACGGCGCCGATAGTTTGCTTGATATGGCTGACTTGCATGCCACTGTCGCGGAAATATTGGTGTCGCGATTCGTGAATAAAAATATCGCTGTTCTCCGGGGCCTGGACGTCGGCACTCCAGCTGTCAAAGTAACCAAAGACGCCACCGGCGCGCTCGCGGGTTCTCACCAGATGGAAGAGGCCATCGCTGCGCTTGAGACCAAACTCGGCGGCAATCGTCTGCGGCGGTTTGATCACTGCCGATTCTAACACCGTGGCGGTTGAACTCTTGGCAATGCTGTCTATCTCTTCGAGCACGCCGATCATCGGAGCCTGAACAGGCTTCGGTGAATATTTGTAGATGATATGGGTGCCCTTGCCGCGAGCCCTTTCCACCAACTGTTCCACGGCCAACTCATTGACTGCGCGCTTGGCGGTAATTCGCGATACTTCAAATAGCTCTGCCAGCTCTTGCTCACTGGGCAGTTTGTCACCGTGGTGCAGAGAGCCGTCGAGAATAAAGCTTTTGATCAGACTGTAGAGCTGGTGGTAGAGGGGCGCGGGTAAGTCGGCGGAAATATGGCGGCGCAGATTCCGATTGAAAAGGTTTGCGCTCACTGGGTCGTTCATTGGGGGCTGCCTTGTTTGATAGCTGTTGCTGATATTAGTAAGAAGTTCATTGTATAGTTAATGTATCTTTGGTATAACAATATACCATTAAGGGTTCTGCGTTAATTCGCTGCTCATTGTTATACGAGTATTTACCTCGCGGGTCAATCGCAACTCACTGTAATAACTTAGGTTAGGGTGCCATTATGGAGCTATACAGCTTAGATCACTCCCCTTATTCTACGCGAATTCGAGCGCAAATTCGGCATAAGCGTTTGCCGATTACCTGTGTCAGTCCGCCGCAGTTAAAGTCCGCGCAACTGAATAATATTTTTCCTTTTGGTCAGTTGCCGGTGCTGTCTCTGGATGATGGTGAGTTGCTTGGCGAATCCACCGTGATTATGAATTACCTAGAGGAAGTCTATTCCCAGCGTTGTCTGCGTGGTGAATCGGCCATAGAAAAGGCCCGTGCCAATATGATGGTGCGCTGGTCAGATACCCATTTGGGCCCACTGATTCGCGATGTGCTGAGCTCTGATAGCCCGGTATCAATTGGCAGCATTGAGCCCCAGGTGATCGCCGAATTACGCAAATTTGATGCTTTGATTGAGCGACAGTTGGATTATCGCCAGCGTGATATTCATATTGGTGATTTCTGTGCGGTGATTTCCATCGCTTATACGCAGGCGCTGTTTGAACTCTGTGCCGGCACCTCGCAGATGGATCAATTTCCGCGTCTTATAGAATGGTGGCAATTTAGTTTGAAGAGAAACACGGCACTCAATGAAGCGGTTATTGAAATGCTTGAGGCGATAGTGGGCTGGCTGCCGATTGCCGGGCATCAGCAGCATTATCTGGATGGTGGTCTGCTGGCTATGTTGTCCACTGAGCAGGAGGTCGCTTGAGCCAGCCTTTAAGCGATATTCGTGTACTCGATTTAACCCATATGTTGTCGGGCCCCTATGGCAGCATGATTTTGGCTGATCTGGGTGCCGAGACTATTAAAGTCGAACCGCTAGCGGGTGAGGGCACAAGAAAACTATTAGCCACAGATCCGGATAATTCTCTGGATGGCATGGGCGCTTATTACATTACTTTAAACCGCAATAAAAAGAGTGTTGCGATGGATCTCAAGACCAAAGAGGGTCTGGCGCTGTTTAAAGACCTGGTGGTCAATGTGGATATCGTGATCAGCAATTTTGGCGCCGGTGTTCCTGAGCGACTGGGTATTGATTACGTCTCATTGAGTGCGGTTAATCCGCGGATTATTACCTGCACGGTGTCGGGCTTTGGTTCCGATGGCCCCGGCAGCAAGCGCCCGGCCTTTGATCAGGTGGCCCAGGCTATGGGTGGCGGTATGTCGATTACCGGTCCGGATTCGGATCAGATGGTGCGAGCGGGCATTCCTATCGGGGATCTCGGCGGTGGCATGTTTGGGGTGATGGGTATTTTGGCGGCGCTCTACGAGCGCGAGCGCAGTGGTCTGGGTCAGCACGTGGATATTTCCATGTTGGACTGTCAGATTTCCATGTTGAACTATATGGCGACCATGCACTTTCTCTCTGGAGAGGATCCCTATCCCATAGGCAATAGCCACTTTGTCCATGTGCCTTACAACACTTTTAGCTGTTCCGACGGGTCAGTTGTTATCGCGGTGATCACTGACAATTTTTGGGCCAACCTCAAGGGGGTGGTCAACTGTCCTGAGTTTGATAACGACAAATACGATACCCAGCCCGGTCGCTGGGAAGATCGCGAGATGATCAATGCCCGACTCAATGAATTGTTGAGCGTCAACAGCTGTGCCCACTGGTTGGCGCTCTTTGAAGCTCAGCGCATTCCCTGTGCACCAGTAAATAGCCTGAGTCAGGCTCTGGCGGATACTCAGGTGTTGCATCGCAATATGGTGGTGGATTTAAAACACCCCAATGGCCGCTCCACCAAGGGGCCTGGCAACCCGATTAAATTGTCTCGCTGCAGTGATGAAGTCTTTACTGCAGCACCTACATTGGGGCAGCACACCGATGAGGTAATGACCCAATTGCTCAATTTGAGCGTAGAGCAGATACAGCAGATGAAACAGCAGGGGATTATTAAGTAATGCTAGAGCGCGTTATTATCACCGATGTTGGGCCCAGAGATGGCCTGCAGAACCAACCGAAGATCCTCTCTATAGATGAGCGTATTGCGCTGGTTCAGGCGATTGCCGCAGCCGGGGTGCCGCAAATTGAGGTGGGCAGTTTTGTCTCCCCCAGAGCGGTTCCAGCTATGGCCGGCACTGATCAGGTTTTCGCCGACTTGAACGCTGCCGACTTTAGCACCCCGACTATTGCTCTAATTCCGAATATGAAAGGCTATGAGCTAGCCCGTGCCGCCGGCGCCAAAACCGTCACCATGGTGCTCTATGCCAGTGATGGTATGGCGCAGAAAAATGCGGCCATGAGCATGGCTGAAGCGGAACTGATCACCTTGGATATTCTCAGGTTAGCCAAGCAGGATGGCATTGAGGTTATTGCCACTATTGCGGTGGCCTTTGAATGCCCCTTTGATGGGCCCACGGATCCCGCCGTTGTAGAAGCTATAGCGGCCAAGTTTATTGCCGCGGGTGCAGATCAGCTGGTTCTGGCTGACACCATTGGTGCCGCTCATCCCCAGCAGGTTCGTGAACTCACTGCCGCGCTAGTCGCCAGTCATGGCGCCGAGCAGCTTGGCTGTCACTTTCACGATACCCGCGCCATGGGTTTGGCCAATGTCTATGCTGCGCTGGAGTCGGGCATTCGGCGTTTCGACAGTTCGATTGCCGGACTGGGCGGCTGTCCATTTGCCCCTGGGGCATCGGGCAATGTGGCGACAGACGATATTGCTATGATGGTGCAACAAATGGGTTTTGACAGCGGCATCGATTTGACTAAACTGATGGAGGCCTCAAATTTGGCCCAGACCCTGACCGGCACAGCGCCGGGGGGGAGAGCAAAAGCTTGGTTGCAAGGGTATTTGGCAAAACAGGCGGGTTAATAGCTGGGCGAGTTGAACGTGGCTTAAAGCCAAATATATAAAAAGAAATATAAAATAATAATTATAAAAACATAAAAAATGCTCGGAGACGAAGATGAGTTATAGACTAGGCGTAGATGTAGGGGGAACGTTCACAGATCTTCTTTTAATTAATGAGGGTACCGGGGAAACCCATACGGCCAAGGTGCCGTCTACACCGGAGGATTCCTCCATTGGTGTACTCAATGGTATTGCCCGTATCTGCGATGAGTCTGGTGTCAATCCAGCAGATGTCAGCAGAGTGATGCACGGTACCACTGTCGCCACCAATGCAGTGTTAACCGGACGCGGCGCCAAAGTCGGTCTGGTGACTACGGCGGGCTATGAAGATACCTTGCAGGTGGCGCGATCTTTCTGCCCCGGCGGTTTGGGTGGCTGGGTTAGCTTTGTGAAGAAGCCCTTGTTAGCCCCTCTCGAATTGACCATTGGTGCCCATGAGCGCATGAGTGCCGATGGCGATGTGGTGAGAGAGTTGGATGAAGATCAGCTGCGTGCCGATCTGACAGCACTGCATGCCACCGGCGAGGTGGAAGCCTTAACCATCTGCTTTATCAATGCCTATATCAATGGTGCCAATGAACAGCGCGCCAGTGAAATTGCCGCTGAGATTTTTACCGATACGCCGATTTCTATCTCCAGCGATGTGGTGCCAGAGATGCAAGAATATGAGCGCACCGAAACCACTGTAGTCAATTCCTATGTACGTCCCGAAGTGGCCAGCTATGTGAGTAACTTGCAGGCGGCTCTGGACGACAAGATGGGTCCTGATACTCAGCTGTCTATTTTGCGTTCCGACGGCGGTCTGGCTTCGGCCCGTGCCTCTGCAGAGTCTCCAGTGAATATGCTGATGTCGGGTCCTGCTGGGGGTGTCTCTGGAGCGATCTACTTCTGTAGCCGCGCCGGGTATGACAATATTTTGACCTGCGATATGGGTGGTACCTCCACCGATGTGGCGCTAATTCAAAACTCCCGTGCGCGAGTGCGTCGCGAGACCATTGTTGCCGATGTGCGAGTGCGTGCACCCTCAGTGGATGTGCGCACAGTGGGTGCTGGAGGCGGTTCCATTGCCTTTGTTCCCGAGTTGACCAAAGCACTGCGTGTCGGCCCTGAGTCTGCCGGTGCGGTGCCCGGTCCTGCCTGCTATATGAAAGGTGGCGTTCAGCCTACTGTCTGCGATGCCAATGTGGTCTTGGGTTATCTGCCCTCGGATGTGCAGCTGGGCGGCAAAATGGAAATCAATCGCGAAGCCTCAGTGGCGGCAGTGCAGTCGGTTGCCGATGCCATGGGTATTGACCTGATGGCTGCGGCTGAAGGCATTATTAAAATTGCTAATGAATCCATGTTTGGTGCACTGCGCCTGGTGTCGGTGGAGCAGGGTTATGATCCCCGTGACTTCGCCCTAGTGGGTTTCGGTGGTGCCGGTCCATTGCACGCCAATGCTCTGGGTGTTCTCACTGATGCCTGGCCGGTGATTATTCCACCGGGTCCCGGCGTGCTCTGTGCCTATGGTGATGCAACTACGCAGGTACAGGATGAAGCGGCGCGAACCTATCTGACTATGGCCAGTGATCTCAGCGATGAGAAGCTGACTGCAGATCTGATGGAGTTGCAGGTGCGGGCTGGAGATGCACTGTTGAAGGACAATATTCCTGCCTCAGAACATGAAATTTCCTATCAGGCTGATCTGCGTTATGCGGGTCAGGCTTTCCAAATCACCATCGACTTCACTGAAGCCGAGCTAAAAGAGAAGGGCGTTGCGCTGTTAACCGGCCAGTTCGATGCGGAGCACGAACAGCTGTTTACCTTTAAGTTGGATGATGGCCACGAAATATTGATGATTCGTGCGCTGGCCAAGGCCAAAGCTAAAGCCATTGCCGAGCGTAAAATCGGTCAGACCGGAATGAGCCTTGAAGAGTGCAAGATTGCCAACAGCCGCTTCTATTACGAGGGGGATTGGTACGACTCGACTATTTATGATCGCAATAAACTCAGCACTGGGTTAGAGGTTGCGGGTCCGGCGATTGTCGGTGAGATGGACTCTACTACCGTAGTCTTACCGGGCTATGTTGCCACGGTAGATAAGGTCGGCAATTTGCTTATTAACCCACAGGGGAGTAATTAATCATGACCGCAAGACTATTAGAAACTAACCATGATCCCCTAAAGCGTATCGATGTAGATGGTGTCACCGTCGATATTATTGAGAATGCGCTGCGCAATGCTCGTGAAGAGATGGATGCGGTGCTGTTTAGAACGGCTATGTCTCCAGGTATCCGTGAGCAGGGCGACTGCTTCCCGATGATCGCCAATAAAGAAGGCAAGATGGTCGTGGGCCAGTTCGGTTCCTTTATCGGGCCCTTTTTAGAAGCCTATGACGAAGAGATCGAAGAGGGAGATATTATTCTTACCAACGATCCCTACATGTGTAATGCCGCCGTCTCTCACCTGCCGGATTGGGTGGTGTTGGTGCCAATCTTTAAAGATGGCCGCCATATAGCCTGGTCGGCAATGTTTGGTCATATGTCGGATAACGGCGGCATGGTGCCAGGATCGATTCCGATTCAGGCGACGACGATCTTCCAGGAAGGCATTCGTATTCCGCCCACCAAGCTGTATAAAAAAGGCGTGTTGCAGGCGGATCTTTTGGAACTGATTCTGCACAACGTGCGCACGCCCCAGTGGAACCGTTTTGATCTAAACGCCTTGGTTGCAGCCTGTAATACTGCGGCCAAGCGCTGTGTCGAGCTAGCCGTTCGCTTTGGTGACGATGTGCTGTTCTCGACTATGGATATTATGTTACAGCGCAACTACGAAGCCATGAAACATATTATCGGCATGTTTATTCCGGAAGAGCCGCGCGAGTTTGAAGACTATATCTGCGATGACGGCATGGGCATGGGTCCCTACAAAATTAAGTGCACCATGTGGCGCGAGGGAGACAAGGCAATCTTTGATTTTGCCGGCACCGATCCCCAGGCCCAGAGTTCAGTGAACTTCTTCCTTAACGAAGATATGTTCAAAATGTTCTTTGGCTCTTTCACCATTAACGTGGTGGATCCGCAAATCGTGTTTAACGATGGTTTCTACGATCTAGTGGATGTGCGCATTCCCCAGGGCACTCTGTTAAAACCCAATTATCCTGCGGCACTCTCCGGTCGAACCCATGCTCTGGGTCGTATCTTTGATGTGCTGGGTGCTCTATTGGGTATGGGCGCGCCAGAGATGATGCTCAATGCCGCGGGCTTCTCCGATTCACCGCACCTGTTCTTCTCTGGCTATGACAGCCGCGAAGGCAAGGGCAATGAGTGGTTCCAGCTATTTCAAATTGGTTTCGGTGGCGTTCCCGGTCGCCCGGTGGGTGATGGCCCCGACGGACACAGTTTGTGGCCTGGCTTTACCAATGTGCCGAATGAATTTATCGAGTCCTATTTCCCGCTGCGTATCGAGCGCTATGAAACCATTACCGATTCTGGGGGTGCCGGTTTGCACCGCGGCGGCAATGGTTTGAGTGTTGCCTATCGCTTCCTCTGTGATGGGGATATTGGTATTCACGACGACCGCTGGCTGACTTATCCCTGGGGTGTACTCGGGGGTGAAACTGGACTGCGCTCGACGAAGAAGCTGGTGCGTGTCGATGGCTCTGAAGAGTCGCTGCCGGCCAAGGTGGAAGGCATCAAGGTGAAGACGGGCGATGTGCTTTATTTCAATACCTGGGGTGGCGGTGGCTGGGGCGATCCCACTGCTCGCGATCCCGAGTTGGTGCGCCAGGATGTGGCCCGTCGATTGGTGTCTGTCGAAGGTGCCAAGCGTTACGGCGTGGTGATGGCGGCTGACGCAACGGTTGATCAGGAGGCGACAGACAGTCTGCGTGCTGAGTTGATTGCGGCGCGGGGCGAGAACAGTGCGCTGTTTAACTTCGGCGGTGACCTGGAAGATATTCGCAGTCGCTGTGAAGCGGAGACTAATCTGCCAGCGCCGGTTAAGCCAACTTTTAAAGGGGCCTGATTGCCGTTGCTCGGTTGCGGTTTTAGCTAACCAATACTAAGCCAGTGGGCTGTTCCTTACGGGCAGCTCACTGTTAACGAGTGCCCGGCAGTCAGAGTATCAGTATCTATGCAGACATCCATAAACCTTCAGCAAAATCGCCTCGGACTAAGTACCAGTCCAGCGCTTCTGGTGGTTGATATGATCAACGGATTCACCGATCCGGAGTGCCCCTTAGGCAGTCACTGCCCCGAGGTTGTGGCCGCTAACATTGAATTAATTGCAGCGTTCAGGGCGCTTGGCAGGCCAATATTGTTCACTACGGTGGTTTACCATAATGAGTCCCAGGCCACTGTTTTTCGCCAGAAAGTGCCGGCTTTAAATGTGCTAACGCCAGAGTCTTACTGGGTGGCGGTTGACTCCGCCATGGGTCGACGAGACAGTGAGCCGCTGATTGAAAAGCAGTGGGCCAGCGCCTTCCATAAAACCGATTTAGACCATCGTCTAAAGGATCTTCGGGTCGATTCATTAGTTGTAACCGGCCTGACAACCAGCGGCTGTGTGCGCGCTACTGTGGTTGACGGGCTGCAAAATAACTACGCGGTGGTGGTGGCCAAGGAAGCCTGTGGCGATAGAAATATTGAAGCTCACAAAGCCAATCTCTTGGATATGGATGCCAAGTATGCCGATGTGGAATCCGTGGCGACGATTATCGCGGCTCTCGAACTCTGAGTTGGCTGAAGTATCACTGTAGTGAGCGCCAAACTGTTTTTAGAGCGGCCCTATTACAGGAACACGTCACCGCCATTAGGGCTGAGGCACTGCCCTCTGAAGTGGGCGGCACTGTCACTTGCCAAAAATATAAACGTGCCGACGATATCATCGACTTCAGCAAGTTTTCCACGCGGAATTGCCTGGCCTATTTGCTCCAAAATATCATTCGGTACATCGTCCAAAATAGGGGTAAGGGTCGCGCCAGGGGCCACGCAGTTGGCAGTGATATTACGCTTGCCTATCTCTAGTGTAAGCGTCCGAGTGAAGGACAGTATTGCGCCTTTGGCTGCGGTGTAGTGGGCGAATCCTGGAGCACCTTTGTACGCTAGCTGCGATGCCGTATTAATAATGCGGCCTGAGTCCTGTTGATACATTATCGGCAGTGCTGCTCTGGTGCATAAGAAAGTCCCATTGACATGCACTTCCATGACGGCGCGCCAGTCGTCCATAGTAATTTCTTCGACTGGTGCAGAGCGGGCAATTCCGGCGTTATTGACGAGGATGTCAAGTCTGCCGGCAGCGGCCATTAATGCAGAGAACATATGACTTACCTCGGACTCACTGCTGACATCGGCCGGGGCAAGGGAGGCTGAGCCGCCATGCTGTTGAATCTCTGCTTTCACTGCTAACGCAGCATCTTCGCCTTCATGGGGAGGGAAGTTGATAAAGACATGGCAGCCGGATTTGGCCAGCTCAAGGGCAACACCACGGCCGATTCCTGATGATGCGCCAGTAATTAATGCAACCTTGCCCGATAGATTTACGGTTATTGTCATGAGGCTTTTTCCTTGGTCTGATTATTATTTTTCTGTCTGGCGATAATCAGGCTGATCACCGCCTTGCAAGCTTTTTAAATACGTCTATTTTTTGCTCAGGCTTAAGCGCAATTAGATGCAGTCGAGAACTTGATTAAGTAAATATTGCACCAAAGGTAATGTTGGTATAATGTTATACCAAACTAAAAATATAGACGCCATAAAAACTAAAAAAAAGAGGCCGTTAAAAGGACTTAAAAAAATTCTACGAAAGGTCTCTAATTATAAAAATTATCAGGGGAGAGTTATTCGATGAAAAAACACAGATTAAAATCACTGGGTATATCTGTTGTGATGGGCCTACCGGCTGTCGCAGCGCTGACTGTACCAATCAACGCTTACGCGCAGCTTGAAGAAATTGTGGTGACTGCGCGGGCTCGCTCTGAGTCGCTGCAGGACGTCCCGGCGACGATCACGGCTTTTTCTGAAGGTCAGATTGAAAATATGGGAGTGCAGAGGGCCGAGGACTTCATTTATATGACGCCTGGTGTGACTCTGGTCAACACCGTAGAAGTTGGCGACAGTTCATTGAGTATCCGCGGTATTAACGGTGCCCGTGATGCCGAAACTAACTTTGCATTTATTGTTGACGGTATTCTTTATACCAACCCTTCTGCCTTTAACCGCGAATATCCAGATCTATCTCAAATCGAAGTGCTAAAAGGCCCTCAGGGCGCGCTCTATGGCCGTTCTGCAGCCGCTGGTGCGGTCATTATGTCGACCAAAAAGCCGACGGATATAGTCGAGGGAAGCATAAAGGTAACCGCCGCCGAGCATGGCACCAAAACCTTTGTGGGAACCATTGCCGGGCCTCTGGGCGACAATGTGGCAGGGCGATTAACAGTCGATCACCGCAGCTCCGATGGTCATCTAAAGAACGTCTATTTGAATGACAATGTGGTTAATGATTACGAAGAAACCGGTGTTAGTGCGAGGCTAGTGTTTGAGCCAAGTGACACGCTGACTATCGATACCAAACTGCGTTATTCCGAAGTGGATGCTGCCTCTATCGCCTTCAATGCGGCATTTGAGCTGCCATTTTATGTTGGTGCGCTAGATGGTTTGTCAGGCTTTGGTGTAGATCCCGCGGCTGCATCCGTCGATGTGAATGAATTTGATTGGATTTTTTCACCCAATGTTGATCCGGAAAATAAGCAAGAGACTCTTGAATTCTCGATAAAAATGGATAAAGAGCTGGACGTTGGCACACTGTCAGCCTGGGCTCTGTACTCCGATCAAGAGCAGTACTTCCTTGCCGACGGTACCTCGGGAGCCTTTGGCTTCTACAATGCCAAGTCACACTGTCAAGACTCTGCCCTGGCGCGTTCACTGTTCGGGGGTGATGGAACTCCGATGCAGCAGCCGACCTTTAATCTCGGTGGCTTTTCTCCAGATGGCGATCCGTTCTTCCCTCCCTATAGTCCAACAACCTGCGATGGTTATCAGTACCAGGGCCGAGATCAGAAAGACTTTAGCGCCCAGGTTTCGTTAACCTCTTCTGGGGATGAGGCTCTGCGCTGGCAGATAGGTGCTTACTATCTGCATATTGATCGTACTGTTGGTGTGGCTCAGCTTGAAGATGATGGTCGCGACTACCTTCCCAGAAGTTATGTCAACGAGCTAACCGATGCACTGGTGCTAGATGATTTCACCACGGATGTTTATTCGGTATTCGGATCGATTAACTATGATCTGAGTGATCAGATGGAGCTTTCCTTGGCGCTGCGCTATGACCGTGAAGAACGTGACGTTGAGAACCGAGTTCCGAGTCCCGCTGATGGCTTTTTGTCTACCGAAATCGATTACTGTTCTGATGCTACCTTGTTTGCCAATGGTTGTACTCTGGACGGGGTAGCGTTAAATGGTACGCCACTCAACCCAGCGTTTATTGATATTTCAACCGGTGAAGTGAGCGCGACGGTTGCGTCGCGAAGCAAGACGTTTGATGCGATTCAGCCGAAGATTAGCTTGACCTATGATATGAGCGATACCACGACGCTGTTTACCAGCTGGGGTGTGGGCTTTAAAACGGGAGGATTCAATAATTTAGGGGCCACTGAGACCTTAGAGCTGTTCTTCGTAAACCCAGATGGCCTGCCTATGGCACCGCCGGAAATTTATGAAAAGGAAACCTCCAGTTCGTTTGAGCTTGGCTTCAGATCAACTCTTGCAGATGGTAACTTGCAGTTAAACGGTGCTGTTTTCCACACCGAAGTCGATGATATGCAATTCTTTGAATTCTACCCTGGCCCCTTCGGTCTGCTTAGAATTGTTGAAGGTATTGATGAAGCGACACTGCAGGGTTTTGAGTTAGATGCTTCCTGGCAGTTATCGGATACATTGCGCTTTGACGCGGGCTACAGCAACATCAACGGTGAAATTAAGAAGATGTCTGTACGGCCCTATGTTGCGGGCAATGAGGTTCCCAACGCAGCGGACTTCACGGCTAACATGGCGCTTACCTGGGACCAGGATCTGAGCAATGGTCTCAACCTGATCGCACGGCTTGAGTATGCTTACCAGGGTGATATTTTCTATCACGTGATTCAGGGCAGTGACCTTGATTCGCCGCGATCTTTTGACGCCATTGTCGGTCCAGAAGCTGGGCTTGAATACGAGGTGCCGGCAGTACTGCAGTTAGGCGGCCTGGCCACCAGTTATGGCAAGACTAAGGTCGATGGTTACGGTATTGCTAATCTGCGTATCGGTCTGTCTTCTGACAACTGGCGCGTTACCGCCTTTGCCAAGAACCTCACCGACGAGTCTTATGTGGCTGAAGTTATCACCGCTGTTGAATTCGGCGGCGCTTTTGTTCATCCCGGTCGTGAGCGGATGATGGGCGTCGAGCTTGAGTACAGTTTCTAGTCCCTATCTCATCCGCTGTCGCGTTACCGTGGCAGCGGATGAATTTCTTTTCCAGCAAACTAACCTAACTTATGCCCTAAGGGGGACTTAACTGTGAGCAAAAGAATTAAAATAATCGTTCCAATCCCTATGGATGAGGCCGGCGTGGCTAATCGTGCGTCGCAACTACCGCCAGAAATGATTGCCGCCGGTATGTCGGTAGACTTCGTCGCTGTTTCATGGGGCGCTGCTCTCGGCGATAGTTATTACGACGCCATGCTGATGGATATGAGTGTGTTTGAAGCGGGACTTAAGGCGCAAGAGGAAGGTTACGATGCGGTTTGTATCGACACCGTGAGTGACTCGGGCATGTATGCCCTGCGCTCTAAACTGGATATCCCGGTTCTGGGTCCAGGGCAGGCAGCATTTCACGTAGCCTGCATGTTAGGCCATAAATTCAGCATTATCACCATGTGGGACGAGTGGTTCCATCTCTATACCAAGGTGCTGTCTCAGTACAAACTGGAGTCACGCTGCGCGTCCATGCGCTCTATTGATACAAGGCCTGACTTGGAAGAATTATTAGCCGGTAAAGAAGAGGTTATTTTTGAAAAGTTGGAAGCGGAAGCTCGCAAAGCCATAGAGCAAGACAATGCTGACGTTATTGTTTTGGGCTCAACGACAATGCATCAGTCACACGCTTATTTGCAGAAGGTGCTGCCCGTTCCAGTAATCAATCCAGGTTTGATCTCTTACAAGCTGTGCGAGATGTTTTTGGAGACCGGCCTAACCCACAGCCGCAAGGCTTTTGCCGCGCCACAGCAACCCAACGACAAGATGATTCTGTCGCGAAATTAGTTAACTAACTTAAGGCAAGTGCCTCGGGGAACTTATGCGTAAACCAAACTACGAACACTATATTGATATTGTCACCAAACGTTACTTTGACGGTGTAGACAACTACAACATGGAGCAGGTTTTAGACTGCTTCCATCCTGATGCTGTGCTCACAGAGGTCACTTCAATGACTGTCCATAAGGGCAGGGATGAGGGCATTAGAACTATGTTTAAGGGCCTTTTTGAAGGGTTCAACCATATCTGGCATGGCAACTTTGTTCACACTGCTGATATTGAGTCTGAGGCTATCTGCTCGCAGTTCACAGTGGTGATAACGCCGGAAGGCGGGGAAGAGCTCCGCTACGAAAACTGTAACCGTTTTTATATGCGAGATGGCAAGTTTACTGAAGTGTTTGTGTATATGAGTGGTGATAATTTACTCCGCTGAGATACCGGCTTAAAGAGAGAAAATCCTCGAAATAAAGGGGATCAATAAATAAGGCATTAGGGACTCAGGAGGTCACATATGCAATATCAATCTTCACTGTCAAGGGACGCGCTCACTGAGCTGGCTTTACATAAATATTTTGCCAATGTAGACGCGAAAAACCTCGATGCGGTGCTTGACTGCTTCCATGATAACGCCATGCTAACAGTGCAGACGTCGTTTGTGGTGCATGATAGTAAGGACAGCATTCGCAGAATGTTTGTCGATTTTATAGCTGCCTACAAAACCATAATACACCGAGATTTCACCTGCACTATCGACGAGAAGAACGGCCGTATAGTCGCGAGCTTTGTCGCAGAATTAGTCGATCATGACGGCAATGTAACTGTGCTTCACAATACCAATTTTTGGCGAATCCGAGACGATAAGTTTCAAGAGGTGTACGTGTATATGAGCGGAGCAAACCCGCTGGTATAAGTGCTGAACAGCAGCCCTTTAAAAGTAGCCCTTTAAAAAAGCAGCCCCCTAGAACCGCAGTGAGTGCGGTTCTAGGTTTTTTTTGTCTGTGGGTTGGTGGTTTTGCTCTCCGGGATGGGGTGTCCGGATTAGTCAGAGCTGATCTCGCTGTAACCACCGCGATGGAAAAGTAGTGGTTTGAGGCCATGATCGGTGAACTCAATGACTTTGCCCACCAAAATCACATGGTCGCCACCATCGTACTGATTGGCGATGGTGCATTGAAAGCAGCTACTGTAATGGGGCAGCAGGGGAACGCCGGACAAACTTTCTGTTATGTTGATGCCATCAAATCTATCGGCGCCGGTCTTGGCAAAGCGATTTGATAGATCCTGCTGATCATCAGCTAGAACATGAATGGCATAGGCCTGCGCAGCCATAAAGTCGTCAAAACAGTTTGAGTCACGGCCAATACTCCAGAGTACCAACGCTGGGTCGAGTGACACAGAGTTAAAACTGTTGGCGGTCATGCCGATCTTTTGGCCGTTTTTACCCAGTGCCGTAATCACCGTGACACCAGTGGCAAAACTGCCCAATGCATTGCGAAAGTCTACTTTGCTAAAATCTGTATCAGTCATGGAATTCTTATTAGTTAGTCAAGTCGGAAGGGTGGCAATGATGGTCGGATTGTCACAGGGTTGCAAGGATTTTAAGCCCATTAAGCACTCTATAGAGCCGCTATTTGCAATGCCAATAGCGGCTCTCATACAGTCGGTTTTATCAGCGTCTAGCCCGGCCTATCAATTACATGGCAGCCGCTAGTCTAGTGCCCTGATTAATCGCGCCTTTGGCATCCAGTTCAGCCGCCACATCGGCACCGCCAATCAAGTGGTGAGGCACGGTTAAGCCCTCGACTATTTCACGCATTGGATCCTGCCCTGCACAGATAATAATCGTGTCCACATCCAGTATCTGAGGGTCGTCGCCGACAGTGAGGTGGAGTCCCTGATCATCAATTTTCTGATAGTCGCAGCTTGGCATCAGGCGCACGCCTTTCATGGCCAGACCGGCACGATGAATCCAACCGGTGGTTTTGCCTAAGCCTGAACCCACTCTGGTGCTCTTGCGCTGGAGCAGGTAGACCTCGCGCGGGGAGGGCTCTGGCTGGGCTGTAACACCTTCGATACCTGAGCGCGAACCAAAGGTCATATCAATCCCCCACTCCTTCATAAAGGCAGGAATGTTTTGGCTGGTGGCTTCGCCGCTGTGAGTGATGTACTCGGCAGTATCAAAACCAATGCCGCCGGCACCGATAATCGCAACCTTGTTGCCGACGTGTTTTTTAGCGCCGATCACGTCCAGATAGTTGAGTACCTTGGGGTGATCTATGCCTTCGATATTGGGCATTCTCGGGGCGATTCCGGTAGCGATAATCACTTCATCAAAGCCGCCGCTGTTGAGCTGCTCCGCGGTGACGCGGGTATTGAGTTTCAAATCGACGCCGGTGAGTTCAATCTGCTTGCCGTAGTAACGCAGGGTCTCAAAAAACTCTTCTTTACCGGGAATCTGCTTGGCAATATTAAACTGACCGCCAATCTCACTGGCAGAGTCAAACAATGTCACGCTGTGGCCTCGTGATGCAGCGATAGTGGCCGCTGAGAGTCCAGCGGGGCCGGCACCGACAACCGCAATATTCTTCACTGCGGTGGCGGGGTTGATATGCAATTCAGTTTCATGACAGGCGCGAGGGTTAACCAGGCAGCTGGTCATCTGACCGCCAAACACATGGTCGAGACAGGCTTGGTTGCAGCCGATGCAGGTATTGATCTCATCAGGGCGGTTCTCAATGGCCTTGATAACGAAATCTGGGTCAGCCAAAAACGGTCGCGCCATGGAGATCATATCGGCATCGCCGCGTGCCAATACTTCTTCAGCCATTTCAGGCGTGTTGATACGGTTGGAGGTGATCACCGGTACCGAGAGTTCTTTTCTAAAGTGGGCGGTAACCCAGGTAAAGGCTGCGCGGGGCACCTTGGTGGCAATGGTGGGGATCTTGGCTTCGTGCCAACCGATGCCGGTATTGATAATCGTGGCACCGGCTTCTTCTACTGCTTTACCCAGCTGGATCACTTCGTCAGAGGTGCTGCCACCCTCAACCAGATCGAGCATCGACAGGCGGAAAATAATAATAAAGTGCTCGCCCACGGCCTCGCGCACACGGCGCACCACTTCAATGGGCAGGCGAATGCGATTCTCGTAGCTGCCACCCCAGTCGTCGTCGCGCTGGTTGGTTCGTGCAGCGATAAATTGGTTAAGGAAGTAGCCTTCCGAACCCATAATTTCAACGCCGTCATAACCGGCTTTCTGGGCCTGTACTGAGGTGAAGACAAAATCGTCGATCTGTTTGTGAATGCCTTCTTCGTCGAGGGCGCGAGGTGTAAAGGGGTTGATCGCGGATTTGATCGCCGAGGGGGCAACCTGATCAGGAGAATAGGCGTAACGACCGGTGTGTAGAATCTGCATACAGATTTTGCCGTCGTGCTCATGCACGGCATCAGTAATCAGCTTGTGGCCAGCAATATCCTCGTCAGTCTCCAGCTTCTTAGTATTGGGGTGGGTGCCACCCTCTGCGTTGGGGCCGATGCCGCCGGTGACGATCAGGCCAACACCGCCTTTTGCACGCTCGCCAAAATAGGCCGCCATGCGCTCATAGCCATCGGATGCCTCTTCTAGTCCGGTGTGCATGGAGCCCATCAGGACGCGATTTTTTAATGTGGTAAAGCCCAGATCCAGTGGCTCAAGAAGCTTTGGGTAGGTGCTGTGGGACATGATTGACTCCGATTTATCATTATTATTTTAGTTTTTTATGGGTCTCTGCTGGCTGCCAGTACAGGGCCGCCGGGCAGTGAATTCTTATCTTGACCATTTTTTTGCATTTATACGGTCGTTTTTGCGCTTTGGTTGATCTGTGCCAAGAGATTAATGATGCATTTTGACACTGTCAAGATGTATTGCTACATTGTCTCCATGAATCCAACTGCATCACAGAGCGCGGTCCGTCCAAGTTACCATCATGGTGACCTCCGTCAGGTGTTGTTGCGGTCGGCAAAACAGCTGATCGCCGAGGCCGGAATAGAGAATCTGTCCCTGCGTCGCTTGGCTGAAAGGGCGGGCGTCTCGCGCACCGCTCCCTATCACCATTTCTCGGATAAAAATGACCTGCTCTGTGCTATCGCCGCCGAGGGCTTTCGCCGTCGGCACCAGACTGCCGCCGCGGACTTTGATCAGCCGACGAAGACGATGAGAGAAAAGTTCCAGGCCTATATGAATGGCTACGTTGAGTTTGCTGTCGACAACCCTGAAGAGTATGAGCTGATGTTTGGGCGCAGCATTTGGAAGCAGCAGAACAGCACCGAAGAGCTCCGTGAAGTCGCCTACCCCTGTTTTCAGCATCAGGTGGATATGGTGCGCTGCTGGCAGGACTCTGGGGTGCTTTCTGGGGATAGTCCTCTGCGTACAGCTCAGGTTATCTGGGGCGCGCTGCACGGTATTGCCAAATTATTTATTGATGGTATCTATACCGACACCGCTCAAATTGAAGAAGTCACCCACTGCGCAATCAATATGTTTATTAATGAAAGTTTTAGTAAGTAGCTTTATATAACTGCCCTAAACAACTGATTTATAATAACTATAATTCCCAACCCTCTCGCGCTTATTCTGCGCGCGCTCCGCCTATTATTCGGTATCGAATTGCTTAGACAAGAATCTTATTAAAAGATAGTTTTATTTTTTGACTTTCCAAAAAATGAGAACTACGTTTACTTAGCCTGTTAAGCAGTTTTAAATTATGTTTCAAAATGTGGACTTGGTCGCATTCGCCCTTGAATAGTTTGTTTCTGGATGTGGGGTAGATATGCGAGGTTTTACTTAGGAGTTATTAGGAGTTTTAGCTATGAATAAGAGTTTTGTTAAATTGCTGCAATCATGTGCAGGCGTCTTACTGTTATCAACCGCTGGTTTTTCAATGGCAGCGACTTATGATTATGATTTTGATGCAGACGAAAATGAGCGAGGGGGACAGCCGTTAACTTTTGGTGATCTCAATGTTAAAGGCTATACCGACGGCAACTCAGCGTTTGCCTATTTGGATTCGGGTTATCGGGCTGGTATTGGTGTATGCGATGGTCCAATTGATGCTGGCACTACTGGCACTAACAACAAGTGCAAGACGACCACTGGCCCCGATACGGGAGCGAGTGACGATAACTTGCAATTAGGCGAGATGCTTGAGTTTGTATTTGATACCAAAAAGCAGATTGAGGTAGGTATTAATGGCGCGCACATCCCTGCTAATGGCGCCAGCGTTTTGATCTGGAGTGATGTGGGTGGTTGGGATCTGCTGACAGTAGTGGCAGATAAGATTACCTTAGGGGTGCAGCATATTGGTTTGATGACCCTAAAGATCTTTGGTCAGGGTGACTTTGGTCAGAATGGTCGTGAAACCACATCTAATCTCTATGTAGCTGGTATCAATGAAGTACCTCTTCCAGCAGCGGTATGGTTATTTGGTTCAGCACTCTTAGGTCTTGCTGGATTACGCCGTCGCAAGATCGCAGCCTAGGCTGATGAGTTAAAGCCTGGCTTGATGCGTCGAGCTCGATGCATGCAATAGAGCCGCAATTCTTGTCTGTTAGGATTGCGGCACAACTAAAAACCCCGGTTTTCACCGGGGTTTTTAGTTTTCTGGCTTTTGCTTTTTAGCGCGTACTTGGCTGTATTGGTAGCTTGGGTGGCATTAGCTGTGGTGCTAATGCCTTAAAATGGCCGCTATTTATCCATTTTTCCCATTGCATCAGAAAGGTCTTCTTCCGCATCACTGGACATATCTTCCATCATTTGGTCGACGCTGTCAGATGCTTCCTCTACTGTATCTTCAATAATGTTGATCGCATCATCGGCTGCGCCCTCAATACTGTCGGACATAGTTGACTCTGCAGCCGCTGGAGCTGTGCTCTCCTCTGGCGAACCGTCACATGCACTCAGTCCCAAGGTCGCCAGCGCGGCAATTAGCAAAACATGGTAATTCTTCATATCTCTACTCCTTCCTAGGTTATTTTCATAATGTGTTTTTTCTCCTCAAGCATAGTTCAAGGCTGCTCAGATGGAGGCAGATAGGGCGAAAATATTTTTACCTGGGTCAATCAGTTGGTTATTTAGGCCTTCTGGCAAAATAAGACTGTTATTTCGCCTTATAAGGCCGCTAATCGGTTGCTGATTGCGAAACGCTGTGGCAAACTTCACGCCGCTTTTAGAGGGGCTTTGAGAATCAAAAAAGTTCCTAAAACTACCTATTACTAAGAGCGAGTTTTTATGCGAGAGTGGCGGAATTGGTAGACGCGCTGGATTTAGGTTCCAGTGGGGCAACCCGTGCGAGTTCGAGTCTCGCCTTTCGTACCAAATTTAATGAGTATCATCGTGAGGAAAATCCATGCAGGTTTCCATCGAGTCTAGCACTGGTCTTGAGCGTCAACTTAAGATTGGTGTCCCTGCCGACCGTGTAGAGAGTGAAGTCGCTGAGCGTCTTCAGAAAGCCACTAAAACCGTTAACATCAAGGGTTTTCGTAAGGGCAAAGTGCCTCTCAAAGTCGTCAAGCAGCAGTTTGGCAAAGGTGTCCGTCAGGAAGTTGTTGGCGAAATCGTCAACTCAAGCTTTTATGAAGCCATTGCGCAAGAAAAACTGCAGCCAGTAGGGCAGCCGCGAATCGATGATATCAAGGACGCTGAAGGTCAGGACCTAGAGTTCTTGGCTGTGTTTGAAGTCTATCCTGAAATTAAGCTAGCCGATCTAAGCAAAGTATCAATTACCCGTCCGGTAACTGATCTCGATAACACTGATGTAGCCAAGATGATCGACGTGCTGCGCGATCAACAGGCGACGTTTGAAGCCTCTGACAAGCCTGCTGTAGAGGGAGATCAGCTGAATATAGATTATGTGGGTACCAAGGGTGGAGAAGCGTTCGCCGGTGGCAGTGCTGAAGGTCAAGATCTAGTGCTGGGTTCAAACAGCATGATCCCCGGTTTCGAAGATGCGCTTGTGGGCGCCAACGCTGGCGACGAGAAAGTCTCAAAGCTAAAGTTCCCAAAAGATTATCACGCAGAAGAGCTCAAGGGCGCCAAAGTTGAATTCGCCGTTGTGGTCAACTCTGTTTCTTCAAAGCAACTGCCAGAGATGAACGATGCGTTCTTTAAGCTCTACGGTGTCGATGAAGGCGGAGAAGAGAAGTTCCGCGAAGATGTGATGCAGAATATGGAGCGCGAACTGCGCAATGCCATGCGTGCCAAAATTAAAAATCGTGTTATGAATCAGCTGTTTGATCTGAACAAGGTCGAGTTGCCGGCAATGCTGGTGGACAATGAGATTACTCAGCTCAAGCAACAGATGGTGCAGCAGTTTGGCGGCGGTCAGCAGATTGATCTGAGCATGCTTCCCGATGATATGTTCCGCGAGAAAGCCGAACGCCGTGCTTCACTGGGTGTGATTGTCTCTGAAATCGTTAAAGTTGAAGAGCTTACTCCCGATGAAGATAGTGTCCGCGAAAGAATTAACGAAATCGCTTCAACTTATGAGCAACCCAAGGAAGTCGTCGACTACTATTATAGCCAGCAGCAGCTACTGAGCTCTGTCGAGGCCGTGGTAATAGAAGACCAGGTCACTGAGTTAGTGTTGTCCAAGGCGACAGTTGCTGACGAAGCATGCTCTTATGAAGATGCTGTAAAGCCTGATCCAGAGCCGGGTGCATAAACGGCTCGCTGCACGGAAACAGACTATAGTTATATTAATCTCGGGCATTGGGATCTGAGTGCCCGATTTGGTGCGTATAGAGCAGCATAAGCATTGAAGAATGATAACGAAAATAGCGAGGAAGCGATGAATTTTCAGAACCCTAATGCCGGGCAGATGCAAGACGTTGAAGCCAGTGGTCTAGTACCAATGGTGGTAGAGCAAACCTCTCGCGGTGAGAGAGCTTACGATATCTACTCCAGGCTGTTAAAAGAGCGTGTGATCTTTTTGGTCGGTCAGGTCGAAGACCATATGGCTAACCTGATTGTTGCTCAGATGCTGTTTTTGGAATCTGAAAACCCCGATAAAGATATTCATCTCTATATCAACTCCCCCGGTGGATCTGTCACTGCGGGAATGTCTATTTATGACACCATGCAATTTATTAAGCCAGACGTCAGCACTATGTGTATTGGCCAGGCTGCCAGCATGGGCGCCTTTTTACTGGCCGCCGGAGCTGAGGGCAAGCGCTACTGCCTGCCAAACTCCCGCACCATGATTCACCAGCCAAGTGGCGGTGCTCAGGGGCAGGCAACGGATATCCATATCCAGTCTCAGGAAATTCTCAAGATCAAGGCGCGTCTCAACAACTTGATGGCCAAGCACACCGGGCAGCCGGTTAAAAAGGTCACTGCAGATACTGAGCGTGATAACTTTATGAGTGCGGAAGAGTCCAAGTCCTACGGCCTGGTTGATGATGTGCTGGACAAGCGTGAACAGAGCAGCTAGATTTTTATAACGTCGTAATTTTGGCGTTAGCCAGCTGTTCTACATTAGTTTGATGATTTTATTGGAGGTGTACCATGAGCGATGATGACACTTTAGGAGAAGGCGGAAAGCTGCTCTTCTGTTCATTCTGTGGCAAGAACCAGAATGAAGTACGACGTCTTATTGCAGGACCCTCAGTCTATGTCTGTGACGAGTGTGTTGACCTCTGTAACGACATTATCTCTGAAGAGGCGATAGTCGCCGAATCCAACGAAGCTAGCCGCGAACTGCCAATCCCCGCTGAGATCAAAGGCAATCTCGATGCCTATGTTATTGGCCAAGAGCGCGCCAAACGAATTCTATCGGTCGCCGTTTACAACCACTACAAGCGCCTGCAAGTGAGTGAGGCTGGTGCTGCGGGCTCCGAGGTTGAGCTGGGCAAGAGTAATATCCTGCTGATCGGTCCCACAGGTAGTGGTAAAACGCTGCTCGCTGAAACTCTTGCACGCATGCTTGACGTCCCCTTCACGATCGCCGACGCGACCACCCTGACCGAAGCGGGTTATGTGGGTGAAGATGTTGAAAACATTATTCAGAAGTTATTGCAGAAATGTGACTACGATGTCGATAAAGCCCAGCGTGGTATTGTCTACATTGACGAGATCGACAAGATTTCACGCAAGTCTGACAACCCCTCAATAACGCGAGATGTCTCCGGTGAAGGCGTGCAGCAAGCACTGCTCAAGCTGATTGAAGGCACTGTTGCCTCAGTGCCACCTCAGGGTGGACGCAAGCATCCGCAGCAGGAGTTCCTGCAAGTTGATACCTCTAATATCCTATTTATCTGTGGCGGTGCATTCGCTGGACTTGAAAAGGTCATCAGAGATCGCTCTGAGAAGGGCGGCATAGGTTTTAGTGCCGAGGTCAGCAGCAAAGACAGTCAGAAGTCCATTGGCGAAACACTGCTCGATGTGCAGCCAAGTGATCTGATTGGCTATGGTTTGATTCCCGAGTTTATCGGTCGCCTACCGGTAGTGGCGACACTGCAGGAACTTGATCGCGACGCCTTGGTCAATATTTTGGTGGAACCAAAGAATGCGCTGTTTAAGCAGTATCAAGCGCTGTTCTCCATGGAAGGGGTTGAACTTGATCTCCGACGTGACGCACTGGATGCCATTGCTGAGAAAGCGATTGAGCGAAAGACCGGTGCCCGTGGCCTGCGTTCAATCCTAGAGAATATACTGCTGGACACAATGTATCGCATCCCCTCTGAGCCCAGTGTGGTGAAAGTTGTAGTGGATGCCGCAGTGATCAATGGTGAGAATGAGCCACTTCTAGTTCATGAACAGGTTGATCAAAAACGGGCAACCGACGAAGCCTAAATCCGACTCCGCTAATCGGCGAAGCAGTAGAGATCTAAAAAAGGCGACGCGAGTCGCTTTTTTTACGCCTGTAAAACTAGCCTGTAAAACCAGCTGGTAAAACTGGCTGGTAAAACTAGCCTATAGAAGTTGCCGCTAAATCGAGGGTTGATTGAAAAACTAAACTTTAATCAATAAAGCATGGCAGGGAGGTTGTTTTTCCCTCTCGAGTCCCAATATAAAAGAGTAAGCTGATAAGAAAGCCGTTTTATCTGATTGCCGTTTGCAAAGCCGTTTTTATAGTCGTTGCCAAGTGATCCTTCACCCCGCAACAGAGCAAGCTCAATCGATAGAATAGAACTGGGGCACTTAGCCCCACTCCAGACAATCTGAGGTAGCCATGACCGCCACACCCACTGAAACTAACGACATGATTTATCCGCTCCTGCCGCTGCGTGATGTTGTCGTCTATCCGCATATGGTCGTCCCGTTGTTTGTCGGTCGCGAAAAGTCGATTACTGCCCTTGAAGACGCCATGGAAAACGACAAACAAGTGGTTTTGCTGGCTCAGCGCAATCCTGCCGATGACAATCCGGAACTCAAAGATCTCTACACTGTGGGCACCCTTGCCACCATTCTGCAAATGCTCAAGTTACCGGATGGCACACTTAAGGTTCTGGTCGAGGGCGCGTCCCGGGTCAACTTGGTTGACACTATAGATGGCGAAGCCTTTATGCAGACCAAAATTGAAGAGCTGCCCGACGGCGATCTCGATGAGCGCGAGGCTGAGGTATTGACCCGCTCGGCAATGTCGCTGTTTGAGCAGTATGTTAATTTAAGTAAGAAGATTCCCGCCGAAGTGATTGCTACCGTCAGCGGCATAGAAAACGCCAATCGTCTGGCCGATACTATTGCTTCCCATATGACTCTGAGCATCGAGCAGAAGCAGGATGTATTGGAAGTTGCCGATCTCACCGAGCGTTTCGAGCACTTGATGGGACTTATGGAATCCGAAATTGATCTGTTTCAGATCGAGCAGCGCATTCGCGGCCGGGTTAAAAAGCAGATGGAAAAGAGTCAGCGCGAGTACTACCTCAACGAACAGATGAAAGCCATCCAGAAAGAACTGGGTGATATAGATGATGCCGGTTCAGAGATCGACCAGCTCGAGGCCAAGGTCGATGAAGTGGGCATGCCAAAAGCGGCCCTCGAAAAAGCCAAGTCTGAGCTCAGCAAGCTAAAGATGATGTCGCCTATGTCAGCTGAAGCCTCGGTTCTGCGCAACTATATTGACTGGATGATTGGCGTGCCGTGGAAGAAGCGCAGCCGGGTTAAGCATAACCTTACGGAAGCCCAACAGACCCTCGATCGAGATCATCACGGTTTGGAAGAAGTTAAAGAGCGCATTCTCGAGTTTTTGGCGGTTCAGCAGCGGGTTAAAAAACTTAAAGGTCCGGTACTCTGTTTAGTCGGACCTCCTGGTGTGGGTAAAACCTCCCTAGGCGAATCCATCGCCCGAGCCACTGGCCGACAGTTTGTCCGCATGAGTCTCGGTGGTGTCAGAGATGAAGCGGAAATTCGCGGCCACCGCCGAACCTATATTGGTTCACTGCCGGGCAAGGTGATTCAAAAGCTCTCCAAGGTGAAAGTGAAGAATCCTCTGTTTCTTCTCGATGAGATCGATAAGATGGGTATGGACCAGCGCGGTGATCCGGCCTCGGCCCTGTTAGAAGTCCTGGATCCAGAGCAGAACCATACCTTTAATGATCATTATCTCGAAGTCGACTTCGATCTCTCTGATGTGATGTTTATCTGTACCGCCAACTCGATGAATATTCCCGGCCCCTTGCTTGATCGTATGGAAGTGATTCGTATCCCAGGGTATACCGAAGGCGAGAAGGTCGCTATTGCCGAGAAGTATCTGGTACCTAAACAGCGCAAGGCCAATGGTTTAAAAGAGTCCGAGTTGGAGATTACCGAAGGCGCACTGCAAGATGCGATTAGGTACTACACCCGTGAAGCCGGTGTCCGTGGTCTCGATCGAGACATTGCTAAGATCTGCCGCAAAATCGTTACCGAGCATGTTCGTGATGGTGCCGCATCAACCGACCGTATTGGTTCTGATCAGCTCGAGTCGATGCTCGGTGTTCGCCGCTTTGACTATGGTCGTGCCGAAGCTGAAAACCAGATCGGGCAGGTAACGGGTTTGGCCTGGACTTCTGTGGGTGGTGAGTTGCTGACCATTGAGTCGGCAGCAATCCCCGGTAAAGGCCGCGTCATCAAAACCGGATCTCTGGGTGATGTGATGCAGGAATCCATTCAAGCGGCCCTGACAGTGGTCAGAAGTCGTGCCAAGGCCCTAGGGATACGCAAGGACTTCTATCAGGAGAACGACTTACATATTCACGTTCCCGAGGGCGCGACGCCAAAAGACGGTCCTTCCGCCGGTGTTGGCATGTGTACTGCTCTGGTCTCGGTTTTGACCGGTATTCCGGTTAGAGCGAACGTCGCTATGACCGGGGAGATAACTCTGCGCGGTCAGGTCTTGAAGATTGGTGGATTGAAGGAAAAACTCCTTGCAGCCCATCGCGGAGGCATCACTACGGTGATCATTCCTGATGATAATGGTAGTGATTTGAAGGAGATACCGGACAATATTAAAGCTGACTTGACGATCTGCCAGGTGAAATGGATCGATGAAGTATTGGCCATTGCGCTAGAGCATAATCCGGAATCCTTAAGCGACGAGGAATTTAATCGTAGCAGTGGCGGCAAGGATCAGGGGCAACAGTCCTCTAGGCCAAGTACTCACTAGGGATAAAGAATTTAGCCATTTCGGCAAACGGTGCTTGACCCGAGAAATGGCTATTGGTATAACGTGTGCAGGGATGAGCTTGAGACCAGATGTGTAGTGAGTTTGGACGAAAAAAGCCTTTCTATTTGACTACGAATTATTAATTCCAACATAAGGGGAATACCGTGAATAAATCTGAACTTATCGACGCAATTGCTGCAGGCGCAGACATCTCTAAAGCTTCAGCAGGACGTGCACTTGACTCAGCACTTGAAGCAGTCACAGGATCATTAAAGAATGGCGACCAGGTTTCATTGGTCGGCTTTGGTACTTTTGCTGTTAAGCACCGCGCAGCGCGTGCTGGCCGTAACCCACAGACGGGTCAAGAAATCCAGATTAAAGCCGCTAACGTGCCTAGCTTTAAAGCTGGTAAAGCGTTGAAAGACGCCGTTAACTAAGATAAAACCAAAGGTTTGTTGATTTGGTAAAAGGCGCATCGGTGATGCGCCTTTTTTAATAAAGCGCTAATCAAAAG
>CAXAFJ010000018.1:0-32278 GCA_963968025.1 uncultured Pseudomonadales bacterium | reverse complement strand
AGCGTGAACAAACGTCCAACACCTTGGCTTTCACCTCAGCAATAACCTGCTCAGACGTGCCGTTTTCAAGACTGTCGAGAATATCGCACATCCAGTCAGTCAGCTGCACAGTCTCGTCAATGCCAAAACCGCGAGTCGTGATAGCGGGCGTGCCCACTCGCAGACCAGAAGTCACAAAGGGTGAGCGCGGGTCATTGGGTACAGCGTTTTTGTTGACGGTGATAAAGGCTTCGCCCATGGCGCGGTCAGCATCTGTACCGGTGTACTCTTTACCGATCAGGCTAACCAGCATAAGGTGGTTTTCGGTGCCGTTGGACACAATATCAATACCGCGTTCCATAAATTTCGCTGCCATGGCCTTAGCATTGGCCACAACCTGCTTTTGGTATTCAACAAACTCGGGGCTGGCTGCTTCTTTAAAGGCAATCGCCTTAGCCGCAATAACGTGACACAGCGGGCCGCCCTGTCCACCCGGGAAAACGGCAGAGTTACATTTTTTCGCCACAGCTTCGTCATTAGTAATGATGATGCCGCCACGTGGGCCACGCAGTGTTTTATGTGTTGTAGAGGTCACAACGTGAGCATGAGGCACTGGGTTCGGATAAACACCAGCGGCGATCAGACCAGAGACGTGAGCCATATCGACCATCAGATAGGCACCGACCTTGTCGGCGATTTCGCGGAAGCGCGCCCAGTCCATGATTCCAGAGTAAGCTGAAAATCCAGCGATAATCATTGCCGGCTTGTGCTCGATGGCCAGAGCTTCAACCTGTTCGTAGTCGATCAGACCAGTATCATTATTGAGACCATACTGAACCGCATTGTAGAGCTTGCCAGAAAAGCTAGGCTTGGAACCGTGAGTCAGGTGACCACCATCGGCCAGGCTCATACCCAAAATTGTGTCGCCGCCTTTGATCAGTGCCAGAAATACCGCACTGTTTGCCTGGGAGCCAGAGTGCGGTTGCACATTGGCATAGGCCGCGCCATAGAGGCTTTTCAGACGATCAATCGCCAACTGCTCAGTGATATCAACATATTCACAGCCACCGTAGTAGCGCTTGCCGGGATAACCTTCAGCGTATTTGTTGGTCATCTGACCACCCTGAGCTGCCATAACCGCCGGGCTGGTGTAGTTCTCAGAGGCAATCAGTTCAATGTGCTGCTCTTGACGCTGGTCTTCCTGCTGCATGGCGTGCCATACCTCGGCATCAAAATTCTCAATAGTCTGGCTTTTATCAAACATGGTTAGGGCATTCCCATAGCTGGTGGCAGTTAATTGTAAAGGGTCTAAATGTTACAAGTTTAAAAGGTAGGAAGTTTAACCGAAAGCTGATGCAGCTAACAGCCAAAACTCTCCCCGAAATCTATTTTTCTAACAGCGCAATCGCCTCGACATGGGCGGTGTGAGGGAACATATCCATCACCCCAGCGGCCTTCATTTTATAGCCGGCTTCAGCGAGCACTTTAAGATCGCGAACCATGGTCGAGGGGTGGCAGGAGATATAAATAACCTGCTTGGCCTTGGTTTTGACAACCCAGGGCATCACGCCAGCGGCGCCGCTTCGCGGTGGGTCCAGCAGCACCAGATCCACTTTGCCTTTGATTTTGCGCATGCCGGTCCAATTGCTCAGGTCGGAAACCACAAATTCTGTATTAGTAATAGTATTGCGCTGAGCATTCTCTTGAGCTTTTTCCACCAACTCAGTGAGCCCCTCAATGCCGATTACTCGGTCAAATTGGGCCGCAAGGGGCAGGGAAAAATTGCCCGAACCACAGAACAGATCAACCGCAACAGACTCTCTTTCGGAAGTGGTCTTACGCACCAGGTCCAATACCTGATCAATCATCTGGCGATTAATCTCGCCGTTGACCTGAACAAATTGGCCCGGCTCTACTTGAAGCTGAATGCTATCGGTCAAGGCGACAGTTAAGGCTTCATCACCCCCATCAATACGCTTAAAGGCAGTCTGCTTTTCGGTTTTCCACCACAGCTGGGCATCGGTAAAAGTCAGCTCAGCTAACATGGCTTCACGCTCGCCAGCGGAAGGAACCCGACTGGCCTCGATGGCGATGGCCACGGCGTTATCGGCGCCCAGCAATTCAACCTCAGAGAGGCGAATGCCGGTAGGAAAATTCACCATCCAAGCGGGCAGCGCGGCAACGATTGCAGGCAGCGGCTCGACTAACACATGACAGTCAGTGATTGGTTCGATACGGCGACTGCCAGCATTGCGGAAGCCAACCATAATCTGGCCGTCTTTAGCCCGCTGCACGGCGAGGCGCGCGCGGCGGCGATAGCCCCACTGAGGTGCACTCAGTGCGGGCAAAACAATTTCCGGCAACAGATCAGCACGTTCCAAACTATCCATGAGCTGCTGCTGTTTGAAGCCTATCTGCGCGCCGTGCTCGAGATGCTGCAAGGTGCAGCCGCCACAGCGAGGGAAATGTTTGCAGGTCGGATCGACGCGACTCGGAGATGCCGAGACCACATTGAGCACATGGGCTTCATCGTAATTGCGCTTCTGATTGTGACGGCGAAACTCAACGGTTTCACCGGGTAACGCGCCGTCGATAAAGCACGCCTTACCGTCGGGGCGACCGACACCACGGCCGTCATGAATCAAATCAACAATTTCGCAAATCAAGGGAGCTTCGTTGGCCATAGTGGCATCTTGTGTGGTCAAATTTAAGGCCGCTATAGTAGCAGATTGAGGTAATCGCTTTTGATTGTTTTACATAGTGGATTATTGAGCTGATAATCACCGGCTACCTGATGTGTCTTCACCGAGGAAATTTCATGATTACGCGCAATACAGAGCAACAATGGGGCTGGCCGAGCAAGCTTTTGCACTGGCTCACGGCGCTGCTAATTTTAATTCAAATTCCCCTCGGCTTTTATGCCGACGACCTAGCTAATTCGCCGCTTAAACTCGAACTGTTTGGCTGGCATAAGTCCTTTGGCATGCTGATATTGATGCTCGCCATTATGCGCCTGCTGTGGCGTATGGCCGGGTCTATCCCCACCCTGCCGGACGCCAGTGTTGTGCAGCGACGCTTGGCCAATCTGGGCCATAGCCTGCTCTACGGGCTTATGTTGGTACTGCCTCTCAGTGGCTGGGTCATGTCCTCAGCGGCCAATCGACCGATCAATTGGTTCTGGCTGATAGAACTGCCGGCCCTAACCGGGCCCAATAAAGCCCTGAAAGAAATTACCGAAGAGGTACATGAGGTCTCGGTGATACTGCTGCTCGCAGTGCTGGCGGTCCATATAGGTGCGGCCCTATGGCATCACTTTAAACGTCGCGATAGCCTGCTAAAACGCATGTGGTTTTAAACTGATGCAATATTATTCTAAAGCGATCCTGCTGACCTTCTCCCTAGTTTGCCTACCCAGCGCTGCCGACCAATGGCAGTCAGTGCTTACTAATAGCCAGCTTAAGTATGAAGTGACGTTTCAAGGTCTGCCCATTGAAGGTCAGTTTAAACAGTTCTCTGTAACCTACAGTCCAACTGAAAAGCTTCTCGTGACAGTGGATGTTGGCAGTGCTGATATGAGCGACGATGAACTCAATAGTGAAATTGCCGGCGGCGACTGGTTTGATGCTGGACGCTTTGCCAAAGCGACCTTTAGCAGTAAAGCATTGGTCGTTGGTAGCAACTCAAGCGAAGACTTTATCGCTGAGGGAAGCTTGAATTTGAAAGGTGTTTCCGAACCAGTGAAGGTGCCATTTCTCTGGCAGCAAAATACTGACAATCCCGATAGGGCTATTATGCGCGGCCAGCTAATGCTTAAGCGCAGCGACTTTTCTATTGGTATTGGCGACTGGTCCAGTGGCCAGCAGATTGGCATTGATGTGGGTGTTAGCTTTGTTGTCCAAATGCAGCGGCAGGTTCAGGAGCTGAACAATTAAAAAGTTTATCGCCACAGCGGTTTTGGCCTCTACTGTATTGGTCGCCTGCTCGGTACCTAGGGAAGAGTCCACTGCGCCACAGCGACCGGCTGATTTCCCGAGCGCCATCTATGCTGACCCAGATCCACAGAGCAGCCTCTACCAACTCGACAGTGCCAGTTCCATAGTGCGGATTAAAGTCCTGCGCGGTGGTGCTATGGCCAAATTCGGTCATGACCATATAGTGGCCAGCCGAGATTTGCAGGGCTATCTATTACTCGGCGATGACAATAGCTGTAGAGCAGATTTCTATGCGCCCCTAAATCAGCTAATTGTTGATGACCCGGTTTTGCGCAACCAAGCCAAGCTAGTCACCAGCCCCTCAGAAAAAGATATTGCCGGCACCAAAACCAATATGCTGATCAGCCTGCAGGCTGTGGAATTTCCTTTTGTGCAACTGCAGAGTCTAGATTGCGCAGGGGCTATGGATGGTCAGCCTGTTGCGACTAGCATTGGTTTGCACGGGGTCTTTCAAGAACAGCAGTTAACTATGACAGTGACTCAGCCAGATGCCGACGGAATAATAATCAGTGGTAGCTTTGCGATTCTACAAACCGACTTCGGCATAGAACCGTTCTCGGTATTTAATGGATTGCTTAAGGTAGAAGACAGACTAGAAATTAGTTATCAGTTGGTCGCGCGCAGACAGTAGCTCACTCCGCCGAATCAGGCACAGGACAAAAACCCTGAGCCGGCACATCCAGCGCATTATTAAATTTACTCGAGAGATTCTGAAAGGCTATCAACCCGGTCAACTCAACTATCCCCTCATCGTCGTAAAACCCACGCAATCTTGTCATCAACTCAGAACTGACCACCCCGTCGGTATAGGTCACCGCCTCGGTGTACTCGAGAACAACCTGTTCCTCCTCGCTAAACAGATCCTGATTGCGCCAATCACTGAGGGCGAGCATTTTATCCATGGAACCACTGCGCTGGGCCAGAGTGGCTGAGTTGATATCGACACAGAAGTGGCAGTCATTTACCTGAGAGACCCGCACCGTCACCAATGAGCGCAGCAGCGGACTTAAGGGAGAGTGCTTTCGATCCAGCACCCCATACATAATTGCCACACTGGCAAAGAGTTTTGGCGAACGTCCCCAGAGGCGTCCGGGATCGAGCACGGCGCCATATTTGCGTTTCTGATTCCAGAAAAACGGACGGATATACCAGGGATATTGATTGAGGGGTTTCACTTGAACGTGCATGGATTCACCTACTGTTGCCCACAGAATGGGCAATAGTGTATCAATTCTTGTGAACCTACCAAGGAATGGCTTTGTTATCCCAATCCAAATAGGAAAGCTCTCCGTCGATCTCAGCCTCAGCCATAATTCCACACAAACGCTCGGCAACAAACTCTGGCGTAAACAACTTATCCGATGGCACTGAAGCCTGAAAAGGTTTCGATAGCGCCGTATCCGTGGTGCCCGGATGGAAGGAGATAATCTTCACATTTTTCACCCGCCGCCCATATTCGATAGACAGGGTGCGCAGCATCATATTCAGCGCCGCCTTGGAACTGCGGTAGGCATACCAGCCACCGAGGTGGTTGTCGCCAATACTGCCAACTCTGGCACTCAGGGCAGCCACAACACAGCGCTGCTTACTCTTTAATAAACGGTGCAATAGCTTAAGCCATAAAACCGGTACCACAGTGTTGGCCTGAAATACGCTTTGTAGAGACTCGGCGCTAATATCTTCGAGACGTTTCTCTGGCCACAATGTCTCGCTGTGCAGAATGCCATGACAGATCACCACTCTGGTGATACGTCCAGCAAAGGGCTGCAGCTGCTCAACTACAGCGGTCATAGCGGGCTCGTTGTATTCGGTTTCGATCCACATTGGCGTCACAGGGCCGTTGGAAAAACGCTCCGGGGCAGCACTTCGACTTACCGCAATCACAGTATCGATTGCGGCATCTGCCATTAACTCACTGATAATCGCCTGGGCAAGTCCGCCGCTGGCACCCAGCACCAATGCTGCAGTGCCTTCATTTAAATCGCTCATACCTCACCCCGCTTAATCTCACAGACGTCGCAGCGTTCGCGACCAGTCAGTAGTTTTGAGATCCGCGAACGGTGCTTGGCGAAAAACAGATAGACCAGATGAGACACCTGCTTGACCAGCGGCCAGCGCAGTATCGCAACCCAGTGACGCTTGCCCACTAGGGCCCAGGCTTCATAGGTTACTTCCAAGGCATAAATCATTTTTCCATCAGCCAGCTGGCCATGGAGAATCTGATCCGCACGCAGGGGATCTATATGGGGAAAGGCCTGGGCAAAACCCTCGGCGTGAATATCTTGCAGAGCAATTTTCTGTGCCGTATCGAGGCGACTCAGGTGGCGCATCTCGTTGACACAGAGGGGGCAGCCGCCGTCATAGAAAATTGTAAGCTCGGGCTTGATCATATTTATAACTCCGCAAACATCATTGCCGCGACCAGCGCGTGCAACAATACGACTAAAATTGTGATGCGTAAGCGCATCGACCAATAGCTGCTGCCAATCAGCTCCGCCGCTCCGGTCAGACGCTCAACCCAGAGCAGGCTTAAAAAGCCCGCCAACAGCAAGCAGACGGCAAAGAGCGTCATAATCGGTGCCACATAGATTAACAGCAAACAGGCCCAGGCACTGAGGGCGATAAAATTGCTAAACAGAATAATCACTGATGCCAGTCTATTTGCCCCAGCCAGTCGGCTCCTCTCCCAAAGCGCTCCACTTAAAAAACTCAGGATAACCGCACTGTAAGCAATAAACACATAGGGCGCATAGAGGCCCAAAACCGAGGCGCTCTGCAATCCCGGGCCACTAAAATGCGCATTGCCCATAAGTCCCGCGAGCAGAATAAAGGGCAGAGAACCGAGATCTCCCAGCAGTGAGCTGAGGTTATATTTTGCAGATGAGGCCACTTGGATAGTCATGAAGGGTCGCTTTTGCTGTTGAGTGAAAATGTTTAATTTCGTGCTTACTAATACGCGCAGCCCAGTGATTTAGATGATGCTAAAGGGTACTGTTATAAGTCTAAACTTGCCGATTAAGCGTATCTAACAGCCTCAAACGGTCATTTTAAATTTCACAACAACGAGACAGCTCAGTATGCAAAAAGTCGGCATTTTCTGGTTTAACCATGATCTTCGCATGGATGATAATACCGCCCTGCTGCGCGCCGCCTCTGAGATGGACAAGCTTATCTGCCTCTACTGCGTGGATACCTCCAGTGTCGGTCCCGGCTGGCAGCAGCCGGCCAAGCTCGGGGCGCGCCGGCGGGAATTTTTATTTGAGTCACTGCAAGATCTTGACACCCAGCTCAATCAATATGGTCATAAACTGGTGGTGCGCATGCAATCGCCACTGGAGACCATTGCCCAGCTGATTACAGTGCACAATGTGTCGCACCTCTATAGCAGCAAACATGTGGGCAGCTATGAAAACCGCATCTGGGATACATTGCGCAAGCGGTACTCCATGCTTGAGTTCACCCAGAGCCACACCCATACAGTGTTTGACCCCTCCCAACTGCCCTTCACCGTCGAACAACTGCCGGAGAGTTTTTCCAAATTTCGCCGCCTGGTGGAAAAGATGGATCTGGATAGCATTATTAGCGGCCCGCTCGATGCTCCCGCCACATTGCCAGCCCCCGCTCTGGTGGCTGATATGGCTTGGCAAACCCTGTGGCAAGAGCAGTTCCCGACAAACTCAAATAACAACTCACCAGCACTGTTTAAAGGCGGCGCCAGTGCCGGCGAGCAGCACCTCAAAGGCTACTTCGCCAAAGATCTTGCCAGCAGTTATAAGCAGACCCGCAACGGTCTCGACGGCATGGACTACTCGACAAAGTTTTCCCCCTGGCTGGCCAATGGCACGCTCTCACCGCGGCGTATTGTCCAGCAGCTAAAAGTTTACGAAGCTCGCGCAGGAGCCAATGATTCAACCTACTGGATCTTCTTTGAGCTTCTCTGGCGTGAGTATTTCCAATGGTACGGGCACAAACACCAGCAGCGGCTCTACGCTTTTGCTGGGATTGGAAAATCCGCCCCAAGCACCAGCTTTTATCCTGAGCGATTTAAAAAGTGGTGTGCCGGCAACACCCCTTACGGGATTATCAATGCCTGTATGAAGCAGTTAAATACCACTGGCTATCTCTCCAATCGCGGCCGCCAATTAGTCGCCAGCTGTTTTGTTCACGAGTTGGGTTTGGACTGGCGGCACGGTGCGGCTTATATGGAGCGGCAACTGGTGGATTATGATGTCGCCTCCAACTGGGGCAACTGGCAATATCTGGCAGGCGTGGGTGCCGACCCTCGCGGCCATCGTCGTTTTGATTTGCAAAAACAGGCGCAGATTTATGATCCCAATAATCAGTTTTTACAGCGCTGGGCAGGTGAACAAACACTGCAGCCATTAGATTCTGTGGATGCAGCTGACTGGCCGATCTAAACAGCTGTTAAACTGCGGGCAATAAATTCATTTATAAATTCCCTCATAAATCAAAAGACAATTTTAAAAGTACCCTCAACCATGAAAAAATATCACAGCCTGCGACTTATTCTCGGCGACCAGCTCAATGCCAGCCACTCTTGGTATAGAGAACAGGACGACGGCGTGCTCTACCTTATCGCCGAGCTGCATCAGGAAGCCTCCTATGTGCGCCACCATGTGCAAAAGGTCTGTGCTTTTTTTGCCGCCATCGAAAGTTTCGCCAATGCGCTTGCAGCGGCGGGACATCAGGTCAAGCATTTGACACTCGACGACACCGCGAGCTTTGCGGATCTCAATGCTTTAATTACCGCGCTCTGCGCAGAGCACAGCATTGAACAGTTTGAATATCAGCAACCGGATGAATATCGTCTCGCGGAACAGCTGAAAACCCTAGAACTGGGGATTCCCGTAAGCTGCTGGGACAGTGAACATTTCTTGCTGCAACAAGAAGAGTTGACCAGCTATATCAAAGTCGGCAAACACAATCGCATGGAGTCTTTTTATCGTAAGCTGCGCAAGCGCTTTGATATTTTGATGGACGGCCCAGAGCCCCTCGGCGAGCGCTGGAATTTCGATGGCGAAAACCGCAATAAATTAAAGACTGCAGATCTCGAAAAAATTCCACAGCCATTGATGTTTGCCAACTCGGTGGGCAGCTATTTAGAACGCATTCAGCGACACAAGATAGATACTCTGGGAAGCGCCACAGAGGAACTGCTGTGGCCAGTTAATCGCCAGCAATCCCTGCAGTTGTTGGATTTTTTCTGTGAGTACTGCCTGCCGAATTTTGGACGCTTTCAGGATGCCATGACAAAACATGGAGAATCACGCTGGAGTCTCTATCACTCGCGTATTTCCTTTGCCCTGAACAGTAAAATCCTTCATCCCATGCAGGTGATCGATGCGGCGATAAAACGCTTTGAGGAACCCGGCAGTGGTGTCGACCTGGCCCAGGTTGAGGGTTTCGTCCGCCAGATTCTCGGCTGGCGTGAATATGTGCGGGCAGTCTATTGGGTCAATATGCCCGACTATGGCGAGCGCAATACCTTCGAGGCCAACCGCGATCTGCCAGAGTATTTTTGGAATGGTGAGACCAAAATGGCCTGCATGAAACAGGCCATTGATCAATCTTTAGAATATGCCTATGCCCACCATATACAGCGATTAATGGTCACCGGTAACTTTGCCATGTTGGCGGGTATAGATCCGGATCAAGTGGACAATTGGTATTTGGGCATTTATATCGATGCGATTGAATGGGTTGAGATGCCCAATACTCGGGGTATGAGTCAATTTGCCGATGGCGGTTTAATTGCCACCAAACCCTATGCCGCCAGTGGTAGCTATATCAATAAGATGAGTGATTACTGTAAAGACTGTCATTACAGTGTCAAAGAGCGATTTACTGAAGATGCCTGCCCGTTCAATAGTCTCTACTGGCACTTTATGCAGCGCCACAGCGAGCGCTTTTCAAGAAATCCGCGCACTGCCATGGCCTACCGCACCTGGGATAAAATGGACACTGAGGTAAAGCGGGCTCTGCTGGCGAGAGCCGACTATTGTTTGAGTAATTTAGACCAGCTTTAGACCAGCTTTAGACCAACTTTAGGGCCGCTCTAAACCGCTTTTGCCTACTTACTCACATCCACCAAAGCGTCGATAATGTCGCTGTAATTGGCGAAAAATTCTTGCGACGTACCATCGTCGTAGGTCACTGGGGTTTTGATAGCGCTATTGAGTTCTATCAGCCCCATTGAATCAAGCCATACCGCAGCCTTGCGACGGAAATTTACTGAGCCCAACCAGTTGATATAACTTAGCGGCCCCCAGTCTTGAACCGACCCACCAGTGGGGTGATATTTGGTTATCCGAGTAAAGACAATATCATTTTCTCTATCGACAAAAACATACTGACCAAACTTGCCGCTGGCATTAAAGATCACCGCTTCTTCGTCGTGACGTGAAATCCACCAGTGCAGAGAGTAACCGCGATCCTGCTCTATGGTTGAACTCTCGAGTCCGTCCCACACTTTAGAGAAAGTCTCGTTTACATAACTTTCAGAAATAATCTGCTCACCATTCCAGTTGCCACTGCGTGCAAACAGCAAACCAAAGCGTGAGTACTGTCGCGCGGTGGTATCCACACAGCAATAGGTTAGAGGATTGCCAGCACTGTCCCGCCAAAGGGTTACATCAGTGAGGCCAATCTTGTCAAAGACCCGCTCTTTTAACAGTACATCGGCTTTCTGGCCGGTGGCATTTTGAAGAATTTCTGCCAGCAGCATGGAGTTAACATTATTGTATTCAAACTTTTGCCTAGCGGGCTTTTCAACCCCTACTGCTCGGGCATAGGCCAGATGATCACTGGAGAAAAACATTTTTTCATGCTCATGATCAGGCATTTCCAAACCACTGGTCATATCCAATAAGTCACGAATACTAATCTCTGCGCGCTGGTCACCAAAATAATCGAGGTAATCCGCGACCTTATCATCAAGGCTGGCAATTTCACCGCGATCAATACTGATGCCAATTAGTGATGCATAAAAACTTTTTGCCATGGACCAAGATGTGCCATAGGAATTTTCATCAAAATTCTCGGCGTAGCGCTCGCCAACCAGAAAGCCATCTTTTATTAATACCACCGCCTGGGTCGCAGAATCGGCAAAGGATAAATCGAATAAACGTTTAATTTTTTCCTCGGCAAGGCCCAGTTCTGCAGGGTTTTTCATCTGCCATTGCTGTTGCGGATACTCAGGCATCGGGTCGATTGGCACTATACTGTCGCTGCCAGAATGATCATCGGCAGCAGCTGCGAGGGGAAAAACTAAGGCGGCAGATAAAGCAAAATTTATTAGGGTCAATCGAGGCATGGTGATCTCTTATTTTTATTATTCGATAATTATAGGCTGATAACCGCTCCTTGGCCCTATCAAATTCTCGCTAGCTAATATTTGCACTTTTTTTAAAATAGCTATACATTCAAGCTCGCAGGATTGTTTTATACCTAAAAAATAGATTCTGCACATGGGGCACAGCTCGTTCTCCGTATAATAAGAAACATGCTATGCCCGTAATAAAAATAATATCTAACTGTAGGGGTTACACATGACAAACAACTTAACCGCCAGCGATCCCGTTGGCATTTCCTTTTGGCTAATTTCGATGGCCCTGGTTGCTGCCACAGCATTCTTCTTTATTGAACGCGACCGTGTCGCGGGCAAATGGAAGACTTCTCTGACAGTATCTGGCTTGGTTACTCTGATCGCTGCAGTGCACTATTTCTATATGCGCGACGTCTGGGTATCAACGGGTACTTCTCCAACAGTATTCCGCTATATCGACTGGTTACTCACTGTGCCATTGCTGATGATCGAGTTTTACTTGATTCTGTCTGCCGTGACTAAAGTACCAGCTGGTGTTTTCTGGCGCTTACTGATCGGTTCAATCGCTATGCTTGGCTTCGGCTATGCTGGTGAAGCTGGTTGGATGGATGCGAAGATGGCCTTTATCCCATCAATGGCAGCTTGGTTCTACATCATTTGGGAAATCTTCAAAGGTGAAGCAAGCCAGATCAATGCTGGTCTAGCCAATGCTAACGTCCAAAAAGCCTATAAGACTATGACTCTGTTAGTCACTGTCGGTTGGTCAATCTACCCATTGGGTTACTTCTTCGGCTACTTTATGGGAAGCCAAGATCCAGTTATGCTGAACGTTATTTATAACGTAGCTGACTTCTGGAACAAGATTGCCTTCGGTGTAGTTATCTGGGCAGCAGCAGTAGCTGATTCAGAGTAATCTGAAACAGTAGTGAATGTGAAAGGGCCAGCTTTGCTGGCTCTTTCTCTCTCTGCCACACAGAATTAAAACAGCAAAGAGTCAAGACAGCACAGAATAGTTAAAATAATTAGGTTACAAGATAAGTAACTGCATATAAAAATTATAAGGGTACTGACAATGTTCCCAACACCGTTTAAGAATATGTCGACAAGTAAATCCCCCGGATCAAAGGGTTTAGCCGAGCTAGAGCTTCTCTACAAGCGTGAGATGCCAGATGCCCAGAGCACTCTTGCACCAGCCGCTCGCTATCACTTTCAAAACCCCGGTAAGTCTTTTCGTGCGCAACTTGCGCTGACCAGTGGTCTATCACTAGGTCTAAACCCACAGGACAATCTACATTGGGCTGCCGCTTGCGAGCTGCTGCACAATGCCTCACTGATACATGATGATATCAGCGACGCCAGCACCCACCGACGCGGTCAAGAGAGCATCCATCAGCACTTTGGCGCTGATATGGCACTCTGTCTCGGCGACTGGATGGTGGCCAAAGCCTTTGAGCTCGGCGCCAGAAACAGCCTCCATGGGGGCAAATTGGTGGCTTTGTTAGCTCAGGCTATGCAAGAGACTTGCAGCGGTCAAATTTCAGATATCACCCAGCGCGAATGCGCAAATATTGAAGACTGGCAGCGCATTGCCAAAGGCAAAACCGCGCCACTGTTAATTGCTCCGATCAAGGGTGCTGCCATTGCTGCGGGCCTGAATACGGAACAAAACGAAAAGCTCAACACAGAGCTACAGTGCCTTGAAAAACTTGTCGGATTTTGTGGTCTGGCCTATCAGGGGCGCAACGATATCGACGATATCATTCCCTCCAGCCGCCGCTCCAGCGATCTCGATGGCCGCAAACCCAATTTAGTCGTCAGCCTATTTGCTCAACAGGGTCCCAGCGCCAATGACTTCAATCTCTGGTATCAGTCTGATGACCTGAGTAAACTGAGTCACTGGCAGAAGCGTATAGCCACTAGTGATGTGATTTTGCAGGCCAATCAATCCGTTGGTTATTGGTTGATTCAGGCGGAGCTGTTGGTTCTGTCTGTGCCACCGCAATTACAGTCGGTTAGCGCCGGACTGGTCGCCTCAGTTAAACAAATGACCACCAACACTCATATCATCAAACACCAAGGGCAGATCGCTTGACACAAACCCCACAGCAGGACGCTCAAAGAGCAGTAGTCATTGGAGCAGGATTTGCCGGAATAGCCACAGCACTGAGATTGCGTAAACTCGGCTACGAAGTCACCTTATTAGAACGTCTGCAAAGCCTCGGCGGTCGCGCCCAGGTTTTTGAGCGCGGCGGCTATCGCCACGACGCAGGCCCAACTGTTATTACCGCACCCTTTCTGTTTGACGAGCTATTTGAACTGTTCGACGAAAAGCTCGAAGATCATCTGCAGTTTGTGCCCCTAGATCCCTTTTACCGCTTTCACTTCGCCGATGGCAGCCAGTTCGATTATCGCGCATCGATTGAAGATACCCTCACCGAGATTCGCCGCTTTAATCCCGATGATGCCGATGGCTATTTAAAGCTGCTGGAAAAATCCAAGCGGGTTTACGATGTGGGCTTTAAACAGCTGGTGCACAGACCCTTTACCCGGGTCTGGGATATGGTCAAACAGATTCCAGCACTGCTGATGCTAAAGTGTTATCGCAGCGTCTCGCAGATGGTTAACAGCCATCTCAAGCACCCGCTAATTCGCCAGGCGTTTTCGATTCACCCCCTATTAGTGGGTGGCAATCCCTTTAAAACTACTGCTATCTATACGCTGATTCACTATCTCGAGAGACGCTGGGGTGTGTTCTTTTGTATGGGCGGCACCGGCAAGCTGGTTGAAGAGCTAGGCAAGCTGATGGACCGCCAGGGGATAAAAACCCAGCTCGGTGCCGATGTCGAGGAAATTGTTCTCGACGGCAAGCGCGCCACTGGCGTGCGACTGAACTCAGGCGAAGTATTAAACGCCGACCTGGTGGTTTTTGGCGGCGATCCCGAGACCTGTTACAAGCATCTGCTGCCGGCGAAAAAGACCTTCAGCATGCCGACCATCAAAAAACAGTATTCCATGGGCCTCTATGTACTCTATTTTGGCACCCGCAAACTCTATCCCGATGTGGCACACCACAGTATTTGGATGGGGCCGCGGTTTAAGGAACTGCTTACCGAGATCTTTGATCACAAAACCATGAGTGAAGACTATTCACTCTATGTACACAGGCCCACAGCTACGGACACCAGCTTTGCCCCAGAGGGATGCGAATCCTTTTATGTGCTCTGCCCGGTACCCAATCTGCTCGGCGACGTAAATTGGGAAACCGAGGGAGCAAAACTCCGTGACCGAATTGTTCAGTCACTGGAAGAGACCATATTGCCAGAGCTGTCCTCAGTGATCGAAGAAGTGTTTTGGATGACCCCAGAGGACTTCGCCAAAGATTATCGCTCCATGCACGGTGCCGGTTTCTCCATCGAACCGCGCCTCACGCAGTCCGCTTGGTTTCGTTTTCACAACCGCGACCGCGCTATCTCCAACCTTTACTTTGTCGGCGCCGGCACTCACCCGGGCGCAGGACTGCCGGGTGTAGTCAGCTCAGCCAAGGTGGTTGAAGAGCTATTGACCGGGGTCGAGGTAGGCTCGGGCGGATAATCCATGCAAAACTCGCAGGCCAAGCAGGTTCTCGCCCGAAACGGTAAATCGTTCTATTGGGCTAGCCTGTTTCTCGGCCCTGCGTTGGCCGATCGCGCCGCACGTCTCTATCAATTCTGCCGCTTTGTCGACGATCTAGCCGATGGTGATCTGCCCCATCGACTCGACTCCCTGGAAGATATTTGCGCCGGATTAAGCGATGCTAAGCATCCTGCTGTTAATACAATTCCCGAACTTAAGGCCTTCGTTACCCTCGCCACCGAGGCCAATATTCCGCTAAATGCCGCCGCCGAACTACTCGACGGAATGCTCCGAGACCAACATCCCACCGCACTTGAAACGGAAGCGGAACTGTTACGTTATTGCCATGCCGTGGCCGGCACAGTGGGGCTGATGATGTGTCGGGTGCTCAACTGCCAGCATGCCCGAGCCGATGCCTTCGCGATTGACTTGGGTGTCGCCATGCAGCTCACCAATATTGCCCGGGATGTGCTCGAAGATGCCAGGATGGATCGTCGCTATCTACCCGCCAGCTGGTTTGATGTATCGATCAGCCCAGCGCACATCGCCCGCGCTGCTAATGAAACACAACTACCGGTAGCTGCGGCCATCAATCAGCTGCTAGAGTTGGCTGACCGCTATTACGCCAGCGCCCTGATCGGCATTCACCTGTTGCCCTGGCGCAGCAGGTTCTCCATTATTGTGGCGCTGCGGGTCTATGGCCAGATTGGTCGCCAGCTTAAACGCGGCGGAACGCAGTGGTGGCGCGGTCGCACCATGGTGAATACATTCACCAAAGCGCGCCTCAGTGTCAGCAGCTTGATTGACCTCTGCTCGGGATTAACAAAAGTCCCTGAGCACAGGGTCGAGTTACACCAACATTTAAAAGGATTAGCCGGTGTCGACTGAGTTTGATATCGCCATTATTGGCGGCGGTAATGCCGGGCTAACATTGGCAGCGCAGCTCGCCGCTCAGAATAATCCGCCGAGCACAGTGGTGATTGAACCGCAGACAGCAGAGCAGCGAGACTGCAGCTGGAGCCTCTGGGCCGAGGACCGACAAACCGAGCAACTGGCCCATTCCACAAAAGGCCGCTGGCGGCGTTGGCAGCTTGTCGATGCAACCAGCAGAGTGGTTCACAGCAGTAATCAATACAGCTACCTTAGCCTCAGCTCAGCAGACTATCTGCTCGGCTGTGCCGCACAGTTACAGGACCCAGTAAGCCTGGTTGAAGACTCGGTTAAAGCACTGCATCCCCAGCAGCAGCAAACTATTATTGAGACCGAAAAAGGCCGTTATAGCGCCAAAACCGTCTATGACAGCCGTCCGCCAAAAATTGCTCGCGACGGTTTGCGGCAACATTTTTTCGGCTGGCATATCCACACCAAAGAGCCCATCAAAGATCCCGATATGGCCACATTGATGGACTTTCGTGTCGATCAGTCCAAAGGGCTGCACTTTATCTATGCCCTGCCCTTTTCCGATCATCATCTATTGATTGAATCGACACTAATCTCCGCTAATGTCCAAGGCCAGGCCTGGTATCGCAATGCCATCGAATGCTGGCTGCGGGACAATAATATTCACGTAGCCGAAATTATCAGTGAAGAAATGGGCGTGATTCCCATGGATACACTGATCACCGAGGCCCCATCAACCTCGTTGTTGAATGAGACATCAGCAGAGCAACCACTGATCGCCACCATTGGCGCGGCCAGCGGCGCGGTGCGGCGCTCTTCAGGTTATGCCTTCCAACATATTCAACAGCAGATCAGCCAACTGGCCGCGGGTATTGCCCAGGGTGATATGGCGGTACCCACGCCGATCTCCAGTCGCCTCACCGCCATGGACAGTATTTTTAATGGCGTGTTACTGAGTCGCCCCGATCTTGCCGTCTCTCTGTATATGCGTATGGCCCACGCATTAAATGGCGATCAATTTGCGCGCTTTATGCTCGGCCAAGCAACAGCCAATGATTGGCTGCGGGTTATCGCCGCCATGCCAAAGTTGGCGTTTTTAAAACAGGTGTTTGAACAGACAGTAAAGAAGCTCTCCCGTGCCTGACTTGGGCTTATTATCCAATCCGTCTGTTATCGCGATTGCCGCGATCCTGCTGATCGGCGTGCCCCATGGTGGTCTCGATGGCGCCGTCGCTCGACGTGTCGGCTGGCCCAGCGGCATACTGCCGTGGATGCTATTCCATATTATTTATGTCGTGCTGGCAGCGACTGTCGCCGGCCTCTGGTGGCTCTATCCCCTACCCAGTCTACTGTTTTTTCTGCTTATCTCAGCCCTGCACTTTGGCAGCAGCGATATTCGCCATATCAGCCCGCCCTCTCAACTAGCCAGCTGGCTGCCGCTGATTGCCCATGGCGGCCTAGTGGTCATCGCCATACCGGTTTTGCAGAGCGCCGCAGTAGCGCCGCTGTTTGACGTATTGGTGGGTGCCGAGAATAGTCTCTGGCTGCTCAACCATATTGAGCCGCTATTACTGCCCTGGGTAGCCTGCCTATTTGCCTATGGCATCTACAGCCTTTACCAACCCCAGTGGCGCAAGTCCCTGCTCAGTTTAGCCCTGCTCATTGCACTGGCCTATCTGCTGCCACCCCTGGTGAGCTTTGCCCTGTATTTTTGCCTCTGGCACAGCCGCAGCCATATGCAGCGTATCTGGCGCAATATCCCCCCAGAACAGCGTCAACGCAGTGCTCGGGAAGCGATAATTTACAGCCTGCTGGCCTACGCCGCCGCCGGGATTTATTGTCTATTGCAGACTAATGGTGGCGCGTCATCGGTATCAGCGGTGACACCGGCGCTGTTACAATTGTCCTTTATCGGCCTCGCCGCCCTGACTGTGCCCCATATGGTATTAGTGGACTTTATCCACGGCCAACAAGAAGAAGAAAAACAGCATGACTGACATAAACCAACGCAAAGCCGACCATATTAATTTGGCACTGCAAGCCGAGCACCAAGCTGCTACCTCTGCCGGCTTCGATCGCATTCGCTTCGAACACTGCTCGGTGCCAGAACTGCATGTAGATGACGTCGACTGTTCCACCGTATTTCTCAATCAATACTGCTCTGCGCCACTGATTATCGGCGCCATGACCGGCGGCTGTGAACACGGCGAAGCCATCAACCGTCATCTGGCGGAAGCCGCCGAGCAATGTCAGATCCCCATGGCTCTCGGCTCCCAGCGCGCCGCACTGCAAGATGGACTGGCCCAAGATGTTCGGCGCTGGGCGCCCAAGGCAATTTTACTCGGTAATATTGGCGCCACTCAACTGCAACAGCATGGTGTCGAACTGGCCCAGCGCGCGGTGGACAGCGTGCAAGCCAACGCCATGATTATTCACCTCAACCCACTGCAAGAACTGGTGCAACCCCAGGGCGATCGCGATTGGCGCGGGGTGCTCGACGCCATCGAAGCCTGCTGCGCCACCCTTAGCGTGCCAGTGATTATTAAAGAAGTGGGTTCAGGTATAGGACCCGGCTCGGCCCAGCGCTTGATCGATGTGGGGGTCAGCTGGATCGAAGTGGCAGGCCGCGGTGGCACCAGCTGGGCCAGTATCGAAAATGCGCGTATTGAACAGACCCGCGAACAGCAAATTGCTGCACCCTTTTTAGATTGGGGCATGGATACCGCCCAGCTGATTCCACGAGTGCGCAGCCAATCCAGTCAGCTCGGCCTAATCGCCTCTGGCGGTCTGCGGGACGGACTGGATATTGCTCGCAGCCTGCGTCTCGGGGCCAATGTAAGCGCCATGGCGCAACCCTTTTTACAGCCCGCCCTAGATTCAACCGAAGCGGTGGTTGAGAAAATTGAAATCCTTCGTGAGCAACTGCGCTGGGCAATGTTTTTGACCGGCAGTAAAAACCTCAAAAAACTCCAATCCGCTGCCCTGATGCCTGCGTAAAATTGATTCTGCCCAGGGTCGCTTAAAGCGCTATTGAAACCAGCATTTAGTCAAGCGCAGGGCGAGTGTAGGAGAGGCGAAATTTAATCTATCGCCTCCATGCAATAAATCAATTAGCCAAACAAGCAACACTTCCAATACACTGCTCAGCACGTTGGGAATGCGCCAAAAGTTAGCGTATCCGATGTCATTGCAATGCACCAAAACCCACTAAAAGTCAGAGGAAATTGATATGTCTTTAAAAGGATCAAAAACCGAACAGGCTTTGAAAGACGCTTTTGCCGGCGAATCTCAAGCCAACCGTCGTTACCTATACTTCGCCGCCAAGGCCGATGTTGAAGGTTACAACGATGTAGCATCCGTATTTCGCTCCACTGCTGAAGGTGAAACTGGCCACGCCCACGGTCACCTTGAGTACTTGGAAGAAACCGGCGATCCAGCGACAGGCATGCCTTTCGGTGGAACCCAGCTGAACCTAGAAAGCGCCATTGCCGGCGAGACTCACGAATATACCGATATGTACCCAGGTATGGCGAAAAACGCCCGTGAAGAAGGCTTTGACGAGATTGCTGACTGGTTTGAAACACTGGCAAAAGCTGAGCGCAGCCACGCCAACCGTTTCCAGAAAGCATTAGATCAGCTAGACGCGTAACAAATAGTAGTCGCACGACAAACGCTGGGGCGAGGCCTCGCCCCAGCTGTTTTAACGCATTCCCAGCAACACCCGATAACCCCATTACTCCAGGAGAGACAGCATGGCTCAACGCGAAGGAAATCTAGAGGCGCCGACACGGCACCCACTGGACTGGAAATCTGAGTCGTTTTACGATCAGGACGATCTGAATACAGAGTTAGAGCGCGTATTTGATATCTGCCACGGTTGTCGCCGCTGCGTCAGTCTCTGTGATTCATTCCCGAGTCTGTTTGACCTGGTTGACGAGTCACCGACCCTTGAAGTGGATGGCATCGACAAAGCGGATTACAGCAAAGTCTCTGACCAATGTTATCTCTGCGATCTCTGCTACATGACCAAGTGCCCCTACACGCCCCCCCACGATTGGAATGTGGATTTTCCCCATCTAATGCTGCGGGCCAAAGCGGTGAAATTTAAGCAGGTTGGCGCATCACTGCGCGACCGCATTCTCACCAGCACCGATACCGTCGGCAAGCTGGCGACCATTCCCCTGGTGGATATCACGGTCAACGCCTTAAACAAGAATAACACCTTCCGCAAAGCCTTGGACAAAGGCCTAGGCGTTCACCACCAAGCCGTGGTGCCCGAGTACCACAACAAAACGATGCGCAAGCGTGTCGCGCCAATGATCGCCGACGCCGCGCCCCTAGAACCCACTGCCGCCGGACGCACCAAGGGCAAAGTTGCGCTCTATGTGACCTGCTACGGCAACTACAACAGCCCAATTTTGGGTGAGGACTTCTATGAAGTCTTCCGCCACAACGATATCAAGATCGACCTAGTGCCCAAAGAAGAGTGCTGCGGCATGCCGAAACTGGAACTGGGCGATCTCGAAGCGGTGCAAAAGTTAAAAGAAGCGAATATCCCGGTACTCGCCAAACTGGTGGACGAGGGCTATGACCTGATTGCACCGATTCCCTCCTGTGTACTGATGTACAAACAGGAACTGCCGCTAATGTTCCCCGATGATGCCGATGTACTGAAAGTGCAAAAAGCGTTTTTTGACCCCTTTGAATATCTGCATCTGCGCTACAAAGCCGGCGCCCTAAAAACAGAATTTAAAGAGAGTCTTGGCGACATTAGCTATCAGGTTGCCTGTCACCTGCGAGTGCAGAATATTGGTTTAAAGACCCGGGACATTCTCAATCTGGTACCAGACACCACCGTTAACGCCATTGAGCGCTGCTCGGGCCACGACGGCACCTATGCAGTCAAAACCGAGACTCACGACAAGTCGGTAAAAATTGCCCGCCCGGTTGTGCGCAAAGTCAATGAACAGGAAGCGGATCACTTTATAAGTGACTGCCCCATGGCCGCGAGCCATATCGGCAATCTCTCAGACAAAGTGGATCATGCCGAACACCCAATGACCCTGCTGCGCAGAGCCTACGGTATCTAAATAATTGAAGAACAAAATTAAGGAAACAGATTGATGACACAGCAAGCAGAACTTAAAACAGCACTTAAAACAGAGCTAAGCCGCTCAGACCTCTGGTCACTCGAGCAATACTCCACCGAGCGCCCAGACTTTCGCAAAAAAGTCATGGCCTACAAAAAGAATCGCCAGGTAACCGTGGGTGGCAGCGCGCGTTTTTGTTTCGAAGACCTGCTCACCATTCGCTACCAGATTCAAGAAATTCTGCGGGTTGAAAAAGTCTTTGAAGCGGAGGGTATTGAAGAAGAAATCGAATCCTACAATCCACTGATCCCCGACGGCAAAAATCTTAAAGCCACCTTTATGCTCGAATACGGCGATATCGACGAGCGTAAAATTATGCTGCAAAAGCTTATTGGCGTAGAGAAGCAGGTCTGGCTACAGGTCAATGATCTGGCTAAAATCGTTCCCATCTGCGACGAAGATCTAGAGCGGGAAACCGAAGAGAAAACCTCCAGCGTGCACTTTATGCGCTTTGAGTTTTCCGACCAAGCCATCGCAGCACTGCGCGACGGCGGCAGCTTAACCCTGGGAATCGACAGCGAATTCTTGACCCCCAACGTAGTTCAGCTAGACGACGCAGTGAAGACAGCACTGGTTGCAGATTTCGCAACCGTTTAAACTGGTCCCTGCTATTTATATCTAGCCGCTCAATAGGTCACTATTGAGCGGTTTTGTTTTTTACCGATAGTAAAGAGTGCTATTAAAAGCGCTGTTATTAAAGGCACTGTTATTAAAAACATCCTAGGAGAACCACCCTTGAGCCAGATTCAAAGTGAGATCGTTGCCGGCGTCGGCCTTATCACCCTAGACCGCCCCGAAGCCCTAAATGCCCTGTCACTGCAGATGGTCATCGACCTCACGGCAGTGTTCACCGACTGGCGCGACGATCCCAAGGTTGAAGTCGTGGCCATCCGCGGCAGCAACAAACGCGGCGTATTTGGCGCCTTCTGTGCCGGCGGTGATATCCGTTTTTTCCACGACGCCGCCATCGCCGAAGACCCAGCTCTCGCAGACTTTTTTACCGCCGAATACAGCCTCAACAATCTGCTCTACAGCTACCCCAAACCCTACGCCGCCTTTATGGATGGTGTGATCATGGGCGGCGGCATGGGCCTGGCACAGGGTGCCGATCTGCGAATCGTTAGCGACCGCACCAAGATGGCCATGCCTGAAACCAATATCGGCCTATTCCCCGATGTCGGCGGCGGCTTCTTCCTCAGCCGCACCCCAGGTCACCTAGGTGAATACCTCGCCCTCACCGGCCAGATGTTAATCGGCAGCGACGCCCTCGCAGCAGATCTTGCCGACGGCATAGTCGCCAGCGACGCCATGCCCGAGCTCTGGGCCAGCCTCACCGCCAACACCCAGCTCAGCGCCCTGCAGCGCTTCGAGCAACTCTCGGATCTCGTCAGCCTACCCTCACCGGTCAGTGTCCCCGCATGGCAAGACCCACAGCTCGACACAATATTTGCACTGCCCACAGTCATGGACATGATCAACGCACTAGACCAAGCCCAAGACCAAGCCCAATCCAAAGCCAAAGCCAAAGCCGACTGGGCAGCACAGACATTAGCCTGCCTCCGTCAACGCTCACCGCTCATGTTGCATGTCAGCCTCGAACAGATCCGCCGCGGCCGCCAACTGACCATGGCCGACGACCTGCGCATGGAACGCAACATAGTCCACCACTGCTTCCACACAGAACATTTGGGCCGCAGCGGCACCCGCAGTGAAACCGTCGAAGGCATCCGCGCCCTAGCCGTGGACAAAGACAACAGTCCAGCCTGGAACCCAGCCCGTATTGAAGACATAACTAGCGACATGATCGAACCGTTTTTTACCAGCCCTTGGCCGGCAGATCAGCATCCGCTAAAAGACCTCGACTAGCTGGTTCGGATTAGCTGGTTTGGATTAGTTGGTTTGGATTAGCTGGTTTAGATTAGCTGGATAGAATGAATAATCAGTAGAAGGTAACAGGAGCAGTCCATGCACTTTCAACTCCATGAAAAACAGATCACCTGCCCCTTCTGCTGGGAGAGCATCACCGTACTGGTCGACCCCTCAGAGTCCCAACTCTACACCGAAGACTGCTCCGTCTGCTGTCGCCCCATCCTCATCCAAACCGAAGTCCAAGGCGATTATGTCAGTGTCGAAGTGACCCAAGAAGACGACGGCTTCTAGCCGCCAATGACAGCCCACCAATGACCCCAGACATAGGCTACACTGGCGCGCTACCAAACTAGGCAAAAGGTCGTACCCCCATGGCACTCAGCGCACGCATCTGCAAAGCAGAACTCAATGTCATCGACATGGACCGCCACTACTACCAACAGCACAGCCTCACCCTAGCCCAACACCCCTCCGAAACCGACGAACGCCTAATGGTTCGCCTCCTAGTCTTCGCCCTGCAAGCCAGCGAAACCCTCAGCTTCACCAAAGGCCTCAGCACCGACGACGAACCCGACCTCTGGCAAAAAAGCCTCAGCGACGATATCGAACTGTGGATCGAACTGGGCCTGCCCAGTGAAAAACGCCTCAAGAAAGCCAGCGGAAGATCACAGCAAGTCATGGTCTACACCTATGGCAGCGGCTCCGCCGAGATGTGGTGGAAGCAGATGCAAACTCCCCTAGCGCGCTTTAAAAATATTAGTGTTTTTCATATAGATACAGAGACGACTGACGTTCTGTCTAAGCTAGTGCAGCGGAATATGGATGTGCAAATTAGCTTGCAGGATGGAGAAGTGACTTGGGATTCCGGTGAGAAAAATTTGAGTTTTACGCCGGAGAAGTTGCGTTAGCATAGAAAGCGACGAACGGTATTGATCCCCGTCTAATAGGAACCTATAGTTCTTCGTAAAATATCGCGTACAGGAATGTACAACCCATGTGAGCCACGGAATGGTGATGGATACTCTGTAATAGTTACTCTCAGAGCATAAGTGTCTTTTTGATTTATTCAGGCTTTGTAGAGCAGTTTTGCACCTCGCCAAATTCAAAACCGTCCTACAAAAAACGATCCGATAATAATGATATGGCCTGATATCCACGGAGGATAAAATGTTATTCCGCTCGATCGACACGGCTCTTAAGCGCCCTTCACCTGGTTCCATACCACTTAGTGGGCCAAGAGCTTCTGATAATGATTTTTATTCGGTTCATCTTCTTGATAGCGCTGGAAAAGAGCGAGTATGGCTCAAAGAAAACACCGCAAGTGGTTATAACGCTCTTGTAAGGGATGCCAATGATTCGGGAGAGAGTAAAACCCTCACAAAAAAACATATTGAGAGTTTCAAATATAGCCTTAAAATTGAACATTACTATAAGGGCTATCAATTCAGTTATCATGGAACTATCAGATTTTTATTAGCCCGCCTTTTCTGTAGGCACTTATGGATTATTTTTCATTCTCGCTATTCCCAAAAAAGATTCAATAGGCAACCGCTCATAAGAGCTGAGCGTATAGATCTACTTAAATTTCTCGTTGAAAGCGCTATACAGAATCCGAATGAAAAATTTGATCCATTATTTCTGGGAATGCAGCTCTATTCAACAAAGTGGTTTTATCACCCAGAGCAACACGAGCACAAAGAGCACTTAAAATTACTCCTAGAATCGTTTGTCGAGTCTCTCGATCTAGAAAGGGATAATGGCAACTATGCTTTATCAGGCAAAGCCCTGCAAACGCTCTCCAATCACGACTTAGAGCAGCAAAATCATCAAGATAGTATTTCAACCGCTAAAGTCGGCAATAGACTTACTTGGGCTATAGTAATCATCGGTCTAATGGGGATTTTTTCTGAAATAGTTATGTGGTCGCTCAAATAACGAGAATTAGCAACAGACTCGAATCAAAATCAGTCAGGCAATAGTTTTACAAGCGGTACCCGAATTGGATCCAACCCTTTAATTTTTTTATTTCCCTAAGTTAAATTCGGATCTGACGGTAGTTATATTCCCCATTTAACTTAAGGAATTAGATTAATGGAAAATATAATTATAAAAAAATAAAGTCCCAAGCTATTTTTTCCCGAGACGAACCAAGGGATATATTTTCCCTACAATAAGCGATAAGAGGGGATCATGGGATTAGCTATAAATCACTATTCTCAGACCTAGACAAACTTATTGCAAGAATAATTGCTCTGTGCGGATCAAGAAATCATTTTAGAGAGGTTTCTACCTGCTCCGAAAGGGAATCAATCCTAAACACCCTTAAATCGATAAGACACAATATAAAAAAGGGAGATAACTTCCTTGTAGAATTTGAACAACTAAAATTACAACTACGAATATTTTCCTATATCGATTATACAAAATCATATTCTGCCGGACTGAAATCAGATGTTGAAAAACTTAGATCTGATTCAAGAGATGTAATTAAGGAAAAAAATAAACTGATAAAATCAATAAATTTATTAAAAACAAAAGTCGAAATAACTAGATTGAATATTGAAAACTCAAAGGATAACCAAAAACAATTAAAAACTTTAGGGAAAGAAATAGAATCCTATGATGAGACTCTAAAAAAAAATCATACACAAAAACTACAACAACGAAATTAATAGCTTCAGAAAAGATAAGAATTCCGCATTAACAGGAGTTACCGGAATTATAGCCCAAGCTAAGAGCGCCATGAAACTTGGAGAGGCTTCAGGAATAAGTGCTGGCTTACAATCACAATACAATGAAATAAAGGGAATTAGAAAGGACGGCCGACTCAGAATTCTTAACACCTTCCTCGGAGCAAGAGTTTGGATATGGGGAGCAACAGCATTTACTCTTATTGCACTAAGCATTGGACTATGGGTTGGACTGGTGGATGGAGATTTAAAGCCAAATATATTAGTCTCCCGGACTTTAATAATATTCATATCACTATCCGGCGCATGGTTTTGTGCAGGGCAATATTTAAAAACATCAAATATAGCATCTGATTACGCGTACAAAGTTAGCCTTGCAAAGTCAATAGTAGCTTTTTCTGATCAATTAAAAGTTAAAAATAGTGATGATGCCAGCTATAAGGAGTATATGAAAAAAGTACTTGATGAAATTCACCAACACCCCTTAAGAAGCTATAAAAAGTAAGAGAGCGTTACACCTATTGAAAAAGTAGTAGAGAGCGTTATTGCCAAGTTGGGTCGCACATCTAAACAATAGTCATGAGAATGAACAATCAGGGTGAGATTCGAATCGAATCGAAGGGGGCCGGACCTACCCAAGTCATTGAAATACCAAAAACATTACGCTTATTTAGGGCTTGGAGACCCTATTCATTTTTAGACATAATCAGGGTCAGACTCAAGTTCTGCGCAGCCACAGCCTTGCTATACGAATATTTACAATCTGACCACAAATAACAACACTGCATTAGACCAAGGATGATCATGCAAATAACCGCAAACCTCTACGAATGCAAACACTGCTCTGGCTTAGGCACCTGCACTAATGGAAGAGACTCCGATGCCTGTCTAGCCTGTGCCCGAAAAAATGAGATCTCCTTTTGGCAACGCAAAAAGCAAAAGGGTCTTATCTGTGGCTCTTGCGGCGGTATTGGCCGAGCTGAACCGATGACAGAGCGTATGAACAAGCGTGTTGCACCACTACTGGCTCTTCTCCTGACCTTTTTCCTCTTTGTGCTTATATTCTTGGCGGTGCTAATAACCAGCCCCTACTTCTCAGAAATCATTGCTTTCTCTGGCGCCCTTATTGGCTCAGTGGCAGGGTTTTATTTTTCTAGCAACCATAAGACGCCATAGCAGGGGGGCATGATCTCCAATAAAATCCTAAAAACCTAGCTAACAGATCATCAGGCGCCCATGAACAATATAGCCACAGCATTAACAATTATTAGTATCGTGGTATCCGTTATCGGAATCATACAAGCTGATCTTATTCCCCAACGCTTCAAAGGAGGGAATGGGCAGAATGTGTCAACCGTAAGTACAATAACCTCCACTTCCAGCTCCGTTGCCAATGCGACTTCCTATGGCGGCAGTGCCATTGCTATCAGTGGCTCCGCTTCATCAGACTCTAGCGCTAGAACCAGTGCGGTGACACAGGATCCAGTGAACTTGACACTGCCAAGCCCCACAGCAAAACAGGAAACCCAAAATGCACAGGCAACCTCGACAATAAACGATGGGGCGGCATATCTCATCATTTCGGGAACAGGGGCGGAGGTAACAATTATGCAAGGCGACCCTGACGTCCCCTACCCGGGCGGACTAATATCGTCAACTGGAGTGGAGCAGGTTATATTTTTTCCCAAGAGCCAAGCCCTAGCCGTCAGCCTTTCTGGAACGGGTGCTGAACTTCTCATAGCGAGATCGATTGCTCAACAGGTAACCGTTGATAACTCAGGCGTGGGAGCAGATGTATCAATCTTCTAGATTTCCTAACAAACCGCCTAATACGACCACGCAAAACCGCCCGCTGACGTAACCTGCGTATTGGCGTACGCTATGTTTTTTGGAGAGCCCCATGACCACTGGTAACGCAACCGACGCTCGCACCAAGCTAGATAATTTAATCGACGAGACTACCTCGACTCATAAGCCGATTACCATCACAGGTAAACGAGGTAATGCCGTTTTGCTGTCCGAAGACGACTGGAATGCCATCAATGAAACAGTGTTTCTTTTGTCCATCTCAGGTATGAGAGAGTCCATTCGCGAAGGCATGGATTCCGCACTTGACGATGCATCCACAGATGCTTGATTGCTAATGTGGCAGCTGTACTTTACTAAACAGGCACAGAAAGATGCTAAAAGGCTGGCATCCGCGGAGTTAACGCCAAAGGCTAAAGATCTCCTTTGCACTACCCCCCAATAATCCAAAGGCGGTAACAGTAGCTTTACTGGGCACTTAACTCAAAAATGATCTATCAATTAAGAGTCCGATAATAATGAGGTCAGCGGGCGGCCTCACAAACAGACTCTTAGATTGCCTTTAAGCAGTACCCTATTTGGCAATCCACCAATGACGGAGGTATCTTGATATGAACAAAACTGTATTGGTCATTCTGGCAATCCTACTACCACCAGTAGCGGCATTTCTTAACAACGGTGCAGGTAAGGATCTACTTATAAATATCGTACTCTGCCTTTTCTTTTATGTGCCAGGCATATTGCATGCTCTATGGTTAGTCCTTAAATAGTAGCAATGCATACACAAGTCAGGACTTGGGACGGCTGTCAGCCGTTCCAAGTCTAAAAGCTTTACCACCTTCTCGGCCGACTATCTTCCATCAAGTCATCCAATTTAGATTGCGCCTTATTAAAGTCATCTAAATCCTTCACCTCAATCATCTCGCATTCATCTCGAACCATCTCCGCAATATTGCTTGGATAGTGCCTGCAGTCTTCAGGCCGGCTTTGGTAGATGGAGCAGGTATATTTCTCTTTACCCTGGCCGGGTTCGATCTCAAGAAAAGGGCAGCGGGTCAGCTGCAAGCCTGTCTCCGGGGAAAACCAGATTTCATTATCTTTTACATACTGATAAATATGCGGTTCAAACAACTCCCACAGCTCGATTTCCGCCGCTGTTGCAGAGAGCGCGCCGTCGCCGTATTTGATGCAGCACTTTCCACATTGATTGCAGTCTTTCATTTTTGTTGGGGTTTCACGGTCGAAGGCAGGCAGAAAGTGTATCACCGACTGTCTTCGTAGGTAGTAGTTTTGGCTGCTGCCTGAATTGGGGGCGAAAGCTCGAATTTGCCATGATTATTGGCTATTACTGTAGGCGATACTTAGCCAAACTCTGTTGACACTAGGAGTGGTGAAAGTACAGAAAACCCGACTCTACTGCCATGTATAACCCTCAAGGGTGCCAAGATGATCGAGTGGACATTACAGAACTACCAATGGATTTTTAGCGGTATAGGTATTTTTATCCTAGCCGGTGTCCTTCGAGTAGTTCAAATCAGAAAACACAGTATCCAAGGGCAACAGTCAGCGGCAATTAATGATCATAGGGATAGGGATAGAGAGCAATCATCAGTGATCGTATCTGATGGCACGACCATCAATGGCACCGTTGCTGGAAGAGATATTGTTATCAACAATACATCGCTAGATATAGGCACAGACGAATTAGTCTCTATTCTGCAATTGCGGGCCAGCAAGATACAGGCTCAATTATCCCAGCATTATCACTATGCCCCGGTCAAAAAGTACCTCTCTAAATTTACTAAACTGCACCTGCAGCATATATCTGCCTTGGAGAAGAATAATCTAGTGCTTGCTCATGAAATCCTGACATCCATATATCAGCTTTCTGGCGGATTGGAGACTGATGAGTTTTGGGGAAGGCATGACGCCGAAACTCCAGAGCTAATCTACAGCCTCTCGGCAGATATGTTTCAGAACGGGCTGTTAATTTGCGAGTACTTGGTGGGAACAAGATCCTCCAACCCAGATTTTTTTATAATTGAAACAAGCTTCGGGTCTCCACGAAAGATAAAAACAATTAGTGAGGTATACAAGAGGATTATGAATACCCATAAGCACTAGAGACCCATACAGAGCCAGACCCGAATAACGTCGATATACAAGAATCCATTATTGCGCGTCCCACCAAGACCTTTACCATCAATAGATTAGCTATTGGTTCGGCAACCAGCATAGGGGACTTTAAATATGGGCGTAGATCTTGACGAAATGAAGAAATTCCATGAATCCGCTGACAGAATAGAGGTCAATTTCGTCAATAATTCGCCTCTTATATTGACTCTGGGAGCGAACAGGGAAGGCTTTTCTTTTGACCTATCCAAGTCCTGGAGTGGAGTGGGTAAAGAACCTTCATCGCCATTGAAAAACAATGGCGGAAAGACATCTATGATTGGCGGAGGAAAGCTTTCTGGCCCAGCTGCCACCTCCATTGCACGGGGCAGAGTGGAGCTAATAACCCTATGGATGGAAGAGGGTAATACTTATAGAAATCTGCGGGTAGGCATTAAAATTCATGCTGGTGGCCAATTGATTGGGATTGGATCAAGGCCAAGATATTATGCCTTTGTCGACACCAAAGCCAAAGACTCTCCGATTGACTGGGGGTCCTCATTTACCGACGAAAAAATAATCCCCTCTGCCTATAAACCGGGCAGCAATAACCTTCGCTTTAGGTGTTTCGTGGCGCCAGTGAGCACTCATAGCACTCTCAGTTTGAATGTGAGATTTGATGAAAAGAACGACTGGGGTTAAAACCAATAACAACACCAAGATCGCTATACATCTCTACTTTAACAAACTATAAAAAACCACTTATAAGAATGGAATCTTACATGAAAGTAATAACATCAATACTAGTCATCCTATCCCTGCAAAGCTGCTCGCTGTTCTCGAAATATCAAACCCCTTTCTTAGTAGAAGACCCTTCAATCAAGGGCGAGACACTATTCGCCAAGGGCTCGATGATATCGTCAAGCAAGCAACGCTATTGGCTGAGCTACAGATATGCCCTTGAGGGTGGAGGTTATACAGTAGTTGATGACGAGGAATTTCCCTTCTTTAAAACCACCAGTTTGAATGCCGTTGTAGAAAATCCAGAGGCCAATTTTAAGTTTTGGAAAGAAGGCCAGGCCTATTCAAAGTCTCTCTGTAGCGATTTCTTTAGACGAATCTCTCTGGCAAAAGCCCATCGCGAGCACGCTAAAAAGCAGACCAATATCATTGGCGGCCTCGTTAAAGCGGGTATGGGCTTCGCCTCCTCATCAGCCGAGGCAGTTGGCGCCACAGGCATGGCATTTAGCGGCGCTGGATTAGGTTTCGATGCCTATGACTCCACCTATCTGGTCACCCCTGATCTTGGGCTAATGGAGGCCTTGGTTAAAGCGGTACAAAGCAAAAAGAGCTCTGAGGTGACGCCAGCTCATCTTATGCATCTGTCTGATGCGATCAACCACCTTAATGATTTCGTCTACCCATGCACCTTCACCGGCATGCAGGCTTTATTGGATAATTCACTGAATAAGAAGATATCCGACTTTCCAACACATGCGCCCTTTACCCCATAAGGCTACTGACTGCTAAGCCGAGTATCTTGTCACTGGCCTGCGCCATGGGCCCATGAATGGGCTCGGACCTACGCAAGTCATTGAAATATCTTCAAAATCACCGAAAAATCACGCTTATTTAGGGCTTAGAGGCCCTATTTTTAGGGAGGAATACAGGCTTTAAGGAGAAAGCAAAATTACCCGCGCAAACAGATATTTTATTCCTGACCATGTATGGCACATCACACATTGCTGCCACCGCAGCGAGTTTTTGTTGAAGTTTGTGCGTGATCGCAAGCGCTGGCGATACTGGTTGTTTGAAGCACAAGCAGGGCTATATAGGGTTAGAGAGCCAAGAGGCTCTTATATCTGTGATTTTGATGCCCAAAACAGTGGTTTAAGCAACTACAGGCGCCTGATTTTGGGCGAAAGCTGAATAAAATCAAGCGGTTGGTTAGGTCCGACCCCTAAGGAAGAGTTCAGACTCGAACTCATTGAGGATTACGTAGTATGAAAACATTAAAGGAAAAGACAAAAACAAGCGCATCCTCTCTCAGAAAATCTTCAATGGCGGATCTTGCCCTTAAAGCAATGACCGACGAACCAAATAAAGAGGATTTTGCACGAGTTAAGGCCATTACTGATGCGGAATTTGAGTCTTTTCGCGCGCTGGTTCAATTTGGACAGGGGGCTTTACGTACTAGTTTACTTATCAATGGCGGCGCTACAGTCGCGCTTCTGTCTTTCTTTGCAGCCACAGTATCTTCGGTCGCGGCTTACTCAGAGCACCTTAAACAAGCACTACTAACTTACGGTATTGGTGTTTTTCTCGGTGCCGTTGCTTCTGGCTTTGGTTATGCTCAAGCCTATTCCAATTACAATGATAATGACCAACAATCAAAAATTCATTTTCGAATTTGTTTTTCTTTGGTTTTCTTAAGTTATATAACATTTCTTATTGGTAGCATTTTGGGCTTCATTGGCTTGCCAAATGGATAGCGCTAGAATCGATAGTGCTAGAATCGATAGTGCTAAAATGGATGTCAAAAACAGCTCTACAACAATACAGCTAAAATCGTAGGATCAGGCCTAAAAAAAAATCGGCTATAACTCAAGTTGACCCCCGACCAATTGCTTTTGGCGTGACGGATAAGCATGATTGAACTCAAACACCCACAAGACCTAATACGCCTGCGCCGCCTAGCCTTATCGTCACAGGGCCTACTTAAGTCTCAGCCCTTTAGCAGCGGCATAGCGGTACGCGCAAAGCCATCCACCACCTAGGCTATATTCAGATCGACAGCATCTCGGTGGTAGAGCGAGCCCATCA